>CBFHAS010000171.1:0-7162 GCA_965653625.1 uncultured Burkholderiaceae bacterium | reverse complement strand
GCCGCTACGCCTTCGGTCAGCAACCCCACGTCGCGTTTTGGAATTTGCACGCGCTGGCGCAGGGCCTGTTGCCGCTGATGGCCGACACCGACCAGGCCCTGGCCGCGCTGGAGCCCTACCGCAGCGTCTTCCCGCAGGCGCTGCAAGCACGCATGCGGGCCAAGCTCGGGCTTGCCACCGAGCGCGAGGGCGACGCCGAGCTCATCGACGCCTTGATGCGCCGCATGGCCGAAGACCGCGTGGATTTCACCATCGCGTTTCGACGGCTGGCGAGCTTTCGCACCGAAGATCAGGCCGACAACGCCCAGGTGCGCGACCTGTTCATCGACCGCGAAGCCTTTGACGCCTGGGCCGAGCGCTACCGCGAGCGCCTGCGCACCGAAGGCCGGAATGCCGCCGCGCGAGCCGCGGCCATGAACCGCGTGAACCCGAAGTACGTGTTGCGCAACCACTTGGCGCAGCAGGCGATCGAGCGTTCGCAGGCGGGCGATCACGCGGAGGTACAGCGACTGCTGAAAGTTTTGCAGCACCCGTACGACGAACAGCCGGAGCACGAGGCCTACGCCGGCTTCCCGCCCGAGTGGGCGCAGCACATCGAGGTCTCGTGCTCCTCATGAAATCCGAGGAGTCACCATGAGCCACTACAAGTTCAACAAGACGGACGCCGAGTGGCGCGCCCAGCTCGACCCCATGCAGTACGAGGTCACGCGTCATGCTGCCACCGAGCGCCCCTTCACCGGCAAGTACTGGAACCACTGGGAGCCGGGCCGTTACGACTGCGTGGGCTGCGGCACGCCTTTGTTCGACGCCTCCACCAAGTTCGACGCGGGCTGCGGCTGGCCGAGCTACTTCCAGCCCATCAACAGCGAGGTGATCGAGCGCGTGCGGGACACGACTCTCGGCATGGTGCGCATCGAGGTCCGCTGCAACAACTGCGGCGCTCACCTCGGCCACGTGTTCGAGGACGGGCCCGCACCCACCGGCGAGCGCTTCTGCATCAATTCGGCAGCGATAAACTTCGACCCCGCCGGGCAGTGACTTCCCTGCGCGCGAACACCGCTGCGCGCCGACGTCGCCCCGCCGCACCTACCTGATGAAGCTTTTCCTCGACTTCCTGCCGCTCATCCTCTTCTTCGGTACCTTCTCCTACGCCGACCGGCACAAGGAATGGGCAGCGGAGTTCGCCACCACCTGGTTCGGGTTCATCGTCGCGGGCGGCGTGGTCGACGCGCAGGAAGCGCCTGTCCTGCTGGGCACCATCGTCATGACCGCGATCACCTTCGTGCAGGTCGCGGTGCTCAAGGCAACCCGGCGGCCGGTGCACATCATGCTGTGGATCACCTTCGCCCTCGTCATCGTGCTGGGCGGCGCCACGGTGTGGTTCCAGAACCCGGTGTTCATCAAGTGGAAACCCAGCCTCGCCTATTGGGCGCTGGGCCTGGCCTTCTGGCTGAGTCGCGTGTTCGGCAAGAACCTGCTGCACGAGATGCTGGGCGGCGAATTCGAGTTGCCGCCCCAAGTGTGGCAGCGGCTCAACTTCGCATGGATCGCCTTCCTGGCGCTCATGGGGCTGCTCAATCTGTACGTGGCCTATGCGTTCTCCACGGCCACCTGGGCCAGCTTCAAGGTCTTCGGTGCCACCGGGCTGATGCTGGCCTTCTCCATCGGCCAGGTGGTGTACCTGAGCCGCCACATCAAGCCCCAGGACGGCGAGGCCAAGACGCCCGAACGCGCCAGTCCCGAGAATCTGTGAACCATGGCGGTCACTGCGCAACAGATCGAAACAGCGCTTCGCGAGGCGCTCGCGCCGCTGCAGTTGGAGGTGCAGGACGACAGCCATCTGCACGCCGGCCACGCAGGCGCTCGCGAAGGGCGTCATTTCAGCGTGCGCGTGGTCAGCGGCCGCTTCAACGGTTTGTCGCGCGTGGCCCGACATCGGCTCGTATATGATTCCCTGCACTCGTTGATGCCCCGTGGCATCCATGCCCTGGCCATCGATGCACGTGCCCCTGGCGAGCACTGATAACCTTGTGAACCCATGCAGCGTGCCCGCTGGGTTCACAGGTTCTGAACCTTCCCCCGTCGTCCCACTCCATACCGCCTGGCCTCACCGGCCGCTTCCGGCAAGTTCCCCCGCTTCCGAGTATCGAAAGGCTTTACCCCATGAGAAACATGTCCCTCGCGGCCTGCGTGTCGCTCGCCCTGCTTGCGCCGTTGGCCGTGCAGGCCCAGAACATCGCCATCGTGAACGGCAAGCCCGTTCCCAAGGCCCGGGTCGAAGCGCTTTTGAGCCAGGCCGCCCGCCAAGGGCAGCCCCGTACGCCGGAGCTTGAGAAGCAGGCACGCGACGAAGTCGTGCTGCGCGAGATGTTCATGCAGGAAGCCGAGAAGCGCGGCCTGGCGCAGTCGGCCGACTACAAGGCGCAAATGGAATTCGCGCGGCAAAGCATCCTGATCCGCGAGCTGTTCGAAAGCGAGCGCAAGAAGAACCCCATCACCGACGCCGAGGTTCAGGCCGAATACGACAAGTTCAAGTCACAGGCCACGGGCACCGAGTACCGCGCCCGCCACATCCTCGTGGAGAAGGAAGACGAGGCCAAGAAGCTGATCGCCGACATCAAAGCCGGCGCGAAGTTCGAAGACGTGGCCAAGAAGAACTCCAAGGACCCGGGCTCGGCCGAACGCGGCGGCGACCTGGATTTCGCCAAGCCTGATGCCTATGTGCCCGAGTTCGCAAAGGCCCTCGCGGCGCTCAAGAAGGGCGAGATGACGCAGACGCCCGTGAAGTCGCAGTTCGGCTACCACATCATCAAGCTCGAAGACACCCGCGAGGCGCAGTTCCCGCCGCTGACCGAGGTATCGGCCCAGCTCAAGCAGCGGCTTGAACAACAAAAGCTTGCCAAGTTCCGCGAAGATGTCCGCGGCAAAGCAAAGACCGACTACAAGTTCTCGCCGGAGCAACCGCCGCAGCAAACCCCGCAGCAGCCGCAACCGCAGCAGTAAGCGGTTCAACGCAAGCTCTGAAAAAGCGCCCTGCGGGGCAATGCCGCTCAGTTAACGCTGAGCGGCATTTTTCATGACGGGGTAGCGGGTTTCGGACATGCGCGCGGCGCATGGGAACCTGCGCTCGCTGCGGCGTGGGGGCACCTCGCCCTTGAACCCCTTGCGGGCCGGGATGAGCCAGTGGCGCTGCTGGCGGTGCTGCAGCGGCCACAGGCCGGCATGATTGCGCTGGCCCCCAAAGCATTCGCGGTTGGTTGGTGTGTCGCAGGTGCGCCAAACCATACCGTCCAGCGCATACAGCGACAGGCCACGCCAGCGCTGGCGGCCGGCTTGCGGACGCGCCCGGCGTGCGGCGGTGTGCTGGAACAACCATTGAAGCGGTTCGGCGCCCAGGCGCTGACGGGCTTGGCTCAACGCGCTGGAGTTGATGAAGTGCCGTACCGTGTCGCCCGAACCGCTGGGAAGCGCAAGGTCCAGCGCCTGGGCGGTGTCCAGAATCGGGCGGTCACGCAACAGGGCGATGCCCAACACCAGCCAGACAGCTTTCTCCAACGGGAGTCGCCGACGCCGCACGGTGGCTGTGCCGGTGGCCGCCAAGGCTTGATCGATCCAGGCCTGCGGGATGCTGCGCCGTACCACACCCCATTGTTCTGGCGTGGCGAACCGATGGGTCTGGTCCAGGCACTCGTGCAGCAGCAATGGCTCGGCAATGGCGCCCGGCCTCGCGGCCGCAGCGCTCCGTTCATGGGCGGCCGCATAGGCTGCATCCCGAAAGTATGACGCCGCCGGTATGTACAATGCATACATACCGACTCCCAGGAGCAGGCCATGGAAGCGACTGTGGCGGAACGCGGGCAGATCACGCTTCCCAAGGCCGTGCGCGACGCGCTGGGGCTGACCAAGGGCACCTTGCTGAAGGTCGAGCTCGATGGCAGCCGCATCATCCTGCGCAAGAACGTCGATGACGCCATCTCCCGTGCGCGCGGGCGCTTCAAGCTGCCCGAGGGCGTGACCACTGACGACATCATGCGTGAGCTGCGCGGACGCGCGCCGGGCGATCCGGTGGAGCCGTGACGATCGCCGTCGACACTTCCGTGCTGATCGACCTGCTCGGCGACGACCCGCGCGCCGACGCGGCCGAGGCCTGCCTGCGCATGGCGCTGGGCCGCGGCCCGGTCGTCGTGTGCGACGTGGTGGTGAGCGAGGTTACCGCCGGACTGGGGCACGGCTCGCAGGTCATGGACGCGCTGGAGGATATGGGCCTGGGCTACTCCGCCATCGAGCAGCGTGCCGCCGTACGCGCGGGCGAGATGCAGCGCAAGTACAAGGGGCGGCTACGCGAGGCCGGAAATGCTGCCGGCGATTCTCCGCGCGCCATCCCCGATTTCCTCGTCGGTGCCCACGCGCTTCTCCAGTGCACCGGCCTCATCACCCGCGACGCCGGCTTCTTCCGCGACTACTTCAAGGGCCTCAAGGTCATCACACCCCAAGCGGGATAGCGGCTGGCTTGTTTCAGGCCGGCGTCACCCCATTCCCTCCTCCACTCCAACCACAACACATGCTCAACGCCTACCGTCAACACGCCGCCGAACGCGCCGCGCTCGGCATCCCGCCCCTGCCGCTCACCGCCGCGCAGACGGCCGAGCTCATCGAGCTGCTGAAGGCGCCTCCGAAGGGCGAGGAGCAGTTCCTGGTCGAACTCATCACCTATCGCGTGCCGGCCGGTGTCGACGACGCGGCCAAGGTGAAGGCGTCCTACCTGGCCGCCGTGGCGCACGGTACCGAGAAGAGCCCCCTGCTGCCGCGCACCCAGGCCACCGAGCTGTTGGCGACCATGCTGGGCGGCTACAACATCGGCGCGCTGATCGACCTGCTCGACGATGCCGAGGTGGGCGCCGTGGCCGCGGCCGGCCTGAAGCACACACTGCTGATGTTCGACCAGTTCCACGATGTGAAGGAGAAGGCCGAGCAGGGCAACACCCACGCGCGAGCGGTGTTGCAGAGCTGGGCCGATGCCGAGTGGTTCACCAGCCGGCCCGAAGTGCCGCAAAGCTTGACCCTCACCGTATTGAAGGTGCCGGGCGAGACCAACACCGACGACCTGTCTCCCGCCCCCGACGCCTGGAGCCGCCCGGACATCCCGCTGCACGCGCTGGCCATGCTGAAGAACGCGCGGCCTGGCATCACGCCCGAGGAAGACGGCAAGCGAGGCCCTGTGAAGTTCATCGAATCGTTGCGCGCCAAAGGCCACCTCGTGGCCTATGTGGGCGACGTGGTGGGCACCGGCTCCTCGCGCAAGTCGGCCACCAACTCGGTGCTGTGGTTCACCGGCGAGGACATCCCCTTCGTGCCGAACAAGCGCTTCGGCGGCGTGTGCCTGGGCAGCAAAATCGCGCCCATCTTCTACAACACCATGGAAGACGCGGGTGCACTGCCCATCGAGCTCGACGTGAGCCAGATGGAGATGGGCGACGTGGTGGAGCTGCGCCCCTACGAGGGCAAGGCGCTCAAGAACGGCCGCGTGATTGCCGAGTTCAAGGTAAAGAGCGACGTGCTGTTCGATGAAGTGCGCGCCGGTGGGCGCATCCCGCTCATCATCGGCCGCGGCCTCACCGCCAAGGCGCGCGAGGCGCTGGGCCTGCCGCCGTCAACCCTGTTCCGCCTGCCCCAGAACCCGGCGGACACCGGCCGCGGTTTCACGCTTGCGCAGAAGATGGTCGGCCGCGCCTGCGGCCTGCCCGAAGGGCGCGGCGTGCGCCCCGGCACCTACTGCGAACCGCGCATGACCTCCGTCGGCTCACAGGACACCACGGGCCCGATGACGCGCGACGAACTGAAGGATCTGGCCTGCCTGGGCTTCTCGGCCGACCTGGTGATGCAGTCGTTTTGCCACACCGCGGCCTACCCCAAGCCGGTGGACGTCAAGATGCACCGCGAGCTGCCAGAGTTCATCAGCACACGCGGCGGCATCGCACTGCGGCCGGGTGACGGCGTGATCCACAGCTGGCTCAACCGCTTCCTGCTGCCCGATACCGTGGGCACCGGCGGCGACAGTCACACCCGCTTCCCCATCGGCATCAGTTTTCCCGCCGGCTCGGGCCTCGTGGCCTTCGCCGCGGCCACGGGGGTGATGCCACTGGACATGCCCGAGAGCGTGCTGGTGCGTTTCAAGGGCGAGATGCAGCCGGGCGTCACGCTGCGCGACCTGGTCAACGCGATCCCGTTGTACGCCATCAAGAAGGGCCTGCTCACCGTCGAGAAGAAGGGCAAGAAGAACATCTTCTCCGGTCGCATCCTCGAGATCGAGGGGCTGCCCGACCTGAAAGTGGAGCAGGCGTTCGAGCTGTCCGACGCATCGGCCGAGCGCAGCGCGGCCGGCTGCACCGTACACCTCAACAAGGAACCGATCACCGAGTACATCCAGAGCAATATCACGCTCATGAAATGGATGATCGCCAATGGCTACGAGGATGCGCGCACCTTGCAGCGGCGCATCGCCGCGCAGGAGGCGTGGCTGAAGGATCCCAGGCTGCTCAAGGGCGACGTTGACGCCGAGTACGCGGCAGTCATCGAGATCGACCTGGCCGAGATCACCGAGCCCATCGTGGCCTGCCCCAACGACCCGGACGACGTGAAGACGCTGTCCGAGGTGGCGGGCGCGAAGATCGACGAGGTGTTCATCGGCTCGTGCATGACCAACATCGGCCATTTCCGCGCCGCCTCGAAACTGCTGGAGGGCAAGCGCGACATTCCCGTGAAGCTATGGGTTGCGCCGCCCACCCGCATGGACCAGAAGCAGCTCACCGAGGAGGGCCACTACGGGGTGCTGGGGAACGCGGGCGCTCGCATGGAGATGCCCGGATGCAGCCTGTGCATGGGTAACCAGGCACAGGTCAAGGAAGGCGCCACGGTGTTCTCCACCTCCACACGCAACTTCCCCAACCGGCTGGGCAAGAACAGCAACGTGTACCTCGGCTCGGCCGAGCTCGCCGCCATCTGCTCGCGCCTGGGCCGCATCCCGACGCGCGAGGAGTACCTGGCCGACATCGGTGTGATCAACCAGCACGGGGAGAAGATCTACCAGTACATGAACTTCGACCGCATCGACGACTTCGCCCGCAGCGCGCAAACACTGCCGGCCTGACGCACCGCCGTCCTC
>CBFHAS010000170.1:0-7280 GCA_965653625.1 uncultured Burkholderiaceae bacterium | reverse complement strand
CGCCTGTAATCTCGCCGACCTTCTTGGCAAAGACTTCCGCCGCGCCGTAGAGGGGGTCGTGTGTCTTGGGGTAGCTCGATGCCAGACGCCAGCGGATGGAGCCGCGGGTGGCCACGGCCGGCGCCGAAGCCGCGCCACCGGCAGCCGGCTCATCCTTCTTGCCGCAGGCTGCCAGGATGGCACCCGCGCCGGCGACCACCCCAGCCAAGCCAGCGCCACGCACAAAGGAACGACGTTCCACTTTTCTCTCCTCTGATGTTCAAGAAAAAGCCCGGCGGATTCTAGGAGCCGGTCCATGTGAGTCGACCCGGAAATACCCGTGCGGAGACTCCCGCGGGCGCGCCGCCACGCCGGCGAGAGCACCCCTTCAGGAACCCGCGATCTTCATGCGTTCCACGAGCACCGAGCCGATGGTCTTGCCACCCAGCGTGTAGGCGTCGGCCCCCACCGCGGCAATGCCCATGAACATGTCGCGCAGGTTGCCGGCAATGGTGATCTCGTGCACGGGTTGGACGATGCGGCCACCCTCGACCCAGAAGCCCGCGGCACCCCGGGAATAGTCGCCAGTCACATAGTTCACGCCCTGCCCCATGAGCTCGACGACGAACAGGCCGCGGTGCAGCTTGTGCAGCATGGCGCCCAGATCGTCGCCCGGCTCTGTGAGACGGCTGGTCAGGGTGAGGTTCTGCGAGCCGCCCGCATGGCCGGTGGTGCGCATGCCCAGCTTACGGGCCGAGTAGCTGGAGAGGAAATAGCCTTGCACCACGCCGCCGCTCACGACCTCGCGCACGCGCGTGGTCACGCCTTCGTCGTCGAACGGCGCGCTGCCCTTGCCCCGCGGACGGTGCGGATCCTCATGGATGTCCACATGCCCAGGCAGCACCTGCTGCCCCAGCGAATCGAGCAGGAAGCTGGACTTGCGGTACAACGCCCCTCCGCTGGTAGCCTGCACATACGCGCCCAGCAGGCCAGCCGCCACAGTGGACTCGTAAAGGACGGGCACCTCGCATGTGGGGATCTTGCGAGAGTTCAGCCGGGAAAGCGCACGCTCTGCCGCATAGCGGCCCACCGCCTCGGGCGCGGCCAGGTCCTCGGGCGCGCGCATGGAGCTGTACCAGGCATCGCGCTGCATGCTGTCGCTTCGCTTGCCGGGCAGCGAGGCGATGGGCGCCACCGACAGCGAGTGGCGAGAGCTGGCATAGCCGCCCCTGAACCCGCGTGTATTGCCCGAAAAGAAGTGCGACTGCTGGACTGACACGCCAGCACCTTCGGAATTGGTGATGCGCCGGTCCACCGCGAGCGCGGCGGCCTCGCAACGCCGGGCGACCTCTACAGCGCCTGCCGCGTCGATCGCCCACGGGTGGTAGAGGTCCAGGTCGCGCTCGGCATCGGCACCGCGCGCAAGATCAGCCTCGTCGGGCAGACCGGCAGCGGGATCCTCGGCAGTGAAGCGCGCGATGTCGTAGGCGGCCCGCACAGTCTGCTCAAGCGCGGCACGCGAGAAATCGGAGGTGCTTGCGTTGCCGCGCCGGCGGCCGCTGTAGACGGACACGCCGATGGACTTGTCGCGGTTGCGCTCGACGTTCTCCACCTCACCCTTGCGAACCGAGACCGACAGGCCGGCCCCCTCGGACACCTCTACGCCGGCATCGCTGGCACCCAGCTCCTTGGCGAAGGAAAGCGCGTCCTCGACGATCTGCCGGAACTGATCGCGCGTGTACGCGAAGTCCGAGCGAGTGGCGGTCGTGGCAGGTGGAGTGGCAATGGCCATGGAAGAAGAGCGGCTCGAACGCCGTGCGTATGGGGGCTGCAAACTATCATACCCACCGACCTGCATCCTCTCATCGACGCAAACGTGCGCACTGCCCCGCCTTCTTCCGAGCCCAGTCTCCCTGACGACTCGCCCTTCGCACGCCCCAGCAAGACGCAACGAAAGAAGTCGTCGCACGACCTGCAGGAGCTCGGCGAGGCACTGGCCGCAATGCCCGACGGTCGACTCGCGTCGCTCGGCATGGACGAGTCGCTGCTGAACGCCATCCGCGAATTCAAGCAAACCCGCACGCACGAAGGCCGGCGACGGCAGCTGCAGTACGTGGGAAAGCTGATGCGTCGTGTCGACCCCGAGCCGCTGCGTGAGGCCGTGGCCTCCATGCAGCTGGGTCGAGCCAAGGATGCCCTCGCGCTGCACCAGGCGGAAGGCTGGCGCAGCGAGTTGATCGCCAGTGATGACGCCCTGACTCGCTTCACCACAGAGCATCCCGACGCCGACGTGCAGCAACTGCGCAGCCTGATTCGCGCTGCGCGAAAGGACGCGGCCACCGCGCCGGAGCAGCGCAACGGTCGCGCCTACCGGGAGCTGTTTCGCTTGATCAGGGGCTGTGAGAAAACCGCAGGCTGAGCTTCAGAAGGACTTCGCATGAGCGATTCATTCGACCGCATCCGTATCGGTGTCGTTTCGGTCAGTGACCGCGCTTGCGCAGGCGTGTACCAGGATCAGGGCATCCCCGCGCTGCAAGCGTGGCTTTCACGCGCGCTGCGCAACGCTGTGCACTGGGAAACGCGGCTCATCCCCGACGAGCAGGATGCGATTTCGGCCGCGCTGCGCGAACTGGTGGACCAGGCGCGCTGCGACCTGGTGCTCACCACCGGCGGCACGGGCCCAGCGCCTCGCGACGTGACGCCCGAGGCCACGCTGGCCGTCGCCGACAAGGTGATGCCCGGCTTCGGCGAGCAGATGCGGCAGATCAGCCTCAACTTCGTGCCCACGGCCATCTTGTCGCGGCAGGTGGCCGTCATCCGCGGCCACGCCCTCATCATCAACCTGCCGGGGCAGCCAAAGTCCATTGCCGAGACCCTGGAGGGCCTGCCTCGCCACGATCCGCCGGTGCATGGCATCTTTGCCGCGGTGCCCTACTGCATCGATCTCATCGGCGGACCCTACATCGAATGCGATGAGGCCGTGTGCAAGGCCTTCCGGCCGAAGTCGGCGCGTCGGCAGCAGGCGGCGGGATAGCCGCTCCCACGACTGACTACCGCATCAATTGCTTGAGGTGATCGGCGTCGAAGTGCTCGGCCTTCTGCGCATCGTTCGGTACGCAGGCCTCGGTGCGTGCCATCGACAGCTTTTCGACGGCCGCCCATAGCAGCGCGATCTGGTGCTCGTGGCCGGCGGCGTTGTCGATCAGGCCCTTCATGGCCTGCGCAACCGGGTCGTCGCTATGCGTCACGCCGTAGGCCGAGAACCCCGTGCGGGCCGAAGCATCGTCGCGCTGAGCATCGCTGGACGCCTCGATGATGCGCGCCGGGATGCCGACAGCCGTGGCGTTCGAGGGCACGGGCTTGAGCAGCACCGCGTTGGCCCCCACGCGCGCGCCGTCGCCCACCGTGAAGCCACCCAGCACCTTGGCGCCGGCGCTCACCACGACGCCGCGCCCGAGTGTGGGATGCCGCTTGGTGCCCTTGTACAACGAAGTGCCGCCGAGCGTGACGCCCTGGTAGATGGTGCATTCGTCGCCAACCTCGGCTGTCTCGCCGATGACGATGCCCATGCCGTGGTCGATGAAGACTCGCCTGCCGATGATGGCGCCGGGGTGGATTTCGATGCCCGTGAGCCAGCGAGAGAAATTCGAGATGAAGCGCCCGGTGACGTGCCAGCCCTTCCTCCAGCAGCGATGCGCCAGGCGGTGCAGTACCAGCGCGTGCAGCCCGGGGTAGCAGGTAAACACCTCCCACTTCGACCGCGCGGCAGGATCGCGCTCGACGATGCAGGCGATGTCTTCTCGCAGGCGATCGAACATGGAAAGACCGATGAAATCAGATGCACGCCAGTGTAGGGCCTGCAGTCAGCCCCAGGCGGGCCAACTCACTGGCGCAGGTGCTGCACGGCTCGAGCGATGCCGCGCAGGATGTGCACTTCCTCGCGCGTGAGCCGGGCGCGGTTGAGCAACTGGTTCAGGCGAGGCATCAACTTCCGGGGCGTGGCCGGATCAAGAAAGCCGATCTCTTCCAGCACCGTCTGCCAGTGCCCCAGCGCACCCTGCACCGCCGCCGCATCGGCGAGCGCCGCATCCGGCGTACGAGCCACTACGGGAAAGCCGCCCAGGGCCTGGCGCCAGTCATAGGCGATCAGCTGCACCGCCTGGGCCAGGTTGAGCGACCCGTATGTCGGATCCGTGGGAATGCTCACACAGGCATGGCAGCGATACACGTCGTCGTTACTCATGCCGAAACGTTCAGAGCCGAAGACCAGGCCCACGGTATGCGCGTCACGCGAGATCTCGGCGAAGAGATCGCGCGGGGCCGATGTGGGAGGGCCGAAATCGCGCGGCGTCATCACTGTGGCGCAGGCATACGTGACGCCCTCCAGGGCGTCGGCCAGCGTGGCCACGACACGGGCACGCGCCAGCACGTCAGTGGCGCCGCTAGCCATTGCCGCGGCCTCGGGATGGCTCAGCACGTCGGCGTGGCGCGGCGCCACCAGCACCAGGTCGGCGAAGCCCATCACCTTCATCGCTCGCGCGGTCGCCCCCACGTTGCCCGGGTGGCTGGGAGCGAGAAGGATGAAACGCGTGGGATCCGGGGCGTGCATGGGTCGGCGGCTAAAATCGCCGCACATTATCTGCAGCTGTGCCACGCTGCAGTCTCGCCCGGCCGCTCGCCGCGGCGCCCCGCCAGTTCTCCCGATTGCCCAAGGCCGCCTCATGTCGCAAGCGCTCCATCCCATGCTCAACATCGCCATCAGGGCGGCACGCGCGGCAGGGGCCATCATCAACCGGGCGTCGCTGGACATCGAACTGCTCAAGGTCAGCACCAAGTCGCCCAACGACTTCGTGACCGAAGTCGACCAGGCCGCGGAACAGGCCATCATCGAGACGCTGCTCACCGCCTACCCGGGCCACGGCATCCTGGCCGAGGAATCGGGCCGGTCGCACGGGGCCAAGGACAGCGACTACGTCTGGATCATCGACCCGCTGGACGGCACCACGAACTTCATCCACGGCCTGCCGGTATACGCGGTGTCCATCGGGCTCGCGTTCAAAGGCCAAGTGCAGCAGGCCGTCGTTTACGACCCCTCACGCAACGACCTGTTCTACGCGTCGAAAGGCCGAGGTGCCTACCTCAACGACAAGCGGCTGCGCGTATCGAAACGCTCGCGCCTGCAGGAGTCGCTGGTCGGCACTGGTTTCCCTTTCCGCAAGGGCGACAACCTGAAGCGTTATCTGCACATGTTCGAAGCGGTCATGCAGAACTGCGCCGGCCTGCGACGCCCCGGCGCTGCTGCCTTGGACCTGTGCTATGTGGCCGCCGGCTACTACGACGGTTTCTTCGAGACCGGCCTCAACCCCTGGGACGTGGCCGCAGGCTCGTTGCTCATCACCGAAGCCGGCGGCCTGATCGGCAACTTCACCGGCGAGCCCGACTACCTCTTCCAGCGCGAAGTGGTCGCCGGAAACCCGCGCATCTACGCACAGCTCGTCCAGATGCTTGGCCCCTACACCCATGTGATCAAGCCGGACGAACCGCCCGCCGAGCACACATCCATGACCCCGGAGGCCGCCCTCGCCGCCACGGCGGACAAGCCCGCTGAAGCCGCGAAGAAGAAGGGCTTGGTGCGCATTCGCAAGGCAGACCTGCCGGGCAAGGACGATGCCGCCGCGTGATGGGACGTGAGCGCTCCGCATCACGCCGCGAGGATGACGCCGTGAAAATCGAGACGAGAGAGCAACTCGCCGAGCCGGATCTTTCCGCCCACACGCCAATGATGCAGCAGTACTGGCGCATCAAGGCGCAGCATCCGGACACGTTGCTGTTCTACCGGATGGGCGACTTCTACGAGCTCTTCTACGACGACGCGCGCCGCGCCAACAAGCTCCTCGACATCACGATTACCACGCGCGGCGCCAGCGCGGGCGAGCCCGTCCTGATGGCCGGTGTGCCGGCGCATTCGGTGGAGAGCTACCTCGCCAAGCTCATCAAGCTCGGCGAATCGGTAGCCATCTGCGAGCAGGTGGGCGACGTGGCGACGGCCAAGGGGCCGGTGGAGCGCAAGGTGGTGCGCATCGTCACGCCCGGCACGGTGACCGACACCGAGCTCCTGGCCGACAAGAGCGATGCGCTGCTGCTCGCGATGGCCAGCCATACGCATCGTGGCGTCACGACCCATGGTCTGGCTTGGCTGGGGCTCACCAGCGGCCAACTGGGTCTGACCGAATGCGATGACCGGCAACTGGCCGGGTGGCTCTCGCGGCTCAACGCCGCGGAACTGCTCGTCGATCGCGACCGCGTCCCCGCAGCCGTTGCCGCCAGCCGCGTGGCGCTCACACACCGCCCTGCCTGGCAGTTCGATGCGGCCCTGGGCCAGCGCAAGCTGTGCGAGCAGCTGCGCGTGGCCAGCCTCGCCGGATTCAACGCCCAGGATCTGCCCCGCGCGCATGCCGCGGCGGCCGCCCTGCTGGCCTATGCCGAACACACCCAGGGACAAGCACTGGCCCATGTGCGTACGCTCGAAGTGGAGCGCGCAAGCCAGCTGCTCGACCTGCCGTCGCTCACGCACCGCAACCTTGAACTGACGCAAACCCTGCGCGGCGAGGATTCGCCCACCCTGATGTCGGTGCTCGACACCTGCCGCACCGGCATGGGCAGCCGTGCGCTGCGCCATTGGCTCACGCACCCGCTGCGCGACCGCACCGTAGCCTCACAGCGCCACGATGCGCTTGAGGTGCTCATAGACCACGGGACCGAACCGCTGCGTGAGGCGCTGCGCGGCGTAAGCGATGTCGAGCGCATCACGGCGCGCATCGCCTTGCGCCAGGTGCGTCCGCGCGAGCTCACCGGCCTGCGTGCCACGCTCCAGGCGCTGCCCGCCCTGCGGAGCCGGTTTCCGGTGGGATCCGCGGTGCTGCTCGACATGCTGACCGACGCGCTGCAGCCGCCGAGCGACATCGAGGCCCTGCTGGCCGCCGCGATCGCGGAGGAGCCTGCGGTGCTGCTGCGCGACGGCGGCGTCATTGCCACCGGCTTCGACCCCCAACTCGACGAGTTGCGCGCGATCTCGCAGAACTGCGACTCTTTCCTGCTGGACCTGGAATCACGCGAGCGCGCCCGCACCGGTATTGCCAATCTTCGGGTGCAGTTCAACAAGGTCCACGGCTTCTACATCGAGGTGACGCAGGGCCAGCTCGACAAGGTGCCGATGGACTATCAGCGCCGACAGACGCTCAAGAGCGCCGAGCGTTTCATCACACCCGACCTCAAAGCCTTCGAAGACAAGGCGCTGTCGG
>CBFHAS010000169.1:0-7444 GCA_965653625.1 uncultured Burkholderiaceae bacterium | reverse complement strand
CCCTACGCGTGAGCTGGCGATGCAGGTGGCCAAGTCGGCAGTGACCTACGGGCGCCATGTCCAGGGTCTGCGAGTGGCCACAGTGGTGGGCGGCGTGCCGTACCCCGCGCAGATCAAAGCGCTGCGCCAGCCGCTGGACATCCTCATCGCCACGCCGGGCCGGCTGCTGGATCACATCTGCACCGGCAAGGCGGTGCTCGCCCATGTCGAGACGCTCGTGCTCGACGAGGCCGATCGCATGCTCGACATGGGCTTCATCGACGACATCCAAACCATCGCGGAACACCTGCCCGAGGGACGCCAGACCCTGATGTACAGCGCCACCTTTGCCGGCCATGCCGGCCGGCTCGCCGATCGCCTGCTGAAGGACCCGGCTCGTGTCGAGATCGCCTCGCACACCGACCGGCACGAGCACATTGAGCAGCGCCTGCATTGGGCCGATGACCTGGAGCACAAGAACGCGTTGCTGGACCACATCCTCACCGAGCGCAGCGTCGAGCAGGCCGTGGTGTTCACCAGCACCCAGCGAGATGCCGACTGGCTGGCTGATCGCCTGGCTGACATGGGGCACGCGGTGGCTTCACTGCACGGGGGCATGCCGCAGGGGCGTCGCAACCGCGTGCTCCAGGGGTTGCGCACGCGCCAGTTGCGCGTGCTGGTGGCAACTGACGTCGCAGCGCGGGGCATCGACGTTCCGACCATCAGCCACGTGGTGAACTACGGGCTGCCGATGAAAGCCGAGGACTATGTCCATCGCATCGGCCGCACAGGGCGAGCCGGGCGCAGCGGCCTGGCCGTCACGCTGGCCGAACGTGGCGACGCGGGCATGGTCCGGCGCATCCAGCACTTCACCACGCAACGCATTCCCGTGGCCACGGTGTCGGGCCTGGAGCCGCGCAAGCCAGAGCCCTCCTTTGCGCCAAGGCGCGAAGCCGGCGCGCCTGCAAGGCCGGGCCAGGGCCCGGGACGCCCGCGCTTCAAGACGCCGCAGCGGCGCGTGGCGTTCGCGCGCTGAGTCAGACGTTCTGAGCAAAAAGCCCGCGTCAGCGGGCTTTTTCTTTGGCTTCGCCTTATGGTCGGATGACCAACTGGTTCTTGACTGACTTCACGCCGTTCACGTCGCGCGCGACGCGCTCGGCGGCCGAGCGTTCGCTCTCGTTCTTGGCGAAGCCCGACAGCAAAACCGTGCCGTTGAGCGTCTCCACCTTGATGGCGCCGGCATCCACGTTCTTGTTCTCGACCATCTTGGCCTTCACCTGTGTGGTGATGGTCGCATCGTCGATGTAGGAGCCAACAGTCTCCTGTCCGCGCATAACGGCGCAGCCGGGCAGGGCGATCAGTGCGGCGGCCGACAGCGTAGCGGCGAGGGCGGCGAAGGGGGCTCGGGCTTGCATGGTGGTTCTCCTTGGCGGGTGGGTGACATTCGTGATTCGGACTCCCGGCAACAAACGGTTTACTCCTCCAGCAGTTCCTTCATATCGTCGGCGTGCTCTTCCTCGTCCTGCAGCACCTCCTCCAGCAGCCGGCGGGTGGTCGGATCCTTGTCGCCGATAAGTTGGATCATCTGCCGGTAGGTCTCCACTGCTACGCGCTCGGCAACGAGATTGGCGCGGATCATGGCCTTCAGGTCCAGGGAGGCGTCGTAGTCCGCATGGCTGCGGCCCAGCAGCGTGGTGGGCGAGAAGTCCGGGTCGCCGCCTAGCTGCACGATGCGCTCGGCAATGCGGTCGGCATGCACCGCTTCCGCGGTCGCGTGCTCCATGAACTCCGCCGCGACGTTGGGTGATGCCATGCCGTGGGCGGTGAAGTAATGGCGCTTGTAGCGCAGCACGCACACCAATTCCGTAGCCAAAGCGTCGTTCAGCAGCTTGACGACGTCCTCGCGCCAGAGCCCGTAGCCGGGTGTCACCGCACCTGCGGCGATGCCGGTCTTGGCGGCCTGAATGGCCTGCTCGTTCAGCACGAGCCGTTCGGTCGTGTTCGCGTTCATGCGTGGATGCTCCGGTCTGTGGCCTGCTTGTCGCAATGCCTCACGCCCCAGTCGACAATCGGCATGAAAACTCTAGAAGTGAGGCCCCGCGCGGGCCATCGGAGCAGCGCGCCTGCCGATGTAGGACGGAACCGTGTGCCGCCTTTGGATACGGCGAAGTCGAGGACTACGGCGCCGTGGCGCCCTCGCGTAGCGGTTCGCCGGCGCGCGGCGGTGCAGTTTCACCGACCTGGGTGCTGGCTGTCTTGAGTGGCGGCTCGGCCGTTGAAGTGGAAGCAGCAGCAGGTGCCACAGGCCCGGCAGGCCCTGATCCGGACGCCGCGGCAGTTGCCGTGGCCTGCGCCGAAGATGCCGCCGCGGACGCTGCAGCTTCCGCCGCCGCAGCGGATTCCTCAGGTGGCGGTGGTGAGGCTGCCCGCCGTGCCAGCAGGATGCCGATAAGCGATTCCAGCGGAACCGCTGCGATGGCGCGTGCGATGACTTGGCCCGCGACACCCGCGAAGACGGCCGATTTGGCCAGCCATCGCCAAGGCTTCAGGCGCACGACCAGCATGCCCACGACGAAAGCGCCCGCCATCGTGGCGAGCGGATGTCGGCGCGCCAGCGGTGCAAGTCGTTCGTGGGCCGCACCCTGCGCCATGCCGGCCACGCTGTGCAGCGGATGGCCGGACCACCAGGCGCTGAGCGCGTCCACAACCATTCCGAGCACGGGGATGTCGCGTAGACGGTCGACGATCGGCAGTTTGTGGCCGGCAGCTGCGGCCGCCTCGGCACGTCGACGCCGTTCGCGCCGACCGTCGGCCTCGAGCATCCACTCTCGCATGTGCTCGCGCGAGGCGGCCAGCCTGTCAGCGGCCGAGGGCAACTCCACCTGCTCCAGGGCTTCTGACATGGCCCGTGCGTCGGCCTGGGCCTGCACATCGTCGTTGGCCGCGGACTCGGGCACGAAGGCGCTCATGGATGGGCTCCCGATGCCGACTCAGGGTTCTGTCACGCTGCGCAGCATGGCGGCGTCGGCCGCCAGCTGTTCGCGGATCACCTTCATTCCACGCCCTTCGCCGGTGCTCGAACGCGCAGCCACGTGGGCGACCAGCCCAACCAGCAGTGCCACGGCGGGAACCGCGATCAGGCCCCACGGCGCGCGCATGTCCTGGACGGGCAGCGCGGCCCACAGCATCAGTCCCATGCAGGCGAGGAGGAGCGCCAGGAAGAACGCCAGGGCGCTCACGGCGTGCAGGATCATCTTGCGCTTCATGCGCTGCGCGACCGCCCCTGCCTCCTCGCTCACCAGTTCGGCATACGCTTCGGCGTGTTCGGCCAGCATCTGGGGTTGGGAGACGAGGAGTCGCAACAATGGATGAATCATGGTCGTGCCCCGGCCGATGTGAGAAACGACAGGTCCGCCGGCGGTGCGGCGGACCCTGGTATCCGAAGGGACGCGGCTTCAGTAGCGGCGCTCGCGCGTGAGCAGGCTCACCAGGGCCATCAACGCCGCGCCGGCGGCCACCGCAATCAGGATGGATTTGACAGGCTCGTCCTTGATATAGCCGCGGGTGGCGTCGGAGGCGCGGTAGGCGCGGTCCTTCAGCAGCTCGGAGCGGTCGCGAACGACATCCTTGCCGCGGCGAGCCAGTTCCTCGGCCTTGGCGGCCACGCGGTTGAGCACCGGTACGGTCTGGGCGCGTACGTCCTCGGCGCGGTCGGACAACGAAGACAGGGCCTGCTGCGTGCCGCCGATGGCGCCTTGCGCGTGCTGCGCCGCCTGGTCGGCAGCGTTTTGGGTCGACGAGCTGAAAGGCTTGTTGGTAGCGATCATCGTTGTTCCTTTCGGTGGGTGAAGGCGCGCATGAAGGAGCTAGCGCTTCAAGGTTAACCGTATGGCGCACGCTCCCGTAATAACCAAGCTTAAAGAGGTGGCATGGCGCGCGCCGTGGGGAGGCACGCCGGTCGCGCTGTCAGTGCAGCGAGCACAGGCGTGTAGAGCATACCCACGCCGGCGCGCTTCAGCCGCGCTGGGGCAGGGTGGCGCGGACGTGCGTGCCCTGCCCGGGCGCCGATTCCAACGCGAATCGCCCGCCCTCGGCCTCGACGCGGTAGCGCATGCCCAGAAGTCCGTGCGCGGAAGAACGTCGCTGGCGAGGATCGAAGCCCACGCCGTCGTCGCGCACCGAAATCTCCGCCACCCCGTCGCGCGTGGCGAGCGACACCGCCACCCGCTTGGCGCGCGCGTACTTGGCGATGTTGGTGAATGCCTCCTGCACCAGCCGGTAGGCCGTGAGCTCGGCCGACGGCTTCAACGCCACCGGCTCCAGACGGCATTCGACCTGCACGCCCGAGCGTTCGGCGAACTCGCGCGCCTGGATTTCCAGTGCGGCCAGCAGCCCGAGATTGGCCAGCGACGAAGGCCGAAGATCTTCGATGATGCGGCGCTTCAGCGCGATGCCGTTGTTCAAAATTTCGTTGAGATGGCCGAGGCGTTCGGCCGCCTCGGGCGCGGTGACCCCCAGCCGGGATTTGATCCGCGCCGCGTCCAGCTTGGCCGCGGTCAGCAGTGCGCCGAGCTCGTCGTGCAGTTCGCGTGCCAGCCGGCTGCGCTCGTCCTCGCGGGCGGTCTGCAAGTGCTGCGCGAGCTCGGTGAGCTGCTGGGCCAGCTCGGTAAGCTGCCCGGTGCGGCGGGTCACTTCCATCTCCAGCTGGTCGCGTTCGGCCTCCACCTGCTGCTGCCGCTCGCGGCGGTGCGCCTCCAGGGCGGCGGTCTGGCGCAAGTACATCGCCAGCGCCAGCAGGCTGATGGCCGTCATGGCTGCCACGCCGATGCGGGTGAACAGCAGCGTGTGATGCACGTCCTCACGGCCGGCGGCATCGCGGCGCGCTTCCTCCGCGAGAAGCTGCTCCGACAGCTTGCGGATCTCCTGCATCTGTTCCTTGCCGATGTCGCTGAGCAGCACGGCATGCCATGCCTCCTTCTTGCCCTCGTCGTGCAGTCGCAAGGTGGCGTTGAGCTCGGACAGCCGCCGCTCCACGAGGGACTCCAGTTCGCCAATCACGCCGACATGGGCGGGGCTGGCGGCGTAGTGAAGGCGCAGCCACTTGGTGGCCGCGTGGATGTCGTCGAAGGCGTCGCGGTAGGGCTGCAGATACTCGCTTCGGCTGGTGAGCAGGTAGCCGCGCTGGCCGGTCTCCGCGTCGACGATGCGCCGCGAAAGGTTCATGAGGTGCAGCCGCGCGCTATTCACCTCATCCAGCTCGCGCATCGAGCGCGTACTCTGGTAGTACGCCGTCTCGCTGATAACGACCATGGCGATGGCCGCCAGCGCCGCGAGTGGGAAGACGAATGGGCTGCGCTTGAGTCGCAACAGGAAGTTCAGGGGTTTCGCTTCCATCTAGACTGAGCGAATCGTGTTGCGCGAGGGGCAGCCATGATCAGAGTCGCCATCGTCGATGACCACGCCATCGTGCGCGCCGGACTTCGCCAGTATTTCCAGGACCAGGTCGATCTCAAGGTCACTGGCGAGGCATCGAACGGCCGCGAGGCGCTCGACCTGGTACGCAAGGGCGAGGTCGACGTGATGGTGATGGACCTGGCCATGCCCGACCAGAGCGGAGTGGACGCGCTCGCGGCCATCAAGGCGCGCGCCCCGGAACTGCCGGTGCTGATCTTGTCGGGATTTCCGGAGGAGCATTACGCCACCACGCTGCTGCGCCAGGGCGCGGCCGGCTACCTGAACAAGGAATGCGACCCCGAAGAGATCGTCAAGGCGATCCGCACCGTGCACCGCGGACGAAAGTACATCACGCCCGGCGTGGCCGAGATGCTCGCCGACGGGCTCGCTGGCGCGGGTGACAAGCCGCCTCATGAGCTGCTGTCCGAGCGCGAGTTCCAAGTCTTCCTGCGCTTGGCCAAGGGTGAAACCATAGGGCACATGGCCGACAGCATGTCGCTTTCCGTGAAGACCGTGAGCACCTACCGCACCCGCGTCATGGAGAAGATGAAGCTGTCGTCGAACAGCGATCTGACCTACTACGCGCTCAAGAACGGGCTCATCCAATAGGCCGCCCGGCGTGCGGCACCACGCGCCTGTTGCTGCTCAAGACTGCAGGGGCAGCACGCTGGAGTCGCTGTTGAGCTGTTCCCCGGCAGCCAGCCGGGCGCAATAGCTGATGAGGTCATCGATATCGTTCGACTTGTCGAACACCTGGTCCGCGCCCAACTGCAGGCACTTGCGTCGCATGTCGGGCGTGGCGTAGTTGCTGAGCACCACCAGCTTGCGATCGGCATCGGCCTTGCGCGCGGCCTGCAGCACGCCCAGCCCCGAACCGCTCCTGAGAAAAAGGTCGATGATGACGAGGTCGCAGGCGTTGTCGGCCTTGCCCAGCCATTGCGTGGCGGTGGGCTCGTCGTCGGCCGTTCCGATCACCTTGACAGGAACCATCTCCTCCAGCGTGGCGATGAGGTTCTCTCGGATCACCGGGCTGTCTTCAACGATGTAGGTTCTCAAGTGCGCCATGGCTTCGTCGAGATGGGTAGGCACGAACTCCCAAGGGGTCGCTTCCCTCGGTCGCAGGGTGATGGACACTCGTTGAAGGAGGGCGGACAACATCAAGCTTAGTTCCAGTGTGCCGCACGACCGCACCGCGTTCCATCGGTGGAAAGCGTGCAGGCACGTCAGGCATATCCTACAATCACGTGTGCAATCTTGCGCACACGCACACGACCGTCTCGCCCGTAGGACATGAACTACGCCAGCAAGCGGCATGCGCTGGTTCATGGATCTTGGCGCGCTTTCGATACTGCCTGGGTCACCCCGCACCCCGCACCGGGAGATCCCATGCGAAAGATCTGGATCGTGTCGCTCACCTTGCTGCCCTCGCTGGTGTTGGCCGGCTGGGCTTGGCGCCAGGCCCGTAAGGCCGAGGCGCAACTGGGTGCGCTCGACAACTTCAAGGGCATGCATCTCGAAGCCTGACACGTTCATACGTTTCCTCCGAGGAAAGGAGTACCCCCATGTTGAAGTTCCATCTGATGAAGACCACCCTCGCCACCGTGTGCGCGCTCGCCATGTCATCTGCGTTGGCCGCAGATGCGATGAGCCGCGACCAGGTCAAGGCTGCCAAGGACCAGATCGCCGCGACCTACAAGGCTGACGCCGAAGCGTGCGACAACCTGAAGGACAACGCCAAGGACGTATGCGAACAGGAAGCGAAGGCCAAGCGCAAGATCGCCGAAGCCGACCTCGACTACAAGCGCACTGGCAGAGAAGCCGACCGCATGGAGGCGGCCGAAGTGAAGGCGGAGCAGGAGTACGCCGTTGCCAAGGAGCGCTGCGACGACATGAGCGGCGACCAGAAGAATGCGTGCCAGAAGGAGGCCAAGGCGAACGAGGCCAAGGCGAAGGCGGACCTCAAGGCTGAGAAGGACGTCGCTGCCAAGCGCTGACGGCAGCGCGGGGCAGC
>CBFHAS010000168.1:0-7564 GCA_965653625.1 uncultured Burkholderiaceae bacterium | reverse complement strand
GGCGGGTTCGGCCGGCGGCTGGAGGTCGACTTTGTCGGCCAGGCCGTCCGCGTGGCCATGGAAACCGGCGGCCGGCCGGTGCAGCTGCTGTGGTCCCGGGAAGAGGATCTAGGTCACGACTTCTACCGCCCCGCCGCGGCAGCCTGGATGCAGGCGGGCTTCGATGGTGAAGGCCGCCTGCAAGCATTGGCCTTCACCAGCGCGGGCGATGCGGTCACGCCCGGCTGGATGAGTCGCGTGCTGCCCGACGGGGTGAAAACGACGTTGGGCGCGCTGCAGCTGGCCTCGCCGCTGATGCCTCGCGTGCCAGCGCTGCCCGGCCCGCTGGACGGGCCCGACCGCACCAACAGCGAAGGCCTGTTCGACCATCCCTATGCCGTGGCGCATCAGCGCATCGCGCACGTCGCCACGCACCATGGCGTGCCGGTGGGCTTCTGGCGCTCGGTGGGCCATTCGCACAACGCCTTCTTCCGCGAGAGCTTCATCGACGAGCTGGCGCATGCGACCGGTCAGGATCCGGTGGCGTTCCGCCTCTCGCTGCTGGCCGACATGCCGCGCCACGCCGCGGTGCTGCACCGTGCCGCCGCCGAGGCGCGGTGGGGCCATTCGCTGCCTGCGGGCCACGCGCGCGGCGTGGCGCTGCACGAGTCGTTCGACACCCTCGTGGCCCAGGTCGTGGAGCTCTCCTTGCCGAACGGACGCCCCCGCGTGCATCGGGTGATCTGCGCCGTGGACTGCGGCGTGGCCGTCAACCCCGGCATCGTCGCCCAGCAGATGGAAGGCGCGGTCATCTTCGGCCTTTCGGCGGCCTTGCATGGACGCATCGACATCGTGGATGGCGTGGTGCAGCAGACCAACTTCCCGCAGTACCGCATGGCGCAGATGGCCGACACGCCGGTGATTGAGACGCACATCCTGCGCAGCACCCGGCCGCCTTCGGGCGTGGGCGAGCCGGGCGTGCCGCCGCTCGCGCCAGCGCTGGCCAACGCGTGGTTTGCGCTCACGGGCGAGCGCAAACGGGAGCTGCCGCTGCTGGCGTGAAGCGTGTCAGCCGCGCGCGGCGTTGAGCTGATCGCGCGCCGCCAGGGCCGCGGCGCGGGCGGCATCGGCGAAGTCGTCGCCTGCGCTGGCGTACAGCACGGCGCGCGATGAGTTCACGATGATGGGTGCCACCGTGCGGCCGTTATGGCCGCGCCAGCCGGCGCGAACAGTGGCGCGGGCATCGCCGCCCTGCGCACCCACGCCGGGGATCAGCAGCGGCAGCGTGGGGGCCAGCGCACGCGCCTGCTCGATCTCCGCCGGAAAGGTGGCGCCCACCACGAGCCCAAGCTGGCCGGTGCGGTTCCACGGGCCTTGCGCCAGCCGGGCGATGTGTTCATACAGCAGGTCGCCGCTGGCCAGCCTTTGCGCCTGCAGATCAGAGCCGCCGGGGTTCGAGGTGCGGCACAGCAGGATCACGCCCTTGCCCTCGTATTGAAGATACGGCTCGATGGAATCGAAGCCCATGAAGGGCGACAGCGTCACCGCATCGGCCTGGTAGCGCTCAAAGGCTTCGCGCGCGTACTGCTCGGCGGTGCTGCCGATGTCGCCTCGCTTGGCGTCGAGGATCACGGGAACGTCAGGCGCCGCCTGGCGGATGTGCGCGATCAGCCGCTCCAGTTGCACCTCTGCGCGGTGTGCGGCGAAGTAGGCGATCTGCGGCTTGAACGCGATCACCAGGTCGCGCGTGGCGTTCACGATGGCAGCGCAGAAGTCGAAGATGCGGTTCGCGTCGCCCTGCCAGCGGCCGGGGAAGCGGGCCGGGTCCGGATCGAGCCCCACGCACAGCATCGATCGGTTCAGCGACTCGGCGTGCGCGATGCCTTCCACGAAGCTCATGCGGGCCATGGCCGTGTCACTCCGCGCGGCTGATGCGCCCGGCCAGCTCGCTGGCCTTGCCCAGGTAGCTGGCGGGGGTCAGGGCAAGCAGCCGCTCCCTCTCGCCCTCGGGGATCTCCAGCGTGGCGATGAACTTGCGCAGGGCCTCGCGGGTAATGGCCTTGCCGCGCGTGAGTTCCTTCAGGCGCTCGTACGGGTGGGGCAGCCCGTAGCGCCGCATCACCGTCTGGATGGGTTCGGCCAGCACTTCCCAGGCTTCGTCGAGATCGGCCGCCAGCGCCGCGTGGTTCACTTCCAGTTTGGCCAGGCCGCGCAGCAGGCTCTCGTAGCCGAGCACGGTGTAGCCCAGCGCCACGCCCATGTTGCGCAGCACCGTGCTGTCGGTCAGGTCGCGCTGCCAGCGGCTGATGGGCAGCTTCTGGCTCAGGTGCGCGAGCAGCGCGTTGGCCAGCCCGAAGTTGCCCTCGGCGTTCTCGAAGTCGATGGGGTTCACCTTGTGCGGCATGGTGGACGAGCCGATTTCCCCTTCGACCGTGCGCTGCTTGAAGTAGCCCAGGCTGATGTAGCCCCACACGTCGCGCGACCAGTCGATGAGGATGGTGTTGGCGCGCGCCACGGCGTCGAACAGTTCGGCCATGTAGTCGTGCGGTTCGATCTGCGTGCTGTACGGGTTGAAGGCCAGTCCCAGGTGGTCCTGCACCACGCGGCGGCTGAACGCCTCCCAGTCGAATGCGGGGTAGGCGGCCAGGTGGGCGTTGTAGTTACCCACCGCGCCGTTCATCTTGGCCAAGAGCTTCACCGCCGCGATGCGCTCCCGCGCATTTGCGAGGCGCGCCACCACGTTGGCGATCTCCTTGCCCACGGTGGTGGGGCTGGCGGTCTGGCCGTGCGTGCGGCTGAGCATGGGCACGTCTGCCAACTGCACCGCCATGGCCGAGAGCGCAGAGGCGATGCGATCCAGCGTGGGCAGCAGCACCTCGGCGCGCGCCGCCTTGAGCATCAGCCCGTGGCTGGTGTTGTTGATGTCCTCGCTGGTGCACGCGAAGTGCACGAACTCGCCGGCGGCCTTGAGTTCGGCGTTGTTGTCGAAGCGGCCCTTGAGCCAGTACTCCACGGCCTTCACGTCGTGGTTGGTGGTGCGCTCGATCTCCTTGATGGCCTGCGCGTCCAACTCCGAAAAGCGCGCCACCAGCCCGCGCAGCAGGCCCCGAGCGGCCTCGCTGAGCGGCTTGAATTCAGGAAAGCCCACGTCGGACAGGGCGATGAACCACTCCACCTCCACCTGCACGCGGCGATGCATCAGCCCGAATTCGGACAGCAGCGGGCGCAGCGGCGCGGTCCGCGCGGCGTAGCGGCCGTCCAGCGGGGAAAGGGCGGTGATGGCAGAAAGCGTCATGGCAGCGCGGCCGCGGCGGGCCAGGGTGAAGGGGGCCGGAGGGAGGAGGACAATTTTAGGTGCTGGCTTCCCGGGGGCTTGACCGGGAGATCCCGGCGGAGCGCGGAAAATCTGCCCATGTCCTCGTCCTCGCATCCCCATGTCGACCCGCACGCCCCTTTGCATCCGCATCGGCATCGGCATGCGCATGACCTGTCGTCCTGGCAGCACAGCCATCGCTTCGATACCGGCAACCGGGAGGGCGAAGCGCGAACCCGATGGGTGTTCGTGCTCACCCTGGCCACCATGGCGGCAGAGATCGGCGCGGGCTGGTGGACGGGTTCCATGGCGCTGCTGGCCGACGGCTGGCACATGGGCACGCACGCGCTTGCGCTCGGGGTGGCGGCCGCGGCGTATGCCCTGGCGCGGCGGCATGCGGCCGACACGCGATTTACCTTCGGCACGTGGAAGATCGAGGTGCTCGGCAGCTTCGCAAGCGCGCTGGTGCTCGGCATGGTCGGCGTCGGCATCTTGGCCGAATCGCTGCTGCGGCTGTGGCGGGCCGAGCCGATCGATGTGCAGCCGGCGCTCATCGTGGCCACGCTCGGTCTCGTGGTGAACGTCGCTTCCGCCTGGCTGCTGCACGGGGCTGGCGAGGGGCACGGCCATGACCATGACCATGCGCACGCCCATGGCGACCAAGCCGTGCATCACGCTCACGCCGTGCATGACCACGGCCGCGACACTGCCCACGGGCATGCGCACGCGCCGCATGCCCACGCGCCTGGAGGCCACGATCTGAACTTGCGCGCCGCCTACATCCACGTGCTCGCGGACGCGCTCACCTCGGTGCTGGCCATCGGTGCGCTGGCCGGCGCCTGGTGGGTCGGCTGGAACTGGCTGGATCCGCTGGTCGGTGTGCTCGGCGCGGTCGTGATCGGGGTGTGGGCGGTGGGCCTGATGCGCGAGTCGGGTGCGGTGCTCCTCGACCGCGAGCAGGACCATCCGCTTGTGAGGGAGATCCGCGAAGACATCGAATCCGACGGCGATGCCAAGGTGGCCGACCTGCACGTGTGGCGCGTCGGCCGCGGCCAGTTCGCCGCCATTGCCTGCGTGGTGGCCGACGAGCCTCAACCGCCTTCGGTGTACCGCGCGCGCTTGGCCCGGCACCAGGAACTGGTGCACGTGTCGCTCGAGGTCAATCTTTGCCCGGGCGAGCGGGCGCACTGACCGCCCCGGGAGCTTCAGCCCGGCTCGGGACGACCCGGCATCTGTTGAAGTGATGCCAGCCGCTCGGCTGTGCCCACGTCGGTCCACTCGCCGGCCCATTGCTCGGCGCTCACCTGACGCTCGCGCATCGCCGCTTCTAGGCAGGGTCGAAGAGCCGCCCGCGTGCCGGGCGTCACGCCGGCCACCAAGCCGGCGCGCATCAAGCCCACGCTGGCCCAGGTGAAGCGCTCCGCCGCATCGGGCACGGCCAAGCCCTGCTCATCGATGCCGAAATCGCCGCGCGGATGGTGTGGGGCGTTCGGCACCAGCCATAGGTGAGCCAACCTTCCGCCTTCATGGAAGCGCCGAGCGTCCGTGGGGTCGAACGTGAAGCCGGGGATGAACACGTCGCCTGACACCACCCAGAAGGCGTCGCTTTCGCTCGCCAGCAGCGGCAACGCCTTGGCGATGCCGCCGGCGGTTTCAAGCGCGCCGCCGTGGTCGCGGCCTTCCATGGAATAGGCGATGCGAACACCGTAGCGCGATCCATCGCCGAGCACTGCCGGAAACTGCTCCTCTAGCCACGCGGTATTGATCACCACATCGCGCACGCCGGCCCGGGCCAGCGCCAGCAGGTGCCACTCGATGAGCCGCCGGCCGCGCACTTCGAGCAGCGGCTTGGGTGTGGCATCTGTCAGCGGCCGCATGCGTTCGCCGCGGCCTGCGGCGAGGATGATGGCCTTCATCGCGCCGCCTCGGCGGCGGCCCCAGTTGCATTCATGGGGCGCGATTATCAGGCTCGTAGAATCCCGGGCTCTTCCTCCCAACCGCCTTCGGGATCTACCGCATGGCCGCTGCGCTCGCCTCCCCGGCTCCCCAGACTTCGCAATCCACCCTCATGGCCAACGCCATCCGTGCTCTCGCCATGGATGCCGTCCAGCAGGCCAACTCAGGCCATCCCGGCGCGCCCATGGGCATGGCCGAGATCGCCGTGGCACTGTGGGGCCGCCACCTGCGGCACAACCCGGCCAACCCGCAGTGGCCCGACCGCGACCGCTTCGTGCTGTCCAACGGGCACGGGTCGATGCTCCTCTATGCGTTGCTGCACCTGAGCGGCTACGACTTGCCGATGAGCGAGCTGCGCAACTTCCGGCAGATGCATAGCAAGACGCCCGGGCATCCCGAAGTTGGCGTCACGCCCGGCGTCGAGACCACGACCGGCCCGCTGGGCCAGGGCCTGGCCAATGCCGTTGGCATGGCGCTGGCGGAAAAGCTCCTTGCGCACGAGTTCAATCGTGACGGCATCGAAGTGATGGGCCACCACACCTATGCGTTCATGGGCGACGGCTGCCTGATGGAAGGCATCAGCCACGAGGCCTGCGCGCTCGCCGGCGCGTGGAAGCTGAACAAGCTCATCGCCTTCTACGACGACAACGGCATCAGCATCGACGGCCAGGTCGATCCCTGGTACGTCGACGATGCCGCACGCCGCTTCGAGGCCTATCGCTGGAACGTGATCGGCCCCATCGACGGCCACGACGTGGACGCGGTGGACCAGGCCATCGTGCAGGCCAAGCTGAGTGCCGACAAGCCCAGCCTCATCATCTGCAAGACCACCATCGGCAAGGGTGCCCCCACCCGCGCCGGCACGGCCAAGGCGCATGGCGAGGCACTGGGCGTCGAGGAGATCCAGAAGACGCGCGACGCGCTCGGCTGGGTGCACGAGCCTTTCGTGGTGCCCGAGGTCGCGTACGAGCTGTGGGACGCGCGCGCTGCCGGCACGCGGGCCGAAACCGAATGGAACGAGCGCCTGTCGGCTTACCGCGCCGCGCACCCCGAGCTGGCCGCCGAGCTGGTGCGCCGCTTCAAGGGCGAGCTGCCCGCCGGTTTCGCGCAGCGCGCCGCCGAGGCGGTGGCCGCCGCCCATGCGAAAGCCGAGACGGTGGCCACACGCAAGGCCAGCCAGATCGCGCTGGAGGCATTCACCCGCGCGCTGCCCGAACTGCTCGGCGGCAGCGCCGACCTCACCGGCTCCAACCTCACCCAGACCAGCTCCACGCCATCGCTGCGCTTCGGCGAGGACGGCCAGCCCAACGGCGGGCGCCACATCAACTACGGCGTGCGCGAGTTCGGCATGGCGGCGGTGATGAATGGCCTCGCGCTGCACGGCGGCTTCGTCCCGTACGGCGGCACCTTCCTCACCTTCAGCGACTACAGCCGCAACGCAGTGCGCATGGCCGCGCTCATGAAGACGCGCGTGGTGCACGTGTTCACGCACGACAGCATCGGCCTGGGCGAGGATGGCCCCACCCATCAATCGGTGGAACACGCAGCTTCGCTGCGCCTCGTCCCCGGCCTGGACGTCTGGCGCCCGGCCGACACAGCGGAGACGCTCGTGGCCTGGGCCTGCGCGCTGCAGAACGAGGATCGGCCAACTGCGCTGCTGCTCTCGCGCCAGAACCTGCCTTACGCGCCGAAGGCCACCACCGAGAACATCGCGCGTGGGGCCTACGTACTGGCCGAGCCGGCCGAGGTGGGCCTGCGAAAGAAGCCCCAGGCCGTGCTGATCGCCACCGGTTCCGAAGTGCAGCTGGCGCTGCATGCGCAACAGCAGCTTGCGGTGCATGGCGTGGCGGTGCGCGTGGTGTCCATGCCCTCGACCACCGTGTTCGACCGGCAGGACGGCGCCTATCAGCGCAGTGTGCTGCCGGCCGGCCTGCCGCGCGTGGCCGTCGAGGCCGGCGTGACCGCGTTCTGGTGGAAGTACGGCTGCGCCGCAGTCGTGGGCGTCGACACCTACGGCGAATCGGCGCCGGCCGGTGTGCTGTTCAAGCATTTCCACCTCACGCCGGAGACCCTGGCCGCGCTCAACCTGGACGCCGACTCGTGACCGGCCCGGAGCGCGACGCCGAGGTGAGCGCGCCCGGCCAGGCCGAACGCAACGCCGAGGTGCAGGCCATGATCGACCGCGCCAACGACCCCGAGGACGAGTACGACGGCTCGGACGACATGGCCCGCGCGCTGCACGAGGCTCAGGGGGGTGCTGGCTGATGGGCGCTCGACTCGACGCGCTGGTGAGCCGCACTGCGATCTCGGCCCAGC
>CBFHAS010000167.1:0-7647 GCA_965653625.1 uncultured Burkholderiaceae bacterium | reverse complement strand
GTTCACCCATTCGGTGAGTGTCCCAGCTCAACGCAACCGCCCGCCAGCGTTGAGAGAACCGCCCGGTCGGCGCCTCAATTGCTCTGTTTAAGTTTACTGCACCAGTCCTCGTCATAGAGTGTCCAGGTAGCGTTCTCCGAGGTCAGGCGAGATTGCGACGACGCAGGCGTCCCGCTCAATACCTTGGGCATACTGCCGGACACCGGCCAGCACGGTTCCGGTTGATCCGCCCAGCAACAAGCCTTGGCTGAGGCGCAGCCCGGCCCTAGGGGTGCTCAAGAGTCGGCCCTGCAAACCCGGCGCCGCTCTTGCGCACCGCCCGACACGTCGACTCGAGACGCGGCCGCCCGTTGCGCTGGCTCGCCGGCTCGCGGGTTGCGCCGGTCGGTCGCATTCACGCGCCGATCGCGCCGGCCCTTTGAAGCCGCGCCCTGCTGGGCATCGGAGGCACCAAGCGGTTGGTCAGTGGTGCGGCGCCTGAAGAGCTGAGGCACGAGCCGGACGAAGGCGTCGATGTCGGGTCCTTTCTGCAGCACGGTGACATTGGACAAGCCCGTGTCACGCCTTAGTTTGAGCGCGCGCACAAGTTCATCCTCGTATCCCGTGTAAACCAGAACCGGCAGGTCAGGCCGTGCCTGCTTGAGGTACTTCAGCACGTCGAGGCCGCTTTGTCCCCCGAGGTTCAAATCGAGAATGAGCAGTTCCGGGCGGAAGCGGTCGAGCTCTTCCACGGCTTCGCTGGTCGAGGAGCTGATCTTGACGTCCGGCGTATGCAAGCACCGATTGAGCATGGCCGGGATGATGATCTGCATCTCGTCGTTGTCCTCCACCACCAGAACGCGCGACGACGAGCGCCGGCTGCGCGAGCGTCGCTCCGAGCGGCGCAAGTCCGGCGGTGGCCCTTGTCCCTCCAGGCGCGCGAGCTCTTCCCTGGCGCGCTGTGCATTCACCCGCTCGCGGTCCACGTCTTCCTTGTGGCGAGCAATCTCCTCTTTGTGCCGCGCAATGCGCAGGTACTGATGCCACGCCAACACCAACAGAGCGCACACCAAGATGAAGAAAAGGGTCGCGTCGCCGCCTTGGTCGCGCACCAGCGAGATGACGTTGTCGAGTAGCTTCTCCATGCCGGGCCTCTCGATGACCTGGGAAGCCCTCGACTATCAGAGCCTCTCAGGCGCACGGCAATCCCAAGCTTGGCGCCGCATCAGGTTGCTTTGGACACGTGCAAGATCCCACGTCGTGTGCGCACCGACAATCACACATATCCAAATTGCAGGAGAACGCGCGTGAAGACCTACGACATTGAGGTACAGCGCATCAAGTCGGCCAAGCACGACAAGGGTCTGATCGAGCTCGGCACCGATGTGTTGGTGCTGCCCCGATCGGGGGGGCGTGATGACCAGTTCACCTCCAGTTGCGTGCGTCTGCCTGTCGAGCATGCCCGCACCTTGCTGTTGCTGCTCAAGCAGCAGCTTGCCGAGCTCGACAAATTGCAGCCCCGCAGCCGCCGTTCCGGGCGGTGCTGACGCCGCAGCGGCCCGCGCGACGTAGGGCGCCGCCGCCGGGCGCCGCACGGCAGGCCGCCGCAGCGCGCCGCGTGCACGGCCAGGAGCTCAGTGCGCCGCGGCTTCAGCTCCTGCCGCAGCGCGTTGCTCAGTGCCCAAGCGGCGGCCTTAAAGGCACTGTATGGCGATGCAGCGCGTCCATCGCGCCCGGCGCGAGCAGCGAGCCGAAGTCGCCGATCCCCGCGTTATCGACGAGCAGCATCAAGGGCTTTAAGCCCGCGCGGCTCACGACCCTGACGTGCTGACGGGGCGCGGCACTTCCGGTGGAAATAGATGATCGCCGATCACAACTTGATCGCCCTCATTGAGCCCGGCAACCACCTGCGCATTGGTTCTGTCGTCGATGCCAACGGTGATCCATTGTTCCTGCAGCCGCCCGGCCGCATTCCGGACAACGATGGAACGCCGCCCATTTGCGTCCTTGTGGCGCAGCGCGGCCGTCGGAACGGTGAGTACAGCCGCCGCGCTGTGAAGCATGATGCGAACCTGCACGGTCATGCCGATTCTCAGCTTGCCATCGGCGTTCTGTGTTTCCAGCAGACCGCTGTAATACACCGCGGTGGCGGAACCTGCGGCGGCCGAACCTTCGGTGGCGTCGGATTGAAGCGACTCGGGGGCAAGCTCTATGGCACTCAATGTCGCCACGCGCGGCCGATCCGGCTCTCCCAGGATGGTGAAGGACGCCGGCTGCCCGGGCGACACGCGCACCACATCGGCCTCGGAAATCTCGGCGCGGATCTTCATCTTGTCCACCTGCGCCACTTTGACGATCGTTGGTGCTGCGACACTGGCGTTCAGTGTCTGGCCCTGCCTGGCGACCACGCCCACCACGACACCGTCGATGGGCGATTCAATCTTCGTGTAGCCGAGATTGACGCGAGCCGTATCGAGCGCAATACGCGCTTCCTCCAGAGCGGCCCTCAGCGCATCAACCTCAGCACGAGCCACAGACAGGGCGGCCTCGGCGGCTTCGTAAGCCTCACGAGTAGTGGCACCGTGCTTGTACATGCCCTGTTGCCGCTGAAGCGCCTGCGTGGACTGCTTGAGCACCGTTTCCTTGGCGCGCAGTTGCGCGCGCGCAGCGGTTTCGCGGGCTTCGGCCTGTTTCAGGGCGTTCTGCTGTGTGCTGGCGTCGATCTCGGCGATCGGCTGCCCCTTTCGGACACGGTCGCCGAGCGCGACATGAAGCAGCTTCAGTTCACCCGACACCTGCGCGCCAACATTGACGAGTTCGACGGCCTGCAGCGTTCCGGTGGCCGCGACCGCGTCTTCGATGTTGCCCCGTGCAACCGTCGCCATCATGTAGCTGGGGTCGAGTTCATCGCTGGGCCACACCGCCTCGACCGTCCACGCAGTGAGCAGCCCGGCTGCCACCACCAAGCCAGCCAGCGCCATGCGCCACCGGGGCTTGCGACGCCGGCTGCCTCGTGGCCTTTGGGAATGGATCGATAGGTTCCGCATACTCAAGTCGGCATCATAGTAGCCGCATCATCAGCAGGTGGAGGCCCATGGGCCTTCACCAAGCCATAAGTGCGGCGCATGGCGCGAACCGCGCTTCGCCAACTGCTGATCCCGAGGAACTACTTGTCCGGCGTACCTGGTCGAACACCGGCGGCAGCCGGCTCGCCACCCAAAGCCTGCACCACCGCGACCTGGCTGACGTGCTGGTTCAGCTGGTTCTCGGCCCAGGCGTTCTCGGCGCTACGCAGCGACTCCTGAGCGTCGAGCCAGGCGCGCAGCGCAACGGCGCCAGCGCGATAACGCACTGCGTAGACCCGCTCCACTTCACGCGCCGCATCCAAGGCGCGCTTGGCCACGACCGACTGCTGAGCCCAGTGACGACGAGCCGTCAGCGCCGAGTCCACCTCGCTCAGCGCACGGGACAAGGTCTGGCGAAATTGCAGTTCGGCTTGCTCCTGTTGAAGCGTCGCGGCTTCCACGGCAAGCCGACGCTCGCCGCGCCGCGTTGCCGCGAGCACGAGAGATGCGCCCAAGGTCATGACCGGGTTGTTGATCGCCTGCCGCAGGGAGGCACTGGATTGCCCCAGACCGCCTGTCAGCAAGAACGAGGGGTAGTAGGAAGCGTTGATGGCCTCCTTGTCCGCGTGAAACCGGCGCAAACGCACTTCAGCGGCGCGCAAATCGGGCCGTCTCGCGAGCAGCTCTGCAGGAAGCCCCGCTTCAACGGGCGGCGGCGCCCGGGTCGGCAAGCCTTGGGGGAGTTCGAGCGGCGTGCCGAAAGGCTTGTCGACGAGGAGCGACAAGGCGTTGCGACTCTCCACCAACGACTGTTGCAGCGCGATGTGGCGAGCTTCCGCATTGGCCAAGGTGACCTGTGCTTCGGCCACTTCCAGGTCCGATGCCGCACCGAAACGATGCTGGGTTTCGATCAACTGCACGACGCGACGGGCACCCGCGATGGTGCGCTCGCCGTTGGCCAGGAGGTCGTTCGTGTAGGCAATCTGCCAATAGGTCTTGAGCAGTGTGGCCACCAAGGAAAGCGCTAAAGCCGACTGGTCATGCTCGACCGCCTGGGCTTCGAAATCCTGGGCATCACGCTGGCTGCCAAGCCGGTTCCACAAGTCGACTTCATAGCCGGCCGACAGCGACCAAGTATCCTGCTGCGACTTTTCGCCCGTCTTTTGTATTCGCGTCTTCGTCGAGCCGACCTGAGCCGAAATGTTGGGCTCCAAGGCGCGCGAAGCGGTCTCCGCGCGCACCCTCGCTTCGCGCACCTTCAGCGCGCCCACCCGAAGATCGACGTTCTGCGCGAGTGCAAGTTGGACCAGGCCATCGAGCCGTGCGTCGTCCCATCGCTTCCACCAAACATCGTTGACACCCGGAGCCGGGACAGCAGAGGCGCCCGGTTGCCACTGCTCGGGCACGGAAAGCACCGGCGGCACATACGCAGTGGACACGGCGCACCCGGCAATCGCGGCAGCACAAACACCGGCACCCAATGGCCGTATCAGGCACCCAAACATGGAACCAACTTTCATTCTCTTGCCAGCGCTTCCACCGGATCCAGCAGCGACGCGCGCCGGGCCGGCATCAGCCCGAATGCAATGCCGAGCCCCAGCGAGACGACGAACGCCAGTAGGATCGCCGGACTTGAAAACACCATGTGAAACTCATCCACGAACTGCGAGAAAAGGACGCCCACCGTGCGCGCCATCACGACACCTGCTGCGGCCCCCAACAGGCACAGCAGCGATGCCTCGATGACGAACTGCAAGCCGATATCGCCCGGTCGCGCACCAACGGCCATGCGGATGCCGATCTCGCGCGCACGCTGTGCGACCGACATGAGCATGATGTTCATCACGCCGATGCCTGCGACGATGAGCGAGGCCAACGCGATCGATAACGCCAGTAGATTGAAGACGCGCTCGCTTCGCTCCATGGCCTGACGCATCTTGTCGGAGTTGAGCGTGAAGAAGTCCTTCACCCCGTGGCGCTGCGCGAGGAGTCTCTCTATGGCTTGCTCGGCAGCATCGGTCGACGCGGTGTCGGCGACTCCCACGATGACCGACTGCAACGCGGACCTGCCCACGATGCGGTGGATAACGGTGCTGTATGGCAGGTAGACGTTCAGGTTGTCCGTCGGCTCATCCGGGTATTGAGGTGCCACCACTGCGGCCACACGCACGGGCAGCCGACCGATGAGGATCGTTTGCCCGATTGGATTCGCCTCGTGTGGCAGCAACCGTTTGCGCGTGGCCTCGTCGATCACCGCCTCCGGGGCAGAGCGCTCGACCTCGGCCGCACCGAAAGCTTGGCCTTGACGAATCTTCATCTGGAAGACCCGGAAATAGTCCTCCCCCACGCCCTGGAGCATGCCCTTCACGGCGATGCCACCGAACTGCAGCGTGACGTCCCTGGAAATGACCGGGGTGACGCTGTCGACAAATCGCTGCTGCTTGAGGGCATTCACGTCGTCGGGAACCAGGGTCTCGACAGCCCCGGCACGCCTGTCGCCCGGTCCATTGCCGGGCATGATGTGAATGCTCCTGGTGCCCATCGCTCGCAGGTCGCGAAGAATCTGCTCCTGCGCCCCGTCGATCAGGGCTCCCACGCACAGCACCACGGAAACGCCGATTGCAATGCCCAGGATGGTCAAGCCTGCCCGCAAGCGGTGGACCATGACCTCCTGCCAAGCCACGCGAAGCATCTCGGCCCAGTATCCCCAGCCTCGTGTTCGCGATTTCCGGTTTTTCATGGCGCGCCGAGCGGGCGCCCGCTCGCCGGAGGTCTCCTGCGGGTACCGATCAGCAATCACCCGGCCATCCCTCAATTCGATGATGCGTTCCGCATGCGAAGCGACCGTCATGTCGTGGGTCACGACGATGACCGTGTGACCCTTCTGGTGCAGTCGTTTCAGCAACCGCATGGCCTCGCGCGCACTGTGCGAATCGAGGGCTCCGGTGGGCTCGTCGGCCAGGATCACGCGCCCGCCATTCATGATGGCGCGGGCCAGCGCCACACGCTGCTGCTGACCGCCTGACAGCTGATTCGGGCGATGCCCGAGCCTTTCGCCAAGACCTACTGCGGCGAGCAGTGCCGTCGCGCGCTTGCGTCGGCTCGACGAGGGCTCGGCGTTGTAGATGGCAGGCATTTCCACGTTCTGCAGGGCACTCAACCCAGGCAGAAGTTGATAGCGCTGAAAAACGAATCCAAAGTGGCGACTGCGCAATTCGGCCAGTTCGTCGGCAGTCATCGACTCGGTCGCTTCACCGTCAATCAGATAGCGCCCCTGCGTGGGCCGATCCAGACAGCCCAGCACGTTCATCAAGGTCGACTTGCCGGAACCTGAGGCACCGACAATGGCAACGAACTCGCCCGCGTCAATGGAAAGACTCAGATCGTGCAATGCGATCACCGAGTCGTTGCCGGCAGAGAACATGCGTCTCACGCCGACCAATTGCAGCAGCGGCTGGCCCATGATGGTGCAGTCCCTCGGAACCTTTATTTGAGCCGGCATCAACCAACTTGAATCAAGCCGCATAGCGAATGGGCTCATGCTCGAAGTACTTTCGGATCCGCTCGGGCTGGCGTTGCACGCTTCGCAGATGGCGCGCGGTGGCCTTGACTAACTGCAGCTTGGTTCGCGCCGGCGCGAGCTTGGTCACGCCCTGCTTGAGGTCGGCATTGGCCATCTCGTCGGGGTTGAGCTCGGGGCTGTAGCTGGGCAGGTAGAAGACCTCGATGTGCTGGGCGTTGGCGGCCAGCCAAGCCTTCACCGGCTTGGCGTGGTGCACCCGAAGGTTGTCCAGGATGAGGAAGATCTTCTTCGGCGCATTGCGGATGAGCCGGCGCATGAAGTCGATCAGGATGTCGGCATTGAGCGCACCTTCGAAGATCTTCCAGCGCATCTGCCCCTTGTTGGTGACGGTGGAGATCACCGACAGGCCGTGACGCTTGTTGTTCACTCGGATCACCGTGTCTGGCCCTTGGGCGCGTAGCTTCGCCCGCGCACGTCGTCGCTGCGCAGCCCGCTTTCGTCGCCCCAATGGATCTCGGCCCCCTCGGACTTGGCTCGTGTGGCGATGGCCGGGTAGTCCTGCTCAAGCCACTTCTTCACCGCCGCGGGCGATTGCTCGTAGGCCTTCTTCATCGGCTTTTGCGGCGTGAACCCCCAGCGCGTCAGGTACAGCCCCACCGTGCGCACCGCCAGCCGGATGCCGAAGCTTTGCTCGATGAGCTGCCCGACCGCTGCGCGCGTCCACAGCGCATAGGGCATCTTCAACTGGTCGGGTGTCTTGTCGGCAATGAGCTGACGCACCAGCAGTTCCTGCGCAGGCTCGAGCGTCCTGCCTTGGCCGGTCTTGCGACCCCCAGGCGCGTCACGAAGGGCCTTCGCGCCCGCCGCCTCGTGGCGCTTGCAGATGTCAAACACGCCCGTGCGGCTCAGCCCCGTCTGCTCAGCAATTTCGTCGTACGTGCGACCTGCCTTGCGCAGTCGGATCACCTGTACTCGGCGCTCATGCCTGGCCTCCGGCGACAGCGATCTCATGTCCGTTGCTTTCATCGCGACTACATGATGGCGGACAACAGAACTTCAAGTGCAATCGTGCCGGATCAA
>CBFHAS010000166.1:0-7771 GCA_965653625.1 uncultured Burkholderiaceae bacterium | reverse complement strand
TGCGCTCATGAGCGCTCAACGTCGATCGGCGGGGATTGGTTCACACCTTCTCAGCGTGAATTCGTCCGAGTTCTGCCACCGACCGCAACCGCTGCACACCTGCCCGCCAATGCCTGGCGGGACAGGTTAGACCGGGCACGGTCATTCGCTGTCAGCGGCCTGAATGTCAGCGGGGCGGCTACCGGTCATTCATTGGCCCAAGCCCTGTGCGCTCGCTTCACTTTCATCAGCGGTCACTCGATTGCTGACGCGCGACGGATGGGTCGCGAAACTCCTTGCGCGCGAACTGGCCGGCGGTACCCGACCGTTCAGCGACATCCGGTGTGCTGAGGTGCCCTCTGTTTTTCACCTTCCAACCGGCCGGTCTCATGCCGCCTTTGATCGCTGATCGTCATGCTTGCTGATCCAGTCCATCAGGAACTGAGTCGGCGAGCTGTAGCCCAGCGAGGAGTGACGGCGCCTCCGGTTGTAGAAGACCTCGATGTACTGAAACAGATCAGTTTCAGCGTCGGCCCGCGTCGCGTAGCGCGTTCCATGCACCCGCTCGTTCTTCAGGCTGTTGAAAAAGCTCTCAGTAGGCGCGTTGTCCCAGCAATTGGCCTTGTGGCTCATCAAGGCGGTCATGCCGAAATCCACCAGCTTGTCGCGGATAGCGTGGCTGGCGTACTGGCTGATACACCCCGATCGCAGTGCGATCACGCGACGACAGGCTGAGCTGGCGAGGCACTTCGCAGGGCCATTCCCTGGCCAGCTGCGTTCCCTGCGGTTCGTCCGCTGATGGCGAGCATTGACATGCCGTCCGGAAGTGCCGATGTGCCGATCGCATCATCCGCTACGACTGGACGACTGGCGCCATCAAGCAGGTCGGATGACGCCTCCTGTGGAGGTTGTCCGACGCCGATAGCCAGGCGCCTTATGCGCCAACGGCTGGCGCTGCGCGGCCGCGCGTGATTGCAAAGGGGTCGTAGGCCAGCGCTCTTACGGCATCGGCCGGCTCAGCCTGCGACTGGCCCTCGAAATGGCGTAGTTCACCAGGCAGTACAGCGCCGCCACTGCCAGGTACACAGGGACCAGCGAGTGGTAGTTCGCGATCAGCACCCTGGCGTTCTGCATCAGCTCCCCATAGGTGACGACATAGCCGAAGGTGGTTTCCTTGACCACGATGACCAGTTGCGCGACCAGTGCCGGGACGATGTAGCGCAGCGCCTGGGGAAAGACGACATGCGCGAAGACGCGTGCTTCGGTCAGACCCAAGGCCCGTGCGGCATGGGTCTGTCCGCTGGGAACGGCGAGCACTCCCGCGCGGTAGACCTCCGCGACCACGGCGGCGGTGCTGAGTCCGACCGGCAAGGTCAACATCCAGTAAGCGCTCAGCTTAATCCCCACCGACGGCAGGACCAGGAAGCACACGTAGATGAGCAGCAGCGTCGGTACGCCGCGGAGAAATTCGATGACTGCGATGGCGAGCCAGCGCACGGGCTTCAGCGGCGACAGGCGGCCGACCAGCAGCACCAGCCCGAGCACCAGCGCGATCACGGCGGCCGCCGATGCCGATGCCAGCGTGCCGAGCAGGCCTTTCGCCAGGAACGCCCAGGTCGTCTTCCAGGCGAAGAATTCCCAGAGCCGCCCCTCGAACTGACCCGCGGCATGGAACCCGCACACGATCCCCGCCAGCGGTGCGAGCAGCATGACCGCGACGACCCTGCTCGCCGCCCTGGCGATGGCTTGCGCGTGCGGGTTCAGGTCGCCGAAGAGGATGTCTTCCGCGACGCGGCTCATCGCAGGATCCGCAGCTTGTCTTCGAGCCTCGCGCCCGCCCACGCGATGAGCAGCCCCGAGACCAGGTACATCGCTGCCGCCACCGCGAAGGCCGAGATTCCGGCGGCGGAATCGTTGGCGATCTTCGCCACCAGCGCCGTGAGTTCGCGGCCCGGCAAGGGCACCTGCGACGCCAAAGACGTGGACAGCATCAGCGCGATGAGCAGCGAAGTCATCGGTTGTACGACCGAGCGCAGTGCCTGCGGCAGCACCACCGAAGAGACGATGGTCATCGGGCCCATGCCCAGACTGCGCGCGGCGTGCACCTGGCCGACGGCAACCGTGTTGATGCCGGTGCGCAGATAGTCCGCGGTGAACGCGGAGCACACCAGGGCCAGGGTCAGGACCACGCTGTGCTCGTAGTCGACCACCACCTGAAGATCGGGCAGCGCGAACACGATGAAGATCAGCAGCGCGACGGCAGGGATGTTGCGGAAGACCTCGACGTAGAGGGTCAGGACGAAACGCAGTGGCCGCAGCGGCAGGAGCCGCGCGACCGTCACCACCAGGCCCAGCGCGGTGCCGGCTACGAATGAGACCGCCGTCAGCTTCCAGGTCAGCAAAAGGGCCTGCCCGAAGGCAGGCCCGTGGTCCGCGAGGAGGCGTAGGACACCGCCCATCTTCAGGGAAGGGCAGGCGGCGTCGGAACGTCGGTCCTGCCTGTGCGCTGCCCGATGGTCAAGGCCCACAGCTTGGCCCAGGTGCCGTCGGCTTCGATCTTCTTCAGGAAGCCGTTGACGAAGGCCACGCCGTCCGAGCCCTTGGGAAGGCCGATGCCGTACGGGTCTTGCGCGCCAAAGGGGGCGCCCGCCAGACGGGTTTCGCCGGTGCCCTGGCTCAGGACGTTGAGCAGCAGCGTCTGGTCGGTTACGTAGGCGTCGACGCGTCCCTGGCGCAGGGCGTCGAGCGCCTCCTGGTGGGTCTGGAACTCCTGCACGATGGCCTTGGGCGCGAATTGCGCAAGGATCGCGGGCCCGGTCGAGCCGGCCTGGGTGGCGGTCTTCTTGCCGGCGAGATCGTTGTACGACTGGATCGCCTTGCTGTTCGACTTGGCCAGCACCCCCGCTTGAGACGCGTAGTAAGGCCCCGCGAAAGAGATTTTCTCGGCGCGGGCAAGGGTGATGGAGTAGGTGGCCAGCACCATGTCCACCTGGTCATTGATGAGAACCTGCTCGCGGGTGGACGACGTGACCTGGGTGAACTGGTACCTCGACCCATCGCCCAGGATGTAGCGGGTCAGCAACTGGGCCAAGCCTGCATCGAAGCCGCGAATCTTCCCATCCTTCTCGTTGAGCATCGAGAACAGATTCGACGTCTGGGTGCCGCCGAGGCGAAGCGTGCCGGCCTGCTTGATCTTGCTGGCCCACTTGTTCGACGAGACGGTCGAGGCGTCGGCAATGGGGCCTTGAGCGACCAACGTGTCGAACGCAGCCGCGTTGAGGGGTGTGCCCTGTGCAAAGACCGCCGCACCGGTCGCAACGGCCAGTGCGACCACGGTGGCTTTGAGGATGGACGAAACTTGCATTGTTCTCTCGTTGATGCGTTTAGCCGGCAAACTTATAGCAGTTCATGGAACGGACAGCCGCAAGTGGGTTTCGCCCGCTTGCGGCTGCCCTCATGTGGTACGTTGAGCGGCCGCTTCGGTGCGGCGCATTCCGGCGGGTGGACTTGCGCTTTAGCTCGAGTGCTCGCGCTCGACGTCTCTCACAAGGGTCATCCGATCTGCGGCGGCGCGAACGTCGGCAAGCTGGCTCCTACCAGCCGTTGAGCCCGTGTGCGCGAAGGACCGCTTACGCTGCATCGTTGTCGTCCACCGCATGAACCGAGAGCATTGGGGTGGAGGGCTGCGGACCCATTCGACCGTTCGTCGGCGGGCCGAGCCAACGGCGTACTATCAGTAGCCGCGGCGCCCGGCCAGCCTGAGCGCCCAGTGCCTTCGAGCGGGCGCCTCACCGATCTCGAAGTTCGGCATACTTTCCCCTCATGAGGAAAGCTGTTCGCCAAGTGGCGATTTCCGGTGAGCTGGCGGATCCCGCATCAAAGCACGAGAACGCGCGCCTCATTGAGCTTGGAGGGGTTGAGATCGTTTCTGGTCGCATGACCGGAACCGTGTGGCACGGGTACTTCAACCCAGAGACTCCGTTGACAGAAGAGACGGTGCGGCGCACTGGCTTATCGCCGGAGTTCTTGGCCGACAAGCCAACCTTCGCTGAAATGGCCGCTGAGCTGCACGCATACATCGGGACAGCGGAGGCGGTGCTATTCGGAGACTACTTGCCCGTCCACGCTCTGGGCTTTGAGTTGGCGCGCTGTGGGTTGGGCACGCCGTTGTCGAACATCGTTGACCTCCAGCACCGCGCTAACACGCTGCAGCCTGGGGCCGCCACGAACTTAGAGGCGGTGTGCCAGCGCTTTTTCGTGAACACCGACCAGCGGGGCTACCCGAGCAACGCGCTGCACCGAGCGGCAATCATCGCTTCGCTAGCAATAAAGTTGTCATCCGAACGTATCGGTCGCGCCGTCGCTCAGTTGGACCAAAGCGCTCAGATCGAGATCGAGTCGTTCGAGCACTTCATCGAGGCTACGAGCGCCATTTCGCGCGCCTGTCTGTGCCGCGGCGTTTCCGACAAGGACTTCCTTCTGCTGCCATCGCTCTTTCGAACGTCCACCAACGAATCTCCAGACCTTCTGGAGCAGAAGCTGATGTGGGTGTTCAAGAACCACGCGATGGGCATTCTCGACCGAGTACCGGCTACCGAAGTCGAGTGGCTTACCGTGGCGCAGCACCACGGGCTGCCTACGCGGCTGCTGGATTGGAGCCTCAGCCCGCTTGCTGCTGCCTTCTTCGCCGTCGAGTCGCTCTCGCCGGCCGCCGGCAGTGTGGTCCTGCTTGAGCTGGACAAGTTCTCGCGAGCAGAGCGCATCGAGCTTCAGAAGCTTACCGAGATCGTTGCCTTCCTACCTCCCCACGCCGCTCGGCGAGTGACCGCACAGTCCGGCGCGTTCACGATTCACCCGAGCGCGCAACCGCTGCTCGACCCGAGTCGCCTCAAGCAACTTGTAATTCCAGCGAAGATCAAGGAGGACGTGAAGGCGCGGCTTGATAAGCTGGGCATTCACGCGGGCAGCATGTTCCCGGACCTGGACGGCCTTGCGCGACACCTGCGCTACCTGCACGACTTCTGAATGGCACGCCCCCCACTGCAAGGGCTACCCTAAACAGCCGCAGCCCCGCCAATGACGCTTCCTTCGCCGACTCTGGCCGCTCCAATAGGCATTTTCGGGCCGGCAGCAACGCACTGGACCTGGGGGTGCGAGGAGTGCCCTCAATGCAGCCGTCGGCTCCGTTGCGCTGGCGCCAGTGACCGCAACGTGCACAAGACCGTGACTATTGAGGTTTCCGTAAATGGTGACATCACCAGAGCCCGGCCTGAACCCAGCACGCTGTAATGATCGACGGGCGGCGCTGGGCGCTCTTGAGCTTGTTGCGGGCGGTGACGTTGAGCTCGTCGAGGTTGGCTGGGCAGAAGTTGGCCGAGGCATGTGTCATGATTTACGGAACTCTCAATAATTCTGAGATCCTGCCTATTCTTCGGCGCGCGGGAAAACGCGGCGATGCCGATTCTCGAGCGCGCCAACCGCGGCGGCCTTCAGCAGCTTCTGAAACGACGGGCACTCGGCATGGCTGCGTGCGGGGCACGCGACCGCATGGCGCAGCCCGTTGCTCATTGCCTTCAGCCGCTTGATCATCCGGTCGATTTCGTCGGCCTTGGCCGCAAGCGTCGAACGGTCGATGCTCAGCGTGCCTTGTGGCGTAAACATCGTGCGGATCTCATCCAGCGAGAACCCCGCGGCCTGACCGAGCGCGATCAGCGCGAGTGTGTCGAGCACGGCTGGTGCGAACTTGCGACGCGCACCCTCGCGCGCGATCGGCCTGATGAGTCCCTTGCGCTCGTAGTAGCGCAGCGCCGAGGCGGCAACGCCCGACCGCTTCGCAACCTCTGAGATGTCCATCGCCGCTTGACTTGAAGTTGACTTCAACTTCTATAGTGACCTCAACAGGTTCACAGGTCAATCTATTCGAGGAGATTTCCATGCTGACGACCCACGACATCGCATTCGTCGCCTTCACCGGCGTAGGGGCCACTGCCGTGATGGATGTATGGTTGCTGCTGCTGCAGCGCCTGGGCGTCCCCACCACGAACTTCGCATACATCGGGCGCTGGGTCGGACATCTCACGCGGGGTCGTCTGGCTCATGCCTCCATTGCGAAGGCAGCCCCGATCGCCGGCGAGCGGGGCCTCGGCTGGTTCACCCACTACATCGTCGGCATCGTGTTCGCGGCTCTCCTGCTCGCATTGGAGGGTGCCGCGTGGCGGCGCGACCCCAGCCTCGGTTCTGCCGTCACGCTGGGCGTGGCGACGGTCGTGCTGCCATGGTTCGTTATGCAGCCGGCCATGGGCGCCGGCTTCGTCAACGCGAAGACGCCCGCGCCGCTGAAGAACTGCCTGCGCGGCCTGGCAAACCACGGCGTCTTCGGTGTCGGCCTGTACCTGGCCGCTTCGCTCATTCAACCGTTGTCGCGCTGACCCGGCGCTTCCCAACCTCCGCCAAACGAGGAGCATCTACATGACGCGTATTGCAGTCATCTACCACAGTGCCCACGGGCATACCGAGTTCATCGCACGCCAGGTCCTGCGAGGCACCGCCCAAGTCGAGGGCGTTCACACGGTCCTGCTGCGTGCCGAAGACGTGATGCGCGCACCCGAGACGCTGCTCGACTTCGACGGCTACATCCTGGGCTCGCCGACCTACCTGGGTGGTGTGTCGGGACCGTTCAAGTCGTTCATGGATGCCACGGGTCGGCTGTGGCGCACGCAAGCGCTGAAGGGCCGCTTGGCTGCTGGGTTCACTGTCTCTTCGCTGCCTGCCGGCGACAAGCAGTCGACGCTGCTATCGATGTTCGTCTTCTGCATGCAGCACGGGATGCTCTGGGTCGGCAACCCGATCCTGCCGGAGCAGCACGAAGGCGTGCCGTACGAGCAGGCTGCCAACCGGCTGGGGTCCTGGTCGGGATTGATGGCGCAGGCGGGGCACGCATCGCCGCCTGATGCGTTCGTGCCGGGAGACGTCAAGACCGCCCAGATGTTCGTCCGGCATTTCGCCGAGATTCTGCGCCGCGTTGTCGCCGCGGCAGACGTGGAATCGACGCTGGAAGGCGCCGCATGATCCCGCGCCGGTTTGCCCCGATCCTGTTCGGGCTCATTCTCTCGGGACTTGATGTCTTGGCTGGTCTCGGGCATCTCCACCTACCGGGCGATTGGTATCGCTGACGGATTCCTCGGTCTTTGGGTTGGCGCCTGGCTTACTGCCTGGGCGGTGGCCTTCCCCGTCGTGCTATTGGTCGCCCCGATAGCGCGGCGCACTGCGGAACGGCTGGTCGATGGAGGGGCCTCCCCGCCCCCATGACACGAGACCGCCGCGCCTTGCCTTTTCAGGATGCGTTTCGCCGGCACTCAGCACGGTGCCGGTGAACTCTCCTCCAGATTCGATGGCTTCTGGGTGCCGATGCCCAGCGACCGCCCGGTGTATGTCAGCCTGCCGACGTTCAGACCGACATCCCCGATGGCTGCTTCTGGCCGGGACTTCCAGTTCGGCGTGATCGCCGAGTGCTGCCGTTGAGAAGCAAGGCGGTCAGGAGGAAAGTCCGCCTCCGGGCTGCGGCTCGGGCTCACAGGCCCGGCCAGCAGCGGGTGCCCTTGGATGGCGGTTATCGGGTAAACCAGCATCGCCGCAGGACGCGCGCCCGCGCGCCGGGTAGCCCATGTCGAATCGGCCACCTTCCGTTCGTCGACAACGTACGGCGCGCCCTCGGACGGGCGCGCCGACCGGTCAACACAACAGGAGTTCAGGCATGTCCTACATCGACGGCTTCGTGATCGCGGTTCCCACG
>CBFHAS010000165.1:0-7787 GCA_965653625.1 uncultured Burkholderiaceae bacterium | reverse complement strand
CGCTCAGCGCGATGCCGTCCGAAAAAACGCGTCGCACCGATCAATCGGACTCGCTCGGGCTCAAGTCCGACAGCCTCCTAGAATCCGCCGATGGCCCACCCACAGTTCACCGTCAGCGTCGTGACAAGGCCGCTGCCCGAGCAGACCAAGCCGGAAGCCGGACAGTACGCCTTCTCATACACCGTGACCATTGCAAACACGGGCGACGTGACGGCGCAGCTGATCGCGCGCCACTGGATCATCACCGACGCGAACGGGCGCACGGAGGAAGTGCGCGGCTTGGCCGTGGTGGGGCACCAGCCGCTACTCAAGCCGGGCGAGCAGTTCGAATACACGAGCTGGACGCGCCTGGCCACCGCCAACGGCACCATGCGCGGCAGCTTCTACTGCATCACCGAAGATGCACTGCCGTTCGACACGCTCATCCCCGAATTCGGGTTGACATTGGCGTCAGCGCTGCACTGAGTTTTACTGTTCGTCCTCGGATCGGCGGCGTTCGCCGTCCTTGCGCCCAGAGAACATGGTCCACCACACGATCAGCACAAGGATCGCGAGTGCGGTCAGGGCTTCCAGCAAAATCACCCACATGATTTCGAAGTCGTTGCGGCGCGCCGGCCGGTGGCTGGCAGGGCGAGCCATTCTAGGAGGGCTCGCCGCCTGCGCCGCCCCCTCGCCACCGGCCGTTGCGCCACCGGTGCAAAGCAAGCCGCCCGTCACGTCTCGCATGCCAGCCACGGACGAGGTAGCGCCCCAGGGCGCTCCGCTGATGCGCGCACGTGCGCGCTGGGTGCCCGTGGACTGGCTCGATCTGCCGGGCTGGTACGACGACAGCACCGCTGAGCTGTGGCCTGCGCTGCTCAGAAGCTGCGAGCGCCCGGCGCCGGAGTGGGTGCTGCTGTGTGCCGAGGCGCTGCGCCAGCTGCCCGCCACCGACACCACCGCGCGCGACTGGCTGCAAAAGCGGCTGCAGCCCTACCGCATCGAAGCCTTGGACGGCAGCGGCGACGCAGGGCTCATCACGGGGTACTTCGAGCCGCTCATCGATGCCACGCGCACGCCGAAGGGCGCCTACCGTATCCCGTTGCACCTGCCGCCGCCCGACCTGGCGACGCGCAGACCCTACTGGACGCGTCAGCAACTGGACACCCTGCCTGCCGCACAGACCTCACTGCGAGGCCGCGAGCTGGCCTACGTCGCCGACCCGATGGATGCGCTGATCCTGCAGATCCAGGGCTCGGGCCGGCTGCAAGTGGCAGATGGCGAAGGCAGCCGCAAGCTCGTGCGCATGGCGTTCGCGGGGCACAACGAGCAGCCGTACAAGTCGATCGGCCGCTGGCTCATCGAGCAGGGCGAGATGCGCGCGGAGCAGGCCTCGTGGCCGGCCATCAAGGGCTGGGCACAAAAGAACCCCAAGCGCGTGAACGAACTGCTGTGGAGCAACCCACGGGTGGTGTTCTTCCGCGAGGAACCGCTGACCGATCCAACCATCGGTCCGCGCGGAGCGCAAGGCGTGCCGCTCACGCCGGGCCGATCCATCGCAGTGGATCCGCAAAGCATCCCCTATGGCACGCCGGTGTGGCTGGACACCACGGAGCCGCTGGCAAGTACACCTATGCGCCGCGTGGTGATGGCCCAGGACACCGGCAGTGCCATCGTGGGCGGCGTGCGGGCCGACTTCTTCTGGGGCTGGGGCGAGGCAGCCGAGCAGCAGGCCGGCCGCATGAAGCAGCCGCTGAAGATGTGGGCGCTCTGGCCGCGAAGCAAAGCCACGGCCGCGCGATTTACTGACTGACTGACGATCCGGTCGCCGAACTGCTGCCACGCGAACCGACTCACGAATGTCGGCGTGCAGCTCACCCACGAGCTACAGGTGCTCGTCGCAGCCCGACCCGCGCAGGCGGCGGTCGGCCACCGGCACGCCATCGTCCAGGCCGCTGGAGGTCTGCTCGACCACCACGAGCGGGCATGCTGCTCGATCGGTACCGCCGTGGTCGACCTTGGATACAGCAGCGCCACGGGCGGAGAGATTCAAGCTCAGCGGGCGACGACCACGTGGCCCAGAGCTCGACCGCGGCGCACCAGAGCGATCACATATTCAAGGCCGGCGGGCTGCCGGTTCCTTTCGTCGCCGGTACATCCCCTCTACACATGAAGCTGCGTGCCTTCGCGCTCAGCCGCTTCGCGTGCGTGTGGGCATGAAGACCATCCAGGACATCGTAGAGTCGTCGGGCAGCGTGCTCGTCGACCCATCATCGACCCCGACCGCGTGAATATCGCGCTGCCCGAAGATTTCCGCATGCCGCCGGGGCGGCATGCACATTCGCTGGCCCGACCCGCCCCTGGAACAGGAAGCGCGCCTCTTCGACACCAAGTGGTATGCAGCCCTCGCGTTGTTTCGCGCGAACCGCCTGAACCACACGTGATCGACCGGCCCGCCGACCGCTTCGGCCTCATCGCCACCGGCAAGTCTTGCAACGACACACGCCGGGCGCTGCACGACCTGGGCCTTCAAGATGCGAACTGCGGCCACCTGAGCATCCGGCTGCACCAGGTGAGCGTGTGTGGTGAAGAAGCCGGGCGTGGATGCCGACACCGCGGCGCGCATGGACGCGCGCATCGCGCTCATCAAGGCCAAGAGCGCAGCAGCCTGGAAGTGCCTGATGTCGCCTCACGTCCGGTGGGCAAGCGCGTCCCGTGGTTCTGGAGCGGCTGCCCGCACGACACCAGCACCAGCCTGCCCCAGGGGTCACGCGCGGTGGCCGGCATCGGCTGTCACTGCGTCGCCGTTTGGATGGACCGCCGTCGCAGGCGCGGCACGATTGAAGATCCCGCCCGGCGCGTCGTCATCAACCATATGGTGTGCGAAGGCCGCGGCGATTGCTCTACGCAGAGCAACTGGCTGTCGGTGCAGCGTCGACACCCCGCACGGCAGAACGGCGCATGGGGGTGGCAGTTATGGTCAAGTACCGAGCTGTATGGGCTGGAGCGCAAAACAACTCGCTTGCGGTGGAGATTGTCCGCATCCTTGAAGGAATACGGGGGTACGGCCGGTGAAGCAGAGGAACTTCGCCGACATGGGACGCGCTGCGGGCTCAGTGGCGCGAGAAGGCAGGGGCTCAGGGCTAGTGGCACGCGCGGGTGAGACGCCGCGCCCGCGTCGCGGCGCTTATCGCGGTGACTGATCGGATGCGTGCTCGTCAGAAGCGAACGCCGCCGCGCCTGCTTCGACGCACGCAGTGGCCACGGCGATGTCCGGTGCCATGAGGCGATCGTCGTGCAAGAACGGCACCCGCTCGCGCAGCGCCGCGTGCAGCCTTTCCAATGGCGGGGACGAACGCAGCGGCCGGTGGAACTCCATCGCCGGCGCCGCCGCGAGCCATTCAATGGCGACGATGCCGGCGGTGTTGTCCAGCATGGCGTGCAGCCGCCGAGCCGCGTAGGTGGCCATGGACACGTGGTCTTCCTGGTTGGCCGACGTGGGCAGCGAATCCACGCTCGCCGGGTGGGCGAGCGACTTGTTTTCGGACGCGAGCGCCGCCGCCGTTACCTGGGCAATCATGAACCCCGAGTTGAGCCCCGCATGCTCGACAAGGAAGGCTGGCAGGCGCGACAGCACCGGGTCCATCAGCATGCGGTGCGCCGCTCGGACAAGGCACCGATTTCGGCGACGGCCAGGGCCAGGTTGTCCGCGGCGAAAGCCACCGGCTCGGCGTGGAAGTTGCCGCCGGACAGCGCCTGCATGGCATCCGCAAACACCAGCGGGTTATCCGACACGCCGTTGGCCTCCGCCATGAGGATGTCTTGCGCATGGCGCATCTGGTCGAGGCAGGCGCCCATCACCTGCCACGCTGGCCGCGTGCGGCGTGAATTCGGTCGTCAAAGGGTGTGTCGGATCCCTTGGCTGCATCGACCGTCATCGCACCCACGGCCACCGCCGCGTCGAAGATGCGTTCAAGCCGCTGCAGCGCATGCAGCGCGAGCGCGGTGGAGCACTGTGTGCCATTGAGCAGCGCCAGGCCTTCGGCCCCAGCGTGAAGGGCGCGAGGCCGGCACGAGACAGGCCCTCTGCCGCGCTCATGCGCCTGCCCGACACGCTGACCTCACCCAGGCCGATGAGCATCCCCCCCGCGAGCGGCGCCAAATCACCCGACGCGCCACCGATCCCTTCTCAGGGATCACGGACAGCACGTCGAGACTGAGCAACGCGAGCAGCGCGTCGACGAGCTCGCCGCGCACGCCCGATACACCATGCGGCAAGCTCGCCGCCTTGAGCAGCAGCATGAGGCGCACCACCGGCCGCGAGCGGCGCCCCCACCCCCGCGCTGTGCGACAGCACGAGGTTCCTCTGCAACTGCGCGAGCTGTTCGTCGGGGATGCAGGTCTGTGCGAGCTTGCCGAAGCCAGTGTTCAGCCCGTAGACCGGCTCCTGCCGCGCCACCATCTCGCGCACCGCGCGCACGCCGGCGTCGATGTGCACCGGGCCGTCTCGTCCAGCATGAAGCGCTCGCCGCCTTCGGCCACGCGGCGCAAAAGTCCCGTGTCAAGCCCACCCGGTGCGATCGAATGCGGCATCGTCAGGCCCCCTAAAGTGGTCTAGACAACTCTAGCATGGCGCATGCGACTCTCCCGTAAGATCGCCGAGCATGAGCACCCGCCTGCCTCGCCGCCCGACTTACCAGACGGTCAAGGTGTCGATCCAGCGGCGCATTGCCGAAAATGGCTGGAAACCCGGGGTGAGACTGCCCTCGGAGCGCGAGCTGGTGCAGGAGTTCGGCTGTGCACGCATGACGGTGCACCGCGCGCTGCGCGAGCTGGTGGCCGAGGGCGTGATCGAGCGCCGCCGGGGATCGGGTTCGTACGTGGCGGAAATTCCCCCAGTTTCCAACCTGCTCGAGGTGCGCAACATCCACAAAGAGATCGCCGAGCGTGGTCACCGGCACACCACCCGGGTATGCAGCGTGAGCCGCGAGAGAGCCAGCGCCGAGCTGGCTGCCGTGATGCGGCTGCGCAAGGGCACGCTGGTCTTCCGCTGCCGGCTGGTGCATCTCGAGAACGGCGTGCCGATCCAGTTCGAAGACCGCCATGTGAACCCCGCACTCGCACCGGACCTTCTCCAGCGCGACTTCACCCGAATCACGCCCACCGCGGTGCTGCTGGAGCATGCGCCGCTCACCGAGTCCGAGCAGGTGATCGAGGCGGCATTGGCCACGCGGGAGCAGGCGCAACTGCTGTCCGTGCAGGCGGGTAGCGCCGTGCTGGTGGTGTCGCGCCGCACGGTGTCGCGGGACACCGTGGCCTCGGTGGCGCGTCTGTACCACCCGGGCGCACGCTATCGACTCACGGGCAGCTTTTCCGTTCCCGGATCCGCGACCCGCGGCGCATAGGACAATCCCCGTTTGTTTTGGGGGCCTTGCACGGCCCTGATGCCATGACCTCCATTCCCCCTTCCAAAGCCGCCGTACCCGCGGCAGCGCGCGACCTCACTGATGCCGAGTTCTCCGAACTGGACCAGCTTCTCGCGGCCACCCCCGAGCCGCTGCAGCCCTGCGACAGCGTGGTGCTCGACGGCTTCCTCTGCGGCGTGCTAGTGCAGCCCACACTGATCGCCGCGGGCGACTGGTTGCCGTATGTCTTCGATATCGAGGGCCGCCCCTTGCCGGACGACGTGGATGCCGCGTGGCTGGAGCGCACACGCACGCTGGTGCAGCGCCGGCATACCGCGCTGAACCTGTCGCTCGCCGATGAAGGCTGGTTCGATCCGATCGTCCTCCAGGAAGATGAGGACGACGACGCCGCGGGTGACGGCGAGAACGATGTGCTGTCCGGGCTCCCGCCGGTATCGCGCCCGTTGGCACCCTGGGTGGCCGGCTTCCAGCAAGCACAAGTGTTCTTCCCCGGGCTGTCCTCGCTCACGGACGAGTCAGCGCAGGAGCTCATCGACCGCCTGTACCGCCACCTGCCGGTGGAGACCGAGGAGGAGCGCGCACATGTCGAGGCAATCAATCAGGAGGTGCCGCTGTCCAGCGTCGATGAAGCGCTGCAGGAAATGGTGCTCGCCGTGGCCGACCTCTACCAGCTCACTGCCGAGCAGCGTTACCACGTCGAGACCGTGCGGCGCGACACGCCGAAGGTAGGCCGCAACGACCCCTGCCCCTGCGGTAGCGGGCAAAAGTACAAGCACTGCCACGGCGTCTGAACGTGCGCGTGCAAGTGCTGTCCGACCTGCACCTGGAAACCGAGGTGCACGAGCCGCAACCATCTGACGATGCCGAACTGCTCGTCCTGGCGGGCGACGTGGACAGCACCTGGGCCGGGCTGGAGCGCTTTCGCGACTGGCCTCGACCCGTGATTTTCGTGGCAGGTAACCACGAATTCGACCACCGCGAAATCGATGATGCTTGGCCAGCGCTGCGTGAGCGTTGCACGGATCTCGGCTTCACCGTGCTGGAGCGGCAAAGCATCGTGCGCCGCGGCGCTGACGGCCGGCGCATCCGCTTCGTGGGCACCACGCGCTGGAGCGACTTCGGCTTGTTCGGTCAGCCATACGACGAACGCGTGCTGCGTGCGGCCGGCTACTTCATGCGGGTGCAGCAGTCATCGCTGCATGAGGCGCCCTTTGATACCGCAGCCGTGCGTAACGAGGCGCTGACCTGCCGCGAATGGCTCGCCGCCGAGCTGACTGCGCCACGCGGCGGCTGGGAAGAAACCGTGGCCATCACGCATTTCGCCCCCAGTTTGCGCAGCGCCGACCCGCGCTATGGCGGCCAGCCCGGCACGGCCAGCTTCTGCAACGCCGATGACGATCTGCTGCCGCACGCGTCGCTTTGGATCCACGGCCACGTGCATTACCGGCACGACTACCGCGTAGACCACGCCGCCGGCCACACCCGCGTGGTGTGCAACGCCCGCGGCCATTCGCGCCGCGGCGAAACCGAGGGCTACGACGGCCTCTTCACCGTCGAGGTGTGAGCGATGCGCCCACTGTGGCAGCACGCTTTGGCCACTTCATCACGCCGCGGCGTAGAGTTGCGCCCTAGGAGTCTGTCGGGCTTTCCAGCCTTCCAGGCGATGGCGGCGTCCGAGACAATCGTTGCCGCACAACAAGACCAGCCCGTTGAGCCGATTCGTTGCGTAGATCGAGACACCGCGTACCTGTTGCCGCCGTCAGTGGACGAATGGCTGCCCAGTGATCACTTGGCGCGCTTCGTGGTCGGGGTCATCGAGCAACTCGATCTGGGCGAGTTGACGCGCCAGTACGCGGGGCGGGGCTCGGCGGGCGCACCATCCGGCAGTGCTGCTGGGCCTGCTGATCTACGGCTACGCCAACGGCGAGCATTCCAGCCGCAAGATCGAGCGCGCGACCTACGACTCGGTGGCGTTTCGCGACGTGGCGGCCAACCCCCACCCCGACCACGACACGCTCGCCACGTTCCGCCGGCGCTTTCTGAAGGAGGTGGAGGCGCTGTTCGTGCAGGTGCTGTACTTGCGCGGGAGATGAAGCTGCTCAAGCTCGGGCACATCGCGCTGGACGGCACCAAGATCGACGCCAACGCCAGCAAGCACAAGGTTCTGTCCTGGGCGTGACCGTGCTTCGCAATTCGCCTTCTTGCCCTCCGCACCTCAGCCTGGGCCGTGTGACTGCGCGTCGGTCCCAGCAATTGATCTCTTGATCTCTTGCCGCTCGGTCAATTCATCCTAAACAGAGCAATTGAGGCGCCGACCGGGCCGGTTTTCTCAACGCTGGCGGGCGGTTGCGTTGAGCTGGGACACTCACCGAATGGGTGAAC
>CBFHAS010000164.1:0-7810 GCA_965653625.1 uncultured Burkholderiaceae bacterium | reverse complement strand
CGCTGAACATGGGGAGGGAAAGGGGCTGGTGCGTTGATCAACAACCCCCGTTCGCGCTGAGCTCCAAACCCCCACCCGGGCTGTGGTCCAAACTCCCGTTCGCGCTGCACCGCAAACTCCCGTTCGGGCTGCACCCCAAACCCCCGTTCGCGCTGAGCTTGTCGAAGCGCCTGCGCCATGGCGTGTGGGGCTTTGGCCCCCGCGCCAGCGATTCACCCCGACCTCCCTTCGCGTCGAGGGACATGCGATGAGTCCTTTGCCTTCCCTCCTTGCCGTCGTCGTGATCGGCCGCAACGAAGGCGAGCGCCTGGCGCGCTGCCTGGCTTCCGTGGTGTCGACCGCCACGCGTGTGGTCTATGTGGACTCGGGCTCCACCGACGCTTCGGTGGTGCTCGCGCGCAGCATGAACGTGGAGGTGATCGAGCTCGACATGAGCGTGCCCTTCACCGCCGCCCGCGCGCGCAACGCCGGGTGGCGGCGCGTCCCGGAGATCGCGCCCGAGGCCGCCTTCGTGCAGTTCGTGGACGGCGACTGCGAGATGCTGCCCAACTGGCTCGATATCGCGCAGCGCCACCTGCATACCCACCCCGGTGTGGCCGCGGTCGCAGGCCGGCTGCGCGAGCGCTATCCCGAGCGCTCCGTCTACAACCAGCTGTGCGACATGGAATGGAACACCCCTGTCGGCCAGGCGCGCGCTGTCGGTGGCATTGCGATGATGCGCATCGCCGCGCTGACTGCGGTGGGCGGCTTTCGCAACGATCTCATCGCGGGCGAGGAGCCGGAGCTTTGCGTGCGTCTGCGCGCGGCCGGCTGGCGGCTCTGGCGGCTGCCCATCGACATGGCTTGGCACGACGCGGAGATGACCCGCTTCTCGCAGTGGTGGCGGCGCACGGTGCGTTCGGGCTTCGCATTTGCCCAGGGTGCTCACCTGCACGGCGGTCCGCCGGAGCGGCACTGGGTCCGCGAGTCGCGCAGTGCCTGGTTCTGGGGGCTTGGCTTGCCCGCGGGCATCTTGTTGCTCGCTGTCGCGCTGGGGCCGCAGGCGCTCTGGCTGGCCTTGGCGTATCCGGCACAGGTGCTGCGCCTGTTCCTGCGCCAGCCCGGGCCGCGCAGGGCCCGCGCGGCGCGCGCGTTCTTCCTCGTGCTCGGCAAGTTTGCCGAGGTGACCGGACAGCTGCGCTTCGCGCTGGCGCGATGGCGCGGCACGTCGGGTCAGCTCATCGAATACAAGTAGGGCGGCGCGATGCGGGTGGCCTATCTCGTCAACCAGTACCCCAAGGTGAGCCACAGCTTCGTCCGGCGCGAGATCGCCGCGCTGGAGCGGCTGGGCATCGAGGTGCAGCGCTTCGCGGCGCGTGGCTGGGACGGCGAGCTGGTCGACGAGGCCGACCGTCGCGAGCGCGAGCGGACGCGCTACCTGCTGCGCGAAGGTTTGTGGCCGCTGGTGCAAGCCGCCTGGCGCGTGCTGTTTGCCGATGCCGGCCGCTTCGGGCGCGCGATGGTGCTGGCCTGCCGCATGGGCTGGCGCGCCGACCGGCCGCTGCCGGTGCACTGGGTCTACCTCGCGCAGGCGTGCCGTCTGCTGGAATGGCTGCGCGAGTCGGGCGCCACGCATGTGCATGCCCATTTCGGCACCAACCCGGTCGAGGTGGCGATGCTGGCGCACGCACTGGGCGGGCCGCCCTACAGCTTCACCGTGCACGGGCCGGAAGAGTTCGACCGGCCCGCGGCGCTGCACCTGGGCGAGAAGCTGCGACGCTCGGCCTTCGCGGTCGCTGTCAGCTCCTTCGGACGCAGCCAGCTGTACCGCTGGGTTGGGCATGGGCACTGGCACAAGCTGCATGTGGTGCATTGCGGCCTGGAGCCCGGGTTCCATGCGGGGCCGCCGGTGCCTGCGCCAGAGGCGCCGCGCCTGGTGTGCGTGGGACGGCTGTGCGAGCAGAAGGGCCAGTTGCTGCTGGTGCAGGCGGCGGGCCGACTGATGCAGCGCGGCGTCGAATTTGAACTCGTGCTGGCCGGCGATGGCGAGATGCGCGGCGAGGTTCAGGCACTGGTCGACCAGCTGGGCCTGAAAGGCCGCGTGTGCATCACGGGATGGATCTCCGGTGCCGACGTCCGCGAGCACCTTCTCGCATCGCGCGCATTGGTGCTTGCCAGCTTCGCCGAAGGTTTGCCGGTGGCCATCATGGAAGCCATGGCGCTGCGCCGACCGGTGATCGCCACCGCGGTGGCCGGCATCCCGGAGCTGGTGCGAGACGGCGAGAACGGCTGGCTGGTGCCGGCAGGCGATGTGGAGGCGCTGGCGGCAGCGATGCAGGCATGTCTGCGGATGGAGCCGCAGGCACTGGGCCGCATGGGAGATGCGGCACGCCGGCGGGTGCTGGAACGGCACGACATCGATGTGGAAGCCGCGAAACTCGCGGCCTTGTTCGGTCATCCACGCAGCGCCGGTGAAGAGCCGGCGATGGCCGCATGAGCGCGGGCGAGTGGGTGCTGTGGGTGGCCGGCGCGCTGCTTTCGGTGGCCGTGGCGCTGCTGTCGATTCCTGTGCTGGTGTTGCTCGTGCAGGTGGTGCTCGCACTGCCGGCTCGGCGTTCTCCGGTGGCCCATGCGGACACGCCGCGCCCGCGGTCTGCGGTGCTCATGCCGGCCCACGACGAGGCCGCGGGCATCGCCGCATCGCTGGCGACCGTCACACCGCAGCTGGCCGCGGGCGACCGCCTGCTGGTCGTGGCCGACAACTGCCGCGACGACACCGCGCGCATCGCCACCGCGGCCGGCGCCGAGGTGGTGGAGCGCATCGACGATGCCCGGCGCGGCAAGGGCTATGCGCTCGACTTCGGTGTGCGCCAGCTCATCGCCGACCCGCCCGGCGTGCTGGTGATCGTCGACGCCGACTGCGCCGTGCAGCCCGGCGCGCTCGACCGCCTGGTGCGCGAGTGCGCGGCGCATGGGCGGCCGGTGCAGGCGCTGTACCTCATGCAGTCTCCCCCCGGTGCCGGCCTCAAAGCGCGCCTCGCCGAGTTCGCGTGGGTGGTGAAGAACCTCGTGCGTCCGCTCGGCTGGCATCGCGCCGGACTGCCGTGCCAGCTCATGGGCACCGGCATGGCCTTTCCATGGCCGCTCATACGCGAGGCGCGGCTTGCTTCGGGCCATCTGGTGGAAGACATGCAGCTCGGTCTGGACCTGGCCGCGGATGGCACGCCGCCGCGCTTTTGCCCCGAGGCCCAGGTGACCAGCCGCTTTCCGACTGAAGCCGCCGGCCTGGCGACACAGCGCACCCGCTGGGAGCATGGCCACCTCAGCGTGATCGCCGGGCAGGCACCCAAGTTGCTGTGGCAGGCGATGAGGCAGGGCCGACCGGCGCTCGCCGCCATGGTGCTTGACCTCGCAGTGCCGCCGCTGGCGGCGTTGGTGCTGCTGTTGTCTTCGCTGTGGATGGCATCTGCGCTGATTGCGGCTGGCGGCGCAAGCGTCTGGCCGCTGGGCATCGCGACGGCCGCGTTGGTGCTGCTCACGGCCGCGGTGCTCATCGCTTGGGCCGGGTACGCCCGCCACATCATCGGGCTGGGCGAACTGCTCGGCGCGCCGCTGTACGCGCTGGCCAAGCTGCCGCTGTACCTGCGCTGGTTCGGTCGCCGCCAACTTGAATGGGTACGCACCCGCCGTGATGACAAGACCCCCTGAGCTGGCGCCCCGAGCCGACACGCCGGCCATCGACTTCCAGCGCCCCGTGCATGCGCTGCTGGGGCTGGCCGTCGACGCGTGCGACCTGGCCGGCGCCGTGGCCACGGTGCGCCGCTCGGCCTTCGAGGGCCGACCCTGCATGGTGTCCACGCCCAACCTCAACTTTCTCGTGCAGGCCCAAACCGATGCCGCATTCCGCGACTCGGTGCTCGGCAGCGAGTTGAGTCTCGCCGACGGCATGCCGCTGGTGTGGGCGGCGCGCCTGCTGGGTGTGCCATTGCCCGGGCGCGTGGCCGGCGCGGATCTGTTCGAGGCACTGGCGCGGCACGACGGCCTGCCGGTGAAGGTGTTCTTCTTCGGCGGCCCCAAAGGCGCGGCGCAAGCGGCCTGCGAGCGGGTCAACGCTCGCGCCGGTGGCTTGCGCTGCGTGGGCTTCGACCCCGCCGGCTTTGGTACGGTGGAAGACATGAGCGGCGCCGAGCGCATCGTGCGCATCAATGCCAGCGGCGCGCATTTCGTGATCGCGTCGCTGGGCGCGCGCAAGGGTCAGGCATGGCTGCTGCGCAACCGCACGCGGCTCGCCGCGTCGGTGCTGTGCCATCTCGGCGCGGTGGTGAACTTCGCGGCGGGGCGTGTGCGGCGTGCGCCGCGCGGGCTTCAGCGGCTGGGTCTCGAATGGCTATGGCGAATCGTGGAGGAGCCGGCGTTGTGGAGGCGCTATGCGGGCGACGCCTTGGCCTTCGCGAAGCTTCTTGCGACGCGGGCAGTGCCGCTCGCATTCGCGCAGTGGCGTGGCCCCGGCGAACGCGCGTTGCGCCAGGCCGAGCTGCGCACGCAGTGGTCCAGCGACGCCTGCCACATCGCCGTGCGAGGGGCCTGGACTCGCGCCAACCTGAAGCCGCTGCGCGTTGCGCTTCACGACGCAGCAACCCGAGCCTGGTCGGTGTCGGTCTCGCTGCGTGAATGCTCTTGGCTCGACAGCGCGGCCATCGGCCTTTTCATGGTTGCGCCGCGCGCCTTTTCCGGCGGGCTGCACCTGCAAGACGTTTCTCCCGCCGCGGCGCGATGCCTTCACCTGCACGGGGCCGATTTCCTGCTCACGGTGGACCGCCATGCTTGAAGAAGTGCGAAGGCTCATTCCCCGGCCCGAGCCGGCCATCTCGGCCTGCGAGCCCGACTGGTCGCGCGAGGCCAAGCCGTGGTTCAAGTGGCATCCCTCGCGCTCGCTGCTCGCCAGCATCCGCTCCTGGCAGCGAGCCCGCGATTCCCGCGCACCGTGGGCGCCGCTGCTGCGCAAGTGGGCAGCCCTGCGCCATGTGTTCTGGAGCGTGGTCACGGCGTCGGACATCCCGCTCAATTGCCGCCTCGGTGGCGGCCTGCTGCTGCCGCACCCCACCGGCGTGGTGATCCACCCCGACGCGCAGATCGGCCCCAACTGCCTGCTCTTCCAGCAGGTGACCATCGGCTCGGCGCACGGCGGCGTGCCGCGCATCGGGGGGCACGTGGACATTGGCGCGGGCGCCAAAGTCATCGGCCCCATCCACGTGGGCGACCACGCCTGCATCGGCGCCAATGCAGTGGTCGTGAAGGACGTGCCGGCGGGAGCGACCGTCGTGGGCATTCCGGCTCGGGTGGTGACGTGATGCAAGGCTCGCCACCCGAACGGATGTCGCGCGTGCTCATCGTCTGCGAGCACGCCTCCGCGCGCTTCGGCGGTGAAGCCGCCTTGCCGCTGCACTACTTCCGCGTGCTGCGCGCGCGCGACGCGGCGGTGTGGCTGGTCACGCACGCCCGCACGCGAGACGAGCTGCAAACGCTCTTTCCCGGCGAGACACGCATCCACTACATCGAAGACACCGCGCTCGCAAAAATCATGTGGCGCATGGGCCGTCATCTGCCGGCGCGCATCGCCTACGTCACCGTGGGCTTCGTGTCGCGCGTGGCCACGCAGCTGGCACAGCGCCGACTCGCGTGGCAGCTGGTCGCCGAGCACGGCATCGAGGTGGTGCACCAGCCGATGCCGGTGTCGCCGCGCGAGCCTTCGATGATGTATGGGCTGGGCGTGCCGGTGGTCATCGGCCCCATGAACGGCGGCATGGATTACCCGCCGGCGTTCCGCCGCGAACGCGGTTGGGCCGAGCGTCTGCTGATGGCGGGTGGGCGATGGAGCGCGGCGGTGCTCAACCGCGTGATGCCGGGCAAGCGCCGCGCGGCGCTGCTGCTGGTGGCCAACGGCCGTACGCGTGCGGCCTTGCCTTCAAGCGTGTGCCCCCGTGTGGCCGAGCTGGTAGAGAACGGCGTGGACCTCTCACTGTGGCGTGCCGCGCAAGCACGCGAGGCGCCGCCCGTTGACGCGCCGGTGTGCTTCGTGTTCCTCGGCCGCCTGGTGGACTGGAAGGCGGTGGATCTGCTGCTGCATGCCTTCGCTGCCGCCGCGCAGCAGGCGTCCATCAGGCTCCAGGTGGTGGGCGACGGTGTCGAACGGCCCGCGCTGGAACTGCTCGCGCGCGAGTTGGGCATCACCGAGGGGCAGGGCCGCACGAGCACCGTGCGCTTCACAGGCTGGCTGCCGCAGGCCGAGTGCGCCCAGGCCCTGCAGCAGGCCGATGCGCTGGTGCTGCCCAGCCTGCTCGAATGCGGCGGCGCGGTGGTGCTGGAGGCCATGGCCTGCGCCAAGCCCGTGATCGCCACGGCGTGGGGCGGGCCGCTCGACTACCTGGATGAGAGCTGCGGCATCCTGGTGCTGCCCACCGACCGCGAGACGCTGATCGCCGGCCTCGCGCAGGCCATGCTGCGGCTGGCCCGCTCGCCCGAGGAGCGCATGCGCCTCGGCCGCAACGGCCGCGACAAGGTCCGCCGCCAGTACGACTGGGAGATCAAGGTCGACTCCGCCATGCGGCTGTACGAGCAGGCGCGATCCACCTTCGCAAGCCCTTCGGCCACAACCGGTCTGAAGGCATCGACCCGATGAACCTCGTCCACCCCAACCCCACTTCCCGCACGCGTGCCGACCCGCCCATGCGAGACACCCGCCGGCCGCGCGTGCTGTTCGTCGTGCCCATCTGGGCCTGTGCCCGCAACACCGGCGGCGGGCAGCGCACCTTCCATCTGTACCGCGCGCTGGCCGACATCAGCAGCGTGGATGTGCTGCTGGTGTCGCAGCCTCAGTTCGCGGGGCTGGAAGCGCTTTATCCCAGTCTGCACCGCGAGCTGTTTCCGGGCGCCGTCGAGATTCATCTGCGCCGATCGGTCGCCCCTGCCCCCGAGCGCCTCGGCGCGCCCGGCCGGCTGCTGCGGCGGGCGATGAACGTGCTGCGTCCGCCGCGCCTCGGCTACGAGCCGTCTCCCGACGCGCTGCGCCATCTCGACGAACTGCTCCAGCGCACGCACTACGACCTCGTCGTCGGGCGCTACCTGCTCGAAACCAGCCAGTCGGGCGTGTTGGTGCGTGCCACGGTGCCGGTGCTGGTGGACGTGGATGACCGCGACGACAAGGTGCTGGAGACACGCCTGCGCGCCGCCACCACGCCGCGCCTGCACAAGCCCTTGCTGGCATGGCGGCTCGCGCACACCCGCGTGCTGGTGGACCGACTGCTGCAACGATGCGCGCACGTATGGTTCGCCAGCGACGCCGATTGCGAGGAAGTGCGGCACGCCTCCAAGTCCGTCCTGCCCAACGTGCCCTACCTGCCCGATGCCGAAAAGCATGCCCCCGCGTGGGCACATGCGACCCGAACTTGCATCTTCGTCGGCACCCACATCCATCGCGTCAACCGCGAAGGCGTGCGGCACTTCGTCGAGCGTTGCTGGCCCGCCATCCGCCGCGCCATGCCCGATGCCTGCTTCCGTGTGGTTGGCTCCGGGGGCTGGGGCGCGCTGCGCGCCGAACTGGAGCGCCACCCCGGCGTCACGGTGGTGGGCACCGTGCCGTCCTTGGCGGAGGAATACCGTGCCGCCGCCTTCGCCGTGGTACCGCTGTTCGAAGGCTCGGGCACCAAGATCAAGGTGCTGGAGTCGCTGCTGTTCGGGCGCACGCTCGTGGCCCATGCGCATGCCGTGCGCGGGCTGGCTGAGCTTCGGCATGGCGAGTCGCTCCTCGTCGCTCATGGCGACGAGGAGTTCG
>CBFHAS010000163.1:0-7917 GCA_965653625.1 uncultured Burkholderiaceae bacterium | reverse complement strand
ACGCGCTCGGTGCAACAAGGCCGTCTGTAGAGTGGCAGTCTGTTCTCTGTCTCCGACGCCTTCGATCACACGTCACGCATCGAACAGAAAATCAATTCAACTTGGCAATGAGAAAACCGTTGACTACTTCGGAAGTCCCTGTAAAGAGGCCAGGCACTCCGAAGAGGTGACCTGGGCCCCGCAGGGTGCGCTGAAGAAGCCACGGATCTGGGTCCGGCGCCGCCTTTCGGCTGGCGACCCGCCGATAGACGCGCTCCGCTTCCTGTCCCAGAACATCGGTGGTCAGGTCAACGAGGAGCGGACGCCTAGCCGGCCCAATGGCATCGCGCCGCGCGGCGCGCCCCCACTCTCATGTCCGCAAGTCCGCGGGCAGCATGCGGTCGATCTCGCGTATGGCGTCGCGTAATTCGGCAGCCACGCGCGCTCGTCGAACCTCGGCGACAGCGCGGTCGCCGGCCGACAGGGCCGCATGCAAAGCCTGTGCCGCGGCCTGCAAAGCCTTCGCGCCTATGCTGCCTGACAGACCCTGGAGATCGTGAAGGCGGCGCAGCAGTTCGTCGGTCGATGAGAACGACGACGCGGCTTGCAGGCTGTCTTCGAGATCAGCTTGCGTGCGGCGGAAGCCGCTCAGCATGCGGCGATAGAGCTCGGTGTTACCGAGACAGCGGGCCAGTCCATCCACCGGGTCTATCGGACCGCTCGTGTCTGCGGGCGGCCAAACGGTCGCGGGTGGTTCGTCGCGATGCGGCGATGCATTGGGTGCGGCAATGCATTCGGCCATCGTGCGCAGCATCACCTCGAAGTCCAGCGGCTTGGCGATGTGCGCGTTCATTCCACTGGCGAACGCACGCTCCCGGTCGGCGGCGAGTGCACTGGCGGTCATGGCAATCACCGGCAGATGGCGCCAAGCCGGGTTTTCGCGCAGCAGGCGCGTCGCGGTGTAGCCGTCCATCACTGGCATCTGGCAGTCCATCAGCACGGCGTCGAACGGGCCGTTTTCTTCCAAGCGATGCAGCGCCTCCTGGCCGTTGGCGGCGGCCACTACTTCTGCGCTGGCGCGGCGCAGCACCTCGACAGCCAGCTCTTGGTTTACCGGATGATCTTCGACGAGCAGGATGCGGGCCCCGGCGAGTCGCCCGTGTAGCCTGCCGCCGACGTCGCCCATGGGTGCTGGCGCGGGGCGCGATCCCCGTCCGCCAGCACCGACCTGAAGCAAGCAATCGCATAGGCTGGATGGTGTCACCGGTTTCTGCAGCACGCCGGCCAGATGCAGGCCGGCACTGGCGTGCAGCGCATCATCGCGCGAGAACGCGGTGACCAGCAGGATGCACGGCAGCGTCTGCGGATGCTGCTCGATGATTCGGCGTGCACAGGTCAAACCATCCATGCCCGGCATCTTCCAGTCGAGCAAGATCCAGCTGTAGGCACCCCGGACGTTGGCAACGAGTTGCAGCGCATGCGCGCCGCTCGTAACACGGTCCACAACGATGCCCATGCCTTCGAGCATGCGGCTGAGCACTTCCAGCGCAGTGATGTTGTCGTCGGCCAGCAAGGCGCGGCGGCCACGCAGCGCGGCGAGGTTGCAGGCGCGCGGCGCTGCGGCGTGCGACGCACTGCGACCAAAGCGGGCGCTGAAGTGGAAGGTCGATCCCTTGCCCGGTTCGCTCTCTGCCCAAAGCCGGCCGCCCATGGCTTCGACAAGCTGGCCCGCAATCGACAGCCCGAGGCCCGTGCCGCCGAAGCGTCGTGTGGTCGAGCTGTCGGCCTGCATGAACGGCTGGAAGACACGCGAGAGTTGTTCGGCCGTCAGGCCGACGCCGGTATCGCGCACCCAGCCGTGCAGTTCAACGGCATGTGCATCCTCGGACAGCATCTCCATGCCCACGGTCACCTCGCCGGCATCGGTAAACTTGATCGCGTTGCTTCCCAAGTTGACCAGTACCTGGCGCAGCCGCGCCGGATCGCCGATCAGGCGCGTCGGCACATCGGGCGCCGCGCTGAACAGCAGTTCCAGGCCTTTCTCCTCGGCCTTCAGCCCCAGCATGTCGGTCATGTCGCTCACCACCGCTTCGAGCTCGAAATCGATGCGCTCGAGCTCCAGCTGGCCGGCTTCGATCTTCGATATGTCCAGGATGTCGTTGAGGACCTGCAGCAGGTTGCGCGCCGCTGCGTTCGCCTTCTCGATATAGTCGCGCTGCTTGGGAGGCAGTCCTTCATCAAGCACGAGATGGGTCATCCCGATGATGGCGTTCATCGGCGTGCGCAGCTCGTGCGACATGTTGGCGAGGAAGCTCGACTTGGTCTGACTCGCCGCCTCCGCGGCATCGCGCGCATGCTGCAAGGTCATCTCGGCATGCTTGCGCGCGGTGACATCCTCAATCACCGCACAGAACCTCGGTTCCGCCTTCCACTCGAGCGCGATGACGCTCACGCAGGCTTCGAACTGCGTACCGTCGAAGCGGCAGAAACGCCATTCGCTCGCCTGCACGCGCTCACGTGATTTGATGTGCCGACGCATCCGTTGGAGCACGCATTCGCGGCTTGGTCGGCCATCGGACTGATGTTCCGGCGACAGCGGCGGGTACCACGGAATACGGCCAATCAGAGACTCGCGGTCGTGCGCGCCAAAGAGTTTCACGGCCGCGGAGTTGCAATGCTCGATTCCGCGCCGGCGGTCGAACAGGATGTATCCGTTCGGCGCGTGCTCGAACACTGCCTCGAAGCGCGCTTGCGCCTCGTGGCTGGCCGTCTGCAGCTGTGCATTTGCGACCGTCAGGGTGCTGGTGACGCGCTGACTGCGCCGCTGCATGCGTGCATCGAGTACCGAGGTGAAAAGCGTGAGCGCGAGCAGGGTCACCGAAGCCAGCCCGATCAGCAGGCCCAGGCTCTGTCCGCCGAGCGAATCGGCGCTGAGGCAAATCGCGCCGGCCGGGAAACTGGCGGCGGCCATGCCTGTGTAGTGCATGCCACTGATGGCCAATCCCATCAACAAAGCCGCAGCTGCCTGATAGAGGAGGCTGCGGCGGCCGTTGACGCCGCGCAGCCAGAAGAAGATGCGCAGCGCCGCTGCCGAGGCGCCGACGGCGATGGCCATCGATGCGGCGATCAATGCCGGATCCCAGACGATGGGAGGCGACATGTCCAATGCCGCCATGCCTATGTAGTGCATCGCGCAGATGGCCGCGCCCATCGCGAGTGCGCCCCCGGACAGGCGCTGCCAGTTGAGGACACCGTGACTCGCCACCCGTAAAGCGATGGCTGACGCACTCACCGCGGCCAGCCACGACACCAGGGTCAGCAGCTTCGTGTAGCCGAGTGCGATGGGCAAAACGAAGGCCAGCATTCCGACGAAGTGCATGGACCAGACGCCGGTGCCCATCACGACGGAGCCGCCGAGCCACCAGGCCATCGCTTCGCCGCGATCGGTGGTGCGCACGCGCTTGGCGAGATCCAGCGTCACATAGGACGCAAAGCTCGCAATCAGCACGGACGCCATCACCCCCACGGGGTTGTAGCTCGGATTCAGATAGTCCAATTCATGTTCTTCTGGACTCCCGGGGAAATCTTCGCTTGTTCGCGTGCCAAGGCCGCGATGGCATCCGCGGAGCCTCTACTGGCCGCGCGGGTATCCCTCCACGGCTCGCCCGCGATGTGCGCGGCCGACTGCTCAGCGTGCCGCCAGAATCCACAAGCGTGCGCACTGCAGCGTTCACCCCGCCTGCACTGCAGCGCACAGCGGCTCCTTGCACCTCGCACTACCACTTGGCGCAGCGAAGCCCATCCCGCTATCGGCGCGCGCGCTTCTTCGCCGTTGGCGGCGTAAGGCCGGCCGTCCAGGCACCGAAGATGGGGCGCCCAGACTCGTCAGCGGCAATCCGCCGGCGGACAACTACATAGTTGAGACCTATGCATAGGGGTCGGGAGCGCGAGTTAGATCTCTCGACCAGCTGACACTCGCTCGGCCTTCAGCGCCGAGTTGGCACCAGTGGCCCTGGAGCTGTTCCTCTCGACATTTCTCGCCGCGCGAGGAGGGCAGGCGATGTTGGCAGTAGCTTGAAACCGGCCGTTGTCAACGGGCATTTCTAGGATCCTGAACGGCAGGGTGGTGAGGACCGTGAATCCACTGCTCGGCGGCAACGACCAGACGCTTACACAGCGACCGCTGCGCTGCTGGTGTTCGATCAGCCGAGTCGAGCGGCAACTAATGGCCAAGACTGCAAGTTCGACCGTGCACGACATAGCTGTCCTTGAGGCGGCCACCCCAGCGCGATGGCCGGGGGCCGCCGTCGACGGCTTCAGATCTCGGTCTGCTCGGCGAGCTTCGAGGGCGTCATCGACCTCGATGCCCAGGTATCTCACAGTCGACTCGAGCTTGGAGTGCCCGAGTAGCAGCTGCACGGCGCGCAGGTTCTGGGATGCGCAAGTACGACACGCCGTTGTCGTCCGCCGGCGGCAACCGCCCCGCGCGCACGTTGACCTGGATCGACGGCAGGATCAGCGCCGGCGGTTCAGGTGTGGCGTCGCGCTGTTGGCGCATGGCGACGAAGGTTTCCTCGTCGATGCCGTCGTGCACATGGATGTTGTGCGCGCGCTGCTCACCCGGCCCTGGCGGAGCGATCGAGCCGGCGGCCGACGAGGACGGCGTGCTTATCGCCGAGGCGCCGTCCGCGGAACCGATATGAAACCCGGGAGAACTGCATGCGCGTGACGCTCTTCCTCGTCTGGCTCCTCTTGCTGAGCGCCGCAGCGCGCCGCCCAAGCCCCCATCGGTGGACGAGTCGCAGAAGCGCCCGGTCAACTCGTCGATGGCCATCGAGCTGCAGGTCTGCAAGAACGATTTGCACAACACCCGCCTCCTGGCCACCGAGTCAGGGCGGTTGGCCGAGTGGACGGCCGCGACGCTCGCGCAGCTGGCGGCACGCCCGCCGCTGCCGACCGCTGCACAGGCGCAGGTGACCCTGCCCGCGCAGCCCAACCGCGTCTACACGGTCCGCTTCGAATTCGGCAGCAGCCGGGTGGTGGTCCCGGCGGACATCGCCGCGGCCCTGGTCGTTGACGCCAAGGACGCACCCCTCGTGCTGCTGCGGGGGCGCACCGATGGCGCCGCCGATTCCGCCGCCGAGAGCCGCATCGCCCGCGACCGCGCGCTCGCCATGCGCGACCACCTGGTGGCCGCGGGTGTCGACCCGGCACGCGTGCGCGCCACCTGGCAGCCGGCCGGCAACCACGTCGCCGACAACACCAGCCCGAGCGGTCGCGCGCTCAACCGTCGGGTCGAGATCGAGGTGTACCGCGTCCCGCCCGTGGCCGCCGGCCTCGACACCGCTGCGCAACCCTGAAGCGTCGTCCTTCCCACCACCGCGAGGTCACCATGGAAGCAGAAGACTCTCCCACCCGCCAACGGACACCTGCCGCTGGCGGCACCGTGGAACCCGCGACGCGCGCGCCTAGCCCGAAGCGATCTCAGACGCAAACCGATGTGCCCGGCGAGCACTACGAACTGCGCGACCCCTTCGCCGAGGTCACGTACCGGACCCAAAGGTTCAGCGACATGGTGGCCAAGGCCGAAGAGCTCGGCAGCGACCGCTTCATCGCGGTGGACCAAGAAGGCCGGCGCACGACCGTGCACAAGGTCAATGGGCAATGGCAGCGAGGGCCCCAACGCCCAGCAGCGCCTGAGCGACCGCAGGAGACCACGCCGGTCCGCGATGAGGTGCGCAAAGCGACCAACGTCGTGCCGCTGCCGGCGCAGACACCCGCCCCGGCGAAGGTGCGAAAAGGCGTCGCGAAGATTGATGCCCAGGCCGATCGGGCGGCCCTCGTCGCGCGCATCGATGCCGCGCTGAAAGACCGGTACATCATCAAGCGCGCGCCAGTGACGGTCGGCGACCTGACCGTCGGCCGGACCGAGTACCGGTTCCGTGGCGACACGTCACGCGTGGCCTTTACCGAATCGACCTTCCGGCTGGCGACCGACAACAACAGCCCATCGGTCGCCCGGTCAATGGTCGATGTGGCACAGGCAAGAAACTGGCGCTCCCTGCGCGTGTCGGGCCACGAAGACTTTCGGCGCATGGTCTGGCTCGAGGCCTCGGTGCGCGGCGTGAAGGCGCTGGGCTACGAGCCGAGCCCGGGCGACCTGGATCTGCTGCGAAAGGAACGCGAGGCGCGACTCGTCAATCGGATCGAGCCGGCCCAGGTAGACCCGGCCAGGACAGCCGCGTCACCCACCGAGAAGACCTCCGCCCGGGGAGGCGGCGGGCGCAAGGCCGTGCTCGCGGCCATCGAGGCGGTGCTGGTCGCCAAGCGCGTCCCGGAAAAGCAGCGCGAGGCGGTCATGGCCGCTGCCACCGAGAAGCTCGCGCAGCGGACCCGCGACGGCCAAACGCCCAAGGTCAAGGTCTACGACAAAGCGGCGCCATCCCAGCGGCCCACCGTGCCGACGCCGGAGCTGCAGCGCGGCCGCGAGCGCGCCACGCCATCGCCGACGCGTTGAGGGCAGGCCATGGAGGCGGTGGTCCAGGACCTCACCGCGCCGATCACCGTCTACGAGGTCGGCGGACAGCGCTTTGAGACGGGATCGCATGGACTGGCGGAAGCGATTGCGGCCGCACACGCGGAGCGGCAGCGGCCACGGTGCATGTGTGTGGTGGAAGGGGTCCCGATGTACGTGGCGCGGCTGGGCAGCGGCTTCATCGTCAAGCGCATGCCCCACACCGGCAGCCAGCACGCCCCGCGCTGCCCGTCGTACGAGCCGCCAGCCGACTTCTCCGGGCTGGGACAGGTGCTGGGCTCGGCGATCCGCGAAGACCCGGCCACGGGCGAGACCACCCTGAAACTGGACTTCGCGCTGTCGAAGATCGGGCGGCGCTCGACGGTTCCGCCGACCCAAGACAGCAGCGACAGCGTGTCCACCGATGGCACGAAGCTGTCCCTGCGCGGCTTGCTGCACTACCTGTGGGACCAGGCGGAGCTGACACGGTGGCAGCCGGGTTTTCGAAGGCAAGCGCTCCTGGGCCACGGTCCGAAAGCACCTGCTGCAGGCGGCCGAACACAAGAACACGCGCGGCCAGGCGCTGCTGACGCGGCTCTATATCCCGGAGCCCTTCTCCGTTGAACAGCGCGACGCCATCAACGCGCGCCGCCTGGCGCAGTGGGCTCCCGCCCTCGCGAAACCGGGCCAGCCGCAGCAGCTGATGCTCTTGATCGCCGAGCTGAAGGAGATCGTGCCCGCGCGCTATGGCTACAAGGCCGTCATCAAGCACCTGCCGGATCAGGCGTTTGTGCTCGACGAGCCGTTGTACCGCAGGCTGGGGAGACGCTTTGATACGGAGTTGTCACTGTGGGGCGCATCCGATTCGCTGCACATGATGATGATCGCCACCTTCAGTGTCAGCGAAGCAGGCGTGCCGACCATCATCGAGCTCTCGCTGATACCGGTGACGCTTCAGTGGCTGCCTATCGAAGATGGCTTCGAGCAGCAGCTGATTGAGCGGCTGGTGCAAGAGCGTCGAGCGTTCATCAAAGGGTTGCGGTACAACCTGCCGCGCGGACACGGTCTGGTGAACGCCATCCTGACCGATACCGGGGATTCGCCGCGAGCGCTTTGTATCGTCCAGGATGAATCGAGGAGCCAACCGTTCCCAGCGGACTGGTTCTGGTGCCCTGCCGACGGGGCGATGCCTCCACCACGCGCGAAGGACATCGTGAGCGAAAAGGTGGACCCACCTGGACGATGGTCAGATGCGCCCGGATGCCGGCCATGCCCGGGTGCACCGCATACCGCCTGGTGAACGAGCGGGCCTGACTGCGACATCGCCCATGCGCCTGCCCTCCCACAGGTGCCTCCATACAATGCGCGCCCCTGTGCTGGACATCGCGAGCCATGGACATCGTCGTCAACGAAGAACTCAAGGC
>CBFHAS010000162.1:0-7937 GCA_965653625.1 uncultured Burkholderiaceae bacterium | reverse complement strand
CAATTACTTACGGCCGACATTTTACCAGCCATCGCCTTAAGTTCGGTGCATTGGGGCCGCGACGGACGCTCTTTTTCGTCGATAAGGACCACACCGACTTGGTCGGACCTGGATCGCATCGGCTCGCGTCAAATGTCTACCAGACGGACTACTATTCGATCGAAAGCTATCTCGCTTGCGAGGAGGTGTTCCGGCGGTTCTGGGTAGAGAGGCTCCATCTCTTGGATTTGGACAGTCGATTCGATCGCTACCTGGCACTTGTTGCAAAGTCCCGACTCTCTTTCGAAAAACGCTGCAGGTCGCTTATGGCGCTTGTTTTAATTGGGAGAGGAATTGATGGTGGCACACCAGCCAAACTGAATCTGAACAACGTGCAGCTCGATAAGGTCATCAAAATCGATTTTGAAGCCGGGACATGTCGATTTCAAACTGGTGGGCTTAGGCATTTCCTTCGCGCTGCAAACTTCGAGTTGTGCCAGCCCGCTCCAACGCTTAAGCGAGTGAAGGCGGTAGTGCGTCAGCACTTGACACAGCCGGCTCCGAAGACCTTCATTCGGGGCAAGTACGAACTCTGGCACTTCTGGAAGCTACTCGTTTTGACAACCCGCGAACTCAGTGACAGAGCGCGTGCTCGGCAGGCCGGTATGCGTCGTGCAACACCGACTTTTCCGATGGGAATGGACTGTGCCGTCGAGTCTCTAGCGCCATTCGTGCCATGTCCTCCGACGCTCCAGGTGTTCCTCAATAGAACCATTTCAGCGTAGAACCAGAACCGCAGTCACGAGCGCTCTGCTATGTCCAAAGCCCGCAATCCTGACTCGTCAGCGGGACCCAAGGTGAGCGAAACCTTGGCCTTCCGATCCGATCCCCTGCAGGTCGCTAGCGCCTAATAAATAGATGACCGGAATGCGACGGATACCGTGGGCCCAGCATTGCGCCGCCACCGACAGCACCCGCTGCGCTGCTGTCGACCTCTCGGCGAAGTCGAGTGTCAGCTGATGGCCGGGACGGGGTACCGCTGGACGACAGGTGCCCGAGCGCGGATCAACCAAGCAACTGCGCCACCCTCTCCACCAGCTCAGCCTTCCCAAATGGCTTTTCCAGGCTGGCGCAGCGCGCCTCCGACAGGAACTGGCGCGCTCCGGGCGACAAGGTGTCGCCGGTGACGAAGATCATGCTTTGAGCCAGCCGGGGATGGCGCTCGCGCACTTCGCGCCACAGCGCGGCGCCATCCATGTCGGGCATGCGCAGGTCGCTCACGATTGCATCGATGCGCACCGTGTCGAGGATTTCGAGCGCGACCGCGCCCGACTCGGCGGTGAGGACCTCATGGCCCGCGCTTTCGAGCATTTCGCGGATCAGGTCGGTGATCTCGCTTTCGTCGTCCACCGCCAGTACGCGTCGCGCCTCCTGTTGCGCATCGCCCGGCTGCTCGCAGGCCAAACTTGACGGGCCCGGTGCCTCCTCTGCCGTTCCGCTGAGCGGCAAGGTGAGCACGAAGCTCGCGCCACTGGTCGTGCCAATGTCCGCAGGAGCCACCGGCGCCGCGCTTTCCAGCCGAAGGTCTCCGCCGTGTTCGCGTGCCAGCGAGCGCGACACGGCAAGTCCGAGGCCGGTGCCGATGCCTTCGGGCTTGGTGGTGAAGAACGGCTCGAAGATGCGCTCGCGCAGCTCGGAAGGCACGCCAGGCCCGCTATCGCTCACGCGCAGCCATACCCTCGGCTCGCCCCCGGCAAGGCTGCGCGCAACGCCGGTGCGTACCCGCACTTGGCGGTCGCCGCCTGTAGCCGACAGCACCTGCTGCGCATTGACCATCAGGTTGAGCACGATCTGCCCGATCTGGTCGCCGTCGGCATGCACGTGCTGCAGGTCCGAGGCTAGATCGAGCTGAAGCGTGATGCCGTGGCTGCGGTAGGTGTAGGCCAGCATGTCGGCCGCCGCTCGCGCGAGATCGTTCAGCTGAATGCTGCGGCGCTCCGGGGGCTTGCTGCGCGCCATGTTGAGGAAGGTGCGCACGATCCGGCCGCACCGTTCGGCCGCTTCGCGGATGCGCCTGGCGTCGGACTGAAGGTCGGGTGAACCGGCGCACTTTTCTTCGAGCAGGTTGGCACGGCCCAGCACGATGGCCAGCGGGTTGTTCAGCTCGTGCGCCACGCCGGCCAGGAGGCTGCCCATGGCGGTGAGCTTCTCGCTTTGCCGCAAGGCCTCGCGCTGGCGTTCGATCTGCTGCGCCGCATTGCGCCGCTCGGACAAGTCGGTGATGGAAGCCGTGTAGTGCGCCTCCTGGTCCACCTCGGTGCGCCACAGCACCATCTCCACCGGAAAGTCGGTGCCGTCGCTGCGAAGCGCCTGCAGCTCCAAGCGCTTGCCCAGCACGCGCGCGCGGCCGCCTTCGCGGATGCGGCGCATGCCTTCTTCATGATCGTTTCGGAAGCGCTCCGGCACGATGGTCTCGCCGACAGGCCGGCCCAGCACCGACTCGCGCTTGCGCCCGAACAGCGCTTCGGCCGCAGGATTGAACTCCACGATGAGACCGGCATCGTCGGTCGTCACGATGGCAGCCAGCGCGTTGTCGACGATGGCCGCCTTGTACGCCTGGCTTCGGCGCTCGCGCGCACGCGCGGCGCGCTGCTCGCCGAAGGTTTGCGTGATGGCATGGACCCACGGCTGCCAGCGCGCACCGAGCCGCGGCTCGGGCGCGGTATCGTCGCGCGCCTTGGCGTCGAGGTAGGCCATCACGCGCAGGGCCGGCTTGAGCACGTCGCGCCGCAGAAGCAGCTGGCTGTACGAGAACATGGCGAGCAGCGCAGTGGCCAGCAGGGCGAAGGGCAGCAGGCCGGGCAGCACCTGCGCACGCAACTCGCGGTCGCTCACCGCGAAGACCAGCTTCCAGGGCGCGGCCGACAAAGGCACGCTCACCAACTGCAGGCCGGCGACGGACAGCGCCTTGCCCGGCTGGCTGGCGGCCTGGGTCAGCATGGCGGGAGTCACCCCGTGCGGCAGTCGGTCGGCGGGCTTGGGAACGCCTGACGCCGCGGCGCTCGCCGCCTGCGCCGCGGCGGGGGCAGCAGGTCCTCCGGGGGCTTGCCCCTGACCTTCTGCAAGCACCTCATCGCGGTCGCCGATCACCCACCAGTGGCCGATTCCGGCGGGCAGCGCGCGCAGCGCATGCTCGATGGTGGCCAGCTTCACATCCGCGCCCACGACGCCGCGGAAGCCGCCATCGATGTACACCGGGCGGGCCAGCGACACCATGAGGCCCTGGCCGCCGGCATCGACGTATGCCGCCGTCCAGTAAGGCTTGCGATCAGAGTTGTTCGCCGGCATGCCGCCCTTGAACACCTCGTAGTCGTACCAGCCGTTGAGCGCCGTGAGCATGTCGCTCAAGCCCTGTGATTCGACCACGCTGCCGCTGGGCGCCCACGGGTAGATCACGACATGCTTGGCGGGCCAGGAGAAGTAGTACGACCAGACGAAGTCGGCGTTGCGAAGATGGGCCAACTCCGCGGTGCGCGACAGCGCGAGCAGCCTGCCGAGAGCCGCGTCATCGGGCGGGCTCGTGTCGTCCAGCCACAAGAGCTGCGCGGTGTTGCCCCGCATGGCGCCGGGCAGGCCGTCCAAGGTGTAGCCGTCCGGCTTGCCCGAAGCTTTGCGCGCCACGACAGCGTCGCGCAGCTGGCCGCTCGGTTCCTGCGAGACGGCCTTCAGCTCGCGCCCGAGCACGCGGCGCAAATCGCCCACGTGATCGGCTGCGGCCCTCACGATGGCCTCCAGCGCGGCCTGGTGGCGCGCGGCTCTTCGCTCGAGCTCGCCGACGTGACCCCGGTGTGCATTGAGGGCCTGCCACACCGCCAGCAGCACCAGCAACACGAACGCCGGAACCGCCGACCACCACACCAGCCGGCGATAACGGGCCATCAGCGCGACGGCGGCCCGGTCATGCGATATCGTGCCCTGGCCCTCTCCGTTGGCGCTGCCTTCAGCCTGTGCGAGCGCACTCATGCGGCATCTCCGGGCACGTAGACGTACCCGACGTTGCGCACGGTCTTGATGACTTCCGGCTTGTCCGGGTTGCGTTCGATCTTTCGCCTCAGTCGCATGACGCGCAGGTCAATGGAGCGGTCGAAGACATCCCAGCCCCGGTTGTGCGCCTGCTCCATGATCTGGTCGCGTGTCAGCGGGCGGTTGGGATGCCGCGCGAAGAGCGACAGCAAGTCGAACTCGGCCGCGCTCAATTCCACCTCGGCGCCGTCGGCACGGAACAGGCGGCGTTCGTCCAGCGACAACCGGCAGGTGCCGAAGCAGACCTGCCGCGCGGCCTCGGGCGTGGCGTGGGGCCCCGCAGCCGGCATGGCCGGGTGCGCGGGAGCAGCCGTTCGACGAAGAACGGCGCGCACGCGCGCCAGCAGCTCACGCAGCTCGAACGGCTTGGGAAGGTAGTCGTCGGCACCGACTTCCAGCCCGACCACGCGGTCGATCATTTCACCGGCGGTGGTGAGCATCACAAGCCCCATGGTCGGATGAGTCTCGCGCAGCCAGCGGGCCAGCGACAGTCCGTTCTCCCCGGGCATGTTGACGTCCAGGATGGCCAGATCGGGAACGCGCTGCATGAGCAGGGCACGGGCCGCGGCAGCGTCGGGCGCCCTACATAGCTCGAAACCATGGCGACCGAAATATTCCTGCAGCAGGTCCAGCAGCTCGGGCTCGTCATCGACAGCCATGAGCATCTTGTTCGTTGTTTCTTCGGGCATCGCGGCGCGCCCCTCCTCTTCGTCGGCGGCGGATGATATCGGCGGCCTGAAGAGATCCCATCGGATCACGGCGCCCCTCGCAGGCTCACCGTGATCGCCTCTCGGTAGGCGATGCGGTCCTGAGTGAAGCTGCTCTCGGTGCACGGGCCCACGTGGATAAAGCGGCAGACGGTGACCTGGCGGCCGTCGGGCAGGCGCTGCGCCAACGGGAGCGCGCATATGCGCTGCTGCGCCCGGATGCGGGCGTGCCGCTCGGGGTCGTGGTTGGGGCCGCACACGTAGGCCGTCGGCTCGCGGCTGAAGATGTTGCCGAAGAAGGTGCCTTCCTCCATGCCGAAACTGCTGGCCTCGTTCTCCGCGACATCCATGCCGGGGGCCTCGGTAGGAAACGGCGAATGCAGGGAGATCTCGACCGGGACACCGTAGAAGTTCGTGCGCGCCAGGACGCAGGCCGAGACCCACCGCTCCTCCTGCGGCGTGAGTGCGCGGTGCCACCAGTCCGGCGCCAGGGCCATGCTCCCCGGAAACTCGTGAACCTTGCCGTCGACCTCGGCCACGAGCACGGTGTCCGCGCTCAATGCACAGCTGGCGAGGTACTTCAAATCCTTGCGCTGCTCCGGCGTGGCCACGGAGGCCAGGTCAGCGACGGGCACGCGGCGAGGCGATGGCGCAGATGGCTGCGCGCAGGTGCTGTTGCAGCAGAAGATGGCGGCGCACAGCAACAGCGTGCGCCAGCTCAAGGGTCGGCAGTTCTTCTTCATGGCGGGGGCGCCCCGGCGCGGGCACGCTGGGTGAGTTCAGGTTCTGAGTCGCGGGCCGCCGGTATGGGCTACCGGCGGCCGCCATCGCGTTCGATGCAGCGAATCACTTCGTGCCGGCGGCGCCGACGTCGCCCAGGGGTCTGGCCGAGCGGCCTTGAAACCGCGCGTTCGCGCTGACACCGTTGAAATTCAAAGCGTTCAGCTCAACACCGTTGAGGTGCAGGGCGTTCGACTTCACGCCATTCCCAGAGATCAGGCCGTTCAACTCCACGCCGTTCTGGGTCTTGATGCCGTTCACGCCCGTGCCGTTCACTGCGACGCCGTGGCGAACTCCGTTTGAGGACAGAGCGTTGACGTGCACCCCGTTGAGGGCAATGCCGTTGCTCGTTCCAAGGCCGTTCAACTCCAGGCCGTTGAGGATGTTGATGGGCCATGCCGCTGCGCGGGCTGGCGCGGCGCTCGTGGCGGCGATCAGTAGGGCGGTGAGGGTGAGGATGCGTGCGGCTGCGGTCATGGTCTGGGCTCCTTGAATTCACTGGTTGAGGGGTCGGGAGTACAGATGTGCATCCCGACCCACGCAGTGTCCGCAGCGCAGGTATCACGCCTGCTTCAGCGCGTGTTTCGTTTGTTGCGGCAGCCCCCGCTATGCATCACGGCCGCTTCTCCGGGCTCGGACCCGGCCCTCCATCTTTCGGCACCGGCGACGGTGCCGGTCCGCCCGGCCCCACATCGAGCGAAGCGCCGGGATCTTCCTCGCCGGCAATGGACTCCTCGGAAATATCGACCGGGGCGGGCTCGTGCGGCGCTTCAGGCTGGGCAGGCTGGCCCGGGGTTCCCGGTCTCGCAGGGCTATTGAGCTTTTCTGAATTCACGACATACCCCTCCGTCCACATCCCGTTCGGGCTGAGCCTGTCGAAGCCAGCGTGCACCTTGATGCAGGCACTTCGACTTGCCTTCAGTCCTGAGCTTGTCGAAGGATCAGTGCGAACGGATACTGAAACCTCAATAGGCGTGGCGTTCATGGCATCTCCTGAGCCGGCGCTGTGAGAACCCGGTTCACGGTCTCAGTCCGCCAGCAACACCCGGTGGCTCACCACCAACTGGCGATCCGGCGGCGTCTCGAAGGTATGGAAAGGCGCCGGCGACGGCACCTCCCACTCCAGACCCAGCGCGCCGTCCCACGGGCGCGCCGCGGCCGGCTCGCCGCGCTTGCGCAGCACGGGAATCAGCACGAAGAAGAGGAAGTACACCTGCGCGAGGCCGAAGCCGAAGGCTCCCAGCGAAGTGAGCAGGTTCCAGTCGGCGAACTGCATCGGATAGTCGGCATAGCGGCGCGGCATGGCGGCCAGGCCGAGGAAGTGCATGGGGAAGAAGGTGATGTTCACCAGCACCAGCGAAGCCCAGAAGTGGATCTGGCCGTGCCGCTCCGGGTACATGACGCCGCTCCATTTCGGAGCCCAGTAGTAGAAGCCGCCGAACAGCCCGAAGAGCGAGCCCGCAACCAACACGTAGTGAAAATGCGCCACCACGTAGTAGGTGTCCTGCAGCTGGATGTCGACAGGCGCCACGGCGAGGATGAGCCCCGAAAAGCCGCCGACGGTGAACACGAAGATGAAGCCCAGCGCCCATAGCATGGGCGTCTCGAAGCTCAGCGAGCCGCGCCACATGGTGGCGATCCAGTTGAAAATCTTCACACCCGTGGGCACGGCGATCAGCATGGTCGCGTACATGAAGAACAACTGCCCCGTCACGGGCATGCCTGTCGTGAACATGTGGTGAGCCCACACGATGAACGACAGGATGGCGATCGACGCGGTGGCATACACCATCGACGTGTAGCCGAACAGATGCTTGCGCGCGAAGGCCGGCACGATCTGGCTCACGATCCCGAAGGCCGGCAAGATCATGATGTAGACCTCCGGGTGCCCGAAGAACCAGAAGATGTGCTGGTACAGGACCGGGTCGCCGCCCGCGGCCGGGTTGAAGAAAGTGGTGCCGAAGTGGCGGTCGGTGAGCGTCATCGTGATCACGCCGGCCAGCACGGGCATCACTGCGATCAACAGGTAGGCGGTGATGAGCCATGTCCAGCAGAACAGCGGCATGCGCATGAGCGACATGCCCGGCGCGCGCAGGTTGAGGATGGTGACGATGATGTTGATCGCGCCCATGATGGAAGAAGCGCCCAGCAGGTGCAGCGCGAAGATGGCGAAGTCCATCGACATGGGCATCTGGTAGGTGAGCGGCGCATAGATCGTCCAGCCCGCGGCGGGCGCGCCGCCGGGCAGGAAGAAGCTCATCACGAGCAACACAGCCGCCGGGATGATCAGCCAGAAGCTGAAGTTGTTCATGCGCGCAAAGGCCATGTCCGACGCGCCGATCTGCAGCGGGATCATCCAGTTCGCGAAGCCCACGAAGGCCGGCATGA
>CBFHAS010000161.1:0-7981 GCA_965653625.1 uncultured Burkholderiaceae bacterium | reverse complement strand
GGCTACAACTCCGTTTTGCCGGGGGGGGGGGGGGTGGGGGCCTCCCCCCCCCCCCCCCGCGACGGGTCAGGCCAGCAGCATCGTATTGACCCGCCGCACGTACGCAGCCGGATCCTCTAGCTGCCCGCCCTCCGCCAACAGGGCCTGGTCGTACAGGATGTGCGCCAGGTCATCGAAGTGCACGCTGCCGTCCAGGCGCTTCACCAGTGCATGCTCCGGATTCACTTCGAGCACGGGCCTGGTGCTGGGCGCCTGTTGCCCGGCCTGTTTGAGCAGGCGTGCAAGGTGGCCGCTCATGTCGCCTGCCTCGACCACGAGGCAAGCGGGCGAATCCACCAAACGCGTGGTGATGCGAACGTCCTTGGCGCGATCCTTCAGGGCTTCCTTCAGGCGCTCGAGCACGGGCTTGAACGCCTCGGCCGCTTCCTCAGCGTGCTTCTTCTCGGCCTCGTCCTGGAGCTTGCCGAGGTCCACCGAGCCCTTGGCCACGCTTTGTAGCGACTTGCCATCGAATTCGTACAGGTGGCTCAGCATCCACTCGTCGACGCGATCGACCAGCAGCAGCACCTCGATGCCCTTCTTGCGGAAGATCTCAAGCTGAGGGCTGCTCTTGGCGGCAGCCAGACTATCGGCAGTGATGTAGTAAATGGCCTCCTGGCCTTCCTTCATGCGCTTGACGTAGTCGACGAGGCTGACGCCCTCATCGGCCTCGGTGGACGCGAAGCGCAACAGCTTGGCCAGCCGCTCCTGGTTGGCGAAGTCCTCGCCGATGCCTTCCTTGAGGACGGCGCCGAAGTCCTTCCAGAAGGCAGCGTACTTGGCGCGCTCGGCCTCGTCCTCGCTGTCGGCCAGCGATTCCAGCATGGAGAGCACACGCTTGGTCGAGCCTTCGCGGATGGCCTTCACGTCGCGGCTTTCCTGCAGCAGCTCGCGCGACACATTGAGCGGCAAGTCGCTGCTGTCGATGACGCCCTTGACAAAGCGCAGGTACACGGGCATCAGCGCCTCGGCGTCGTCCATGATGAACACACGCTTGACATACAGCTTCACGCCGCCGCGCTTGTCACGGTTCCACAAATCGAACGGCGCCTTGGCGGGGACGTACAACAGCTGGGTGTACTCGCTGCGCCCCTCCACGCGGTTATGCGTGTAGGCCAGCGGTGGCTCGGTGTCGTAGCTCAGCTGCTTGTAGAACTCCTCGTACTGCTCCTTGGTGATCTCGTTCTTGCTGCGCGCCCAGAGGGCCGCGGCCTTGTTGACCGTCTCCCATTCGTCGCGCGTGACCTGCTTCTTCTCCTCGGCGTCCCACTCTTCCTTCTGCATGAGGATGGGCAGCGAGATGTGGTCGGAGTACTTGCCGATGATGGACTTGAGCTTCCAGGTGCTGAGGAACTCGTCCTCGCCCTGGCGCAGGTGCAAGATCACGGAGGTGCCGCGTTGCGCCCGGGTGATGTTCTCGACCTCGAACTCACCCGTGCCTTCGGAACTCCAGCGCACGCCCTCTTCGGGCTTGAGGCCCGCGCGGCGCGACTCGACGGTAATGCGGTCGGCCACGATGAAGCCGCTGTAGAAGCCCACGCCGAACTGGCCGATGAGCTGCGCATCCTTTTTCTGGTCCCCCTCCAGCGCGGCCATGAACTCGCGCGTGCCGCTCTTGGCAATGGTGCCCAGGTTGGCTACCGCCTCCTCCAGCGACAGGCCGATGCCGGTGTCGGTGATGGTGACGGTCTTGGCCTGCGGATCGAAGGCCACCCGCACGTCGAGATGCGGCTGGTCTTCGAACAGCCCGGAATGGTTCAGCGCCTCGAAGCGCAGCTTGTCGCAGGCGTCGGAGGCGTTGGAGATCAGTTCCCGCAGGAAGATCTCCTTGTTCGAGTACAGCGAGTGCGTCACGAGGTGCAGGATCTGCTTGACCTCGGCCTGGAAAGAAAGTGTTTGCTTGTCCATGGTGGTTCAGGTGGAAGTCGGCCGGAGCGCACCGCCCGGCGGGCAGGCAGATGAGGGCAGCGTTGGGCCGATTCAAGGGGCATCGCGCCGGGCGCGCACGGGGCCGATTATGGTGGTGCCTCTAAACTGGCCGCCCTCAACGCCAGCCGGCTGAACGTATTGAATCCCTTCAACTCTGCAACTGGCGCCCCTCTGTGGACGCTCGAAGGCCTGCGCGGCGCCGACCCGGTGCTGGGCTTGGCGTTGCTCCTGGTGCTGGCGGTGGTGCTGGCCGACTGGCTGCATCGCCACGCGCGGCTGCCGCGCCCGTGCGGCTACATGCTGGTGGGCGCACTGGCCAGCCCATTGCTGCTGGCCCTGCTCGACCGCAAGGAGCTCGATGCGTGGAAGCCTCTCATCGACCTGGCCATTGGCGTGCTGGTGTTCGAACTGGGCGCACGCATCCGACCGCGTTGGTTGATTGACAACCCGGCGCTCGCGCTGACCTCGCTGCTGGAGGGCCTGGTGGCGGGCCTGGCAGTGGCCGGAGCGCTGGTGGCGCTCGGGGTACCGAGCCTCTCGGCCACGATGGCCGGCACGGTGGCCATGTCCACTTCGCCCGTCATCACGCTGGCCGTGCTGCATGAGACGCGCCCGAGGGGCCAGGTCACCGAGCGGCTGCTGCTCATGACGGCCATCAACAGCGTGATGGCCATGCTGCTGCTCAAGGTGTGGCATGTGGTGGCTGAATCCGCGGAGCGCGACGTGGTGGCCACGACCATGGGATCGCTGTACGTGGTGTCGGGCTCGGTGCTGCTGGGCGCCGTGTGCGCGCTGCTGCTCGAACTGCTGAGCCGGCGTCTGCGCGGCACCAGCGGGATGCCGGTCCTCCAGATCGGGCTGGTGATCATTGCGAGCATGCTGGCGGTGCAGTGGACGCTGTCGCCGCTGCTCGCCCTGCTGGTGGCCGGTGTCATAGCCCGGACGCGCATGCGCCATGCGCTCACCATCGAACCGCAGCTCGGTTCGGCGGGCGCGGCGCTGGTGGTGGTTCTCTTCCTGTGCCTGGGCCTGCTGCTCACGCTGGATGACATCGCGTCGCTGCTGCCACTGGTGCTGGTCATCGTGGGCGCCCGCGCTGCCGGCAAGGGCTTCGCGGTGGCCCTGCTCGCCCGGCCCAGCGGCCTGGGCTGGCGCCAGGCGGGCGCGCTGACGGTTGCTTTGCAGCCCATGAGCAGCCTGGCTGTGCTGATGGCCGCCGACACCTTTGCCTGGGACTCGCAACTGCCGGGCATGGACCGCGCGGTGCTGCAGGCCTTGCTGCTGGCCAGCAGCGTGATGCAGATCACCGGGCCCCTGTGGACGCGCGTGGCGCTGCAGGCGGTGGCACGAGAGACGCAAGCCTCATGAGCCTCGCACCGTTTACCTCTTCGTCGCCGCTGACGCTGGGGGTCGAGCTGGAACTGCAGCTCGTCAGCACACACGATTTCGATCTCGCGCCACAGGCCGAGGATCTTCTGCGCGTGCTCAAGAGCCACGGCGGCGCCTGGGACGTGAAGCCCGAAATCACGTGCAGCATGATCGAGATCGGCAGTTCGATCCAGCGCGAGCACGGGCCGCTGCTGGCCGAACTGCACGATCTTCGCCGGCAGCTGGCGTCGGGCGCACGCAAGCTCAACATCGCCATCGGCGGCGGCGGCACGCACCCGTTCCAGCACTGGAGCGCGCAACAGATCTACCCGACCGAGCGCTTCCACTACATCAGCGAGCTCTACGGCTACCTCGCCAAGCAGTTCACCGTGTTCGGCCAGCATGTGCACATCGGCTGCGAGGACGGCGACCGAGCGCTGTGGCTCTTGCATGCGTTGTCGCGTTACGTACCGCATTTCATCGCGCTGTCGGCTTCGTCGCCGTACGTGCAGGGCGTGGATACAGGCTTCGATTCGGCGCGGCTCAACTCGGTGTTCGCGTTTCCGCTGTCGGGTCGCGCGCCTTTCGCGCTGGGTTGGGATGAGTTCGGGCACTTCTTCGACAAGATGACGAGCACCGGCGTCGTAGAGTCGATGAAGGATTTCTATTGGGATATCAGGCCTAAGCCGGAGTTCGGCACGATTGAGCTGCGGGTGTGCGACACACCGCTCACCGTGGACAAAGCCGCGGCACTGGCCTGCTACCTGCAATGCCTGTGCCGCCACCTCCGCGAGGAACGTCCTTTCGAGCCGGCCGAGGACGACTATCTCGTCTACACCTTCAACCGCTTCCAGGCCTGCCGCTTCGGCCTGGATGGCGAGATCGTGGATCCCAAGACCAAGCAGCGCCACAAGCTGCGCGACGACATCCTGCGCACGCTGTCGCGCATTGATGAACACGCGCTCGACCTGTGTGCACTGGACGCCAGCAACCTGCTGCGCGACAGCCTCTTCGCGGGCAACGATGCACGCTCTCTGCGCCAGCAGCATGCCGCTGGACTGCCGCTGGCGGCGGTAGTCGAATGGGCCGCCGAACGGTGGATGGGCTGATACCTTTCCTGTTGGTGGAGCGCTGAAGGAGAAACGCATGCCGACGCTCATCGTCAACGGCCAGATCCGCGAGTTCGATGCCGAACCGGATACGCCCTTGCTCTGGGTGCTGCGCGAGCAGCTGGGCCTCACGGGCACCAAGTACGGCTGCGGCATCGCTCAATGCGGCGCCTGCACGGTGCACGTCGACGGCATGCCCACGCGCTCGTGCGTGCGGCCGGTCTCCACGCTGAGCTCGCAAGAGAAGGTGGTGACCATCGAGGGCCTGTCGGCGCGGGGCGACCACCCGGTGCAGAAGGCATGGGCGGCGCTGGACGTGCCGCAATGCGGCTACTGCCAGGCCGGCATGATCATGGCCGCCGCCGCGCTGCTGGCGGCCAAGCCGAAGCCCACCGATGCCGACATCGACCGGGCGATGACCAACATCTGCCGTTGCGGCACGTACCAGCGGGTGCGCGCTGCCGTCCACCTGGCCGCCGAGGGCCACGTCACTTGAGCGCGGTGAGAAAGCAGCCATGGATCGCCCCCTCACCCGCCGCGTCTTCATCGGCGGCTCAGCCATCGCCGCCGGCGGCCTGGCCGTCGGCATCGTCCTGCCCCTGGCCGACAAGACGGGCTCGCACCAGCCCACCTCGCCCGGCGAGGTGAATGCCTGGGTCGTGGTCCGGCCCGATGACACGGTCGTCATCCGCATCGCACGATCCGAGATGGGCCAAGGCACCCTCACCGGCTTGGCGCAGCTGGTGGCCGAGGAGCTCGACTGCGACTGGAATCGCGTCGCGACCGAGTACCCCACGCCCGGGCAGAACCTCGCGCGAGAACGCGTGTGGGGCAGCTTCTCCACCGTCGGCAGCCGGGGCATCCGCGACTCGCACGATGCGGTGCGCAAGGGCGGCGCCATCGCGCGCATCTTGCTCGTGCAGGCGGCTGCCAACGAGTGGAAGGTGCCGGCCTCCGAGTGCCACGCCTTCGACAGCGTGATCACCCATGCGTCCAGCGGGCGGCAGACCACCTACGGCAAGGTGGCTGCGGCAGCGGCGAAGCTCACGCCGCCCACCGAGGTGTCCCTCAAGGACCCGCAGACCTGGAAGCTCGCCGGCCAGCCGGTCAAGCGGCTGGACACGCGCCCCAAGCTGACCGGCGCGCAGGTATATGGCATCGACCTCGTCATGCACGGCATGCTCAATGCCGCCATCAAGCACTGCCCCGTCGTCGGCGGCAAGCTGCGAAGCTTCGACGCCGCGGCCGTCGAGAAACACCCGGGCGTGAGGAAGGTCGTACGCGTAGGCGACACCGCGGTGGCCGTGGTGGCCGACACCTGGTGGCGAGCCAAGACCGCGCTGGACGCACTGCCGGTGCAGTGGGACGAGGGGCCGAACGCCCGGCTTTCCAGCGCTGACATCGACGCCCTGCTGAAGACCGGTCTGGACGCACAGGACGCATTCGTGGGCCACGCGGCCGGCGATGCGCGCGGGGCGATTGCCTCGGCTGCGCGGCACATCGAGGCGGTCTATTCGTACCCGTACCAAGCCCACGCGACCATGGAGCCGATGAACGCCACGGCCCGCTGGACGCCCGAGCGCTGTGAGGTTTGGACGCCCACCCAGAATGGCGAGGCGGCGCTGGCCGCCACCGCCGAGGCAGCCGGGCTGCCGACGTCGAAGTGCGAGGTGTACAAGCAGCTGCCGGGCGGCGGCTTCGGGCGGCGCAACGCCACCGATTGGATCCGCCAGGCGGTGTCCATCGCCAGGCACATGCCGGGCACGCCAATCAAGCTGCTGTGGTCGCGCGAACAGGACATGCAGCACGACCATTTCCACCCCGTGACGCAATGCAAGCTCACCGCGGGCCTGGACGCGCAAGGCCAACTCGTGGGGCTGCACATGCGCCTCTCGGGCCAGTCGATCATGGCTGAGCTCGCGCCGCAGAGCGTGCGGAAGGGGGGCGACAAGCTGGTGTTCCAGGGGCTTGAGCCCGGCGGCACTGAAGGCAGCTTCGGCTATGCAATCCCGCATCTGCTGATCGACCATGCCATGCGCAACCCGCCGGTGCGCCCGGGCTTCTGGCGTGGCGTGAACCTGAACCACAACGCCCTGTACATCGAGTGCTTTCTCGATGAAGTGGCACACGCCGCGGGCCAGGATCCGCTGGCGCTGCGGCGAAAACTGCTTGCGAACTCACCCCGGCACCTGGCGGTCTTGAACGCGGTGGCCGCACGGGCTGGCTGGGACACACCGGCGCCCGAGGGCGTGCACCGCGGGCTGGCGCAGGTGATGGGATACGGCAGCTACGTGGCGGCGTGCGCGGAAGTTTCGGTCAATGACGCCGGGGCGCTGAAGATCCGGCGCATCGTGGCCGCCACCGACCCGGGGCACGCAGTGAACCCGCAGCAGATCGAAGCCCAGGTGGAAGGCTCCTTTGTCTATGGCTTGTCGGCCGCGCTGAACGGCCGCATCACGCTCAAGGACGGCCGCATCGAGCAGCGCAACTTCGACACCTACCCCGTCATGCTGCTGGCCGACATGCCGAAGGTCGAAACCATCGTCATGCCTTCGGGCGGCTTCTGGGGCGGCGTGGGCGAACCCACCATCGCCGTGGCCGCGCCGGCCGTTCTGAACGCTGTCTTTGCCGCCACCGGCAAGCGCATCCGCGATCTGCCGCTCAGCCGGCACAATTTTCAGCGGACTTGAGCGCGCGTCTGGCCCGGATTGAACCTGACGGCGTGCGGGACATGCCCGCGGCGTTGCCCCGCCGCCCCGGTTCAGAATGAGTCGCTCACCAGTCCGCTGAAACGCTGGAAGTGGCGGACAGCACCGCCGATTCCGGTGTTTCGGCGGACTGATACGGAAAGGTCTGAACATGCAACGCCGCCGCCTGTTGAGCGAGGCGGGCGCCCTGGGCGTCCTGGCCTCGGTGCCGCCCGCCTGGGCGCAGTCGCCCTCCGCCTGCTCGCCTGCGCCGCAATGCCGCAAGGACTGCGGCCCCACCGCCTCGGCCACCGAGGGGCCGTTCTATGTAAGCAACGCGCCCACGAGCGTCGACATCAACCCCGGCAAGGCTCCTGGCCAGCCCATGCGCATCAGCGGAACGGTGTACAGCGAAGACGGCGTCACCCCCGTGCGGGGCGCGAAGCTGGAGATCTGGCACGCCGACGCGCAAGGGGCCTACCACCCCGCTGCGCGCGGCGACATCTCGCGCTACCGCCGCGGCGAGATCAACCTGCGTGGCGTCACCACCACCGGCGACGCCGGCCGCTATGCCTTCATGAGCATCGTGCCCGGCCATTACGGCAACCGCCGCAGGCACATCCACTGGAAGGTGGCTGCGCCCGGCCACCAGACGCTCACCACACAGTCGTACTGGCTAGAAGAGCACGGCACCCCGCGCGACCGCGGCGATGCCGCCGACCCGCGCGTGGAAGCCTGCCGCTGGGTCAGCTTCACCGACCGCCACGGCACCGCCGTGGGTGTGTTCGACATCGTGCTGCGCACCGCCGGCTGACGGGGCGCAGGTGCTCAGCCGCCCGGTTCTGTATG
>CBFHAS010000160.1:0-8252 GCA_965653625.1 uncultured Burkholderiaceae bacterium | reverse complement strand
GTTCCATGAATATGTTGGCTCGCATAGTCCGATCGGACTTGTGGCGCCAGCTAAGTCCGCGCGGAGAGATAAGGAAGCCGAATTCGTGTCAGCTGTGGTCGTCCGCTCTCGCTCGTCGCAGCAAGAAGGCCGACCGGGGATTTCGGGTCCACTACCGGAGATGGCGTGCCGTCGCGACACGCCGCGCACGCCGTGTGCTTAAGCACTAAAGGCAGCCGTTCTGCGCGACTGGCTCAGCCTTCCCGACCCAAGCCGTTGCGCTTCACCGCCGTGAGGATGCCGCGCAAGATGTCGATCGGCGGTGGCGGGCAGCCGGGTACTTCCACATCCACCGGGATGATGTTGCGCACCCGGCCGCAGCTCGCGTAGCTCTCGCCGAAGATGCCGCCCGTGCAGCCGCAGTCGCCGATGGCGACCACCAGCTTGGGTTCCGGTGTCGCGTCGTAGGTGCGCTTCAAAGCCTCGGCCATGTGGCGCGACACCGGGCCGGTCACCAGCAGCATGTCGGCGTGGCGGGGGCTGGCGACGAAGCGGATGCCCATGCCTTCAAGGTTGTAGTAGGGGTTGTTGAGGGTGTGGATCTCAAGCTCGCAGCCGTTGCACGAGCCGGCATCAACCTCGCGGATGGTGAGGGCCTGGCCCAGCGTGGCGAGAATCTCGTCATGGATGCGGCCGGCCTCCACGCAAAGTGCATCGTCAGACGCGGGGGGCGGCTCGGTCACGATGCCGGCGCGCGCGATCTGCTTGAGGATGTGCCACATCAGAGGTCGTGTCCTGAATAGCTCAGGTTGAAGGACTTGTTGATGAGCGGGAAGTCGGGAACGATGTTGCCGATCACGGCATGTTCGAGCACCGGCCAGTTCTGCCAGGATGGGTCGTGCGGATGGCAGCGCAGGATGCGCCCATGCAAACCCAGGTCGAGTGCGACGACCACCTCGCCGCGCCAGCCCTCCACCCAGCCGATGCCGCGGCTGAGCGGGGCATCGGGAAGGGGCATCCCGGTATGAGCGGGCCCTGCGGGCAGCCGTGAACAGATTTCGCGGATGAGACGCAGCGACTCGAATGCCTCATCGAAGCGGATCGCGACCCGCGCCGCCACATCACCGCCGGTATGCAGGCACACACGCGCGGCCAGGCTGCGGTACGGATCGAAGGAAGCATCGGCGCGCAGGTCGTAGCCGAGACCGCTGGCCCGCGCGGCCATGCCGGTCAGCCCGAGTCGCAAGGCCAGTTCGCGTGCTACCCGGCCGGTGGTCATGAAGCGGTCTTGCAGGCCGGCGTGCTCGTCGTAGATGTCGCGCAGCGCGCGCAGCTCACGCTCGATCGCGTCGCACTGCCGCCGCACCGAATCGCAGGCTGGCGTGTCGATGTCCACAGCGACGCCGCCGGGGCTGATGGCATCCATCATGAAGCGGTGGCCGAAATGCCGGTTCGACAACCGCTGCCAGTCTTCGCGCAAGCGTGAGAACTGCGCCAGCCCGAACCCGAAGGCGGCGTCGTTGCCCAGCGCTCCGAGGTCGCCCAGGTGGTTGGCCACGCGCTCGCGCTCCAGCAGCAGAGCGCGCAGCCAGGCGGCGCGTTCGGGGATCTCGATGCCGGCGGCCGATTCGAGGGCCATGCAGTAGGCCCATGCGAAGGCCACGGTGGAGTCGCCGCTGATGCGGCCGGCCAGGCGATGGGCTTCCAGCGCGGGCAGAGTGGTGAACCGCTGCTCGATGCCCTTGTGCGTGTAGCCCAGCCGCTCCTCCAGCCGCAGCACCTTTTCGCCCACCACCGAGAAGCGAAAGTGGCCCGGCTCGATGATGCCGGCGTGTACCGGGCCGACAGGGATTTCATGGACACCGTCACCTTCGACGCGCACGAAGGCGTAGTCGGCCGGCAGGGTATTGAGCGAAGCCCCGCTGGCATTCGAGGTGTGCCGAAGCGGCGGTTCGCCGTCGCCCCAGAGACCATGGTTCAGCCACGGCCGCGTGTCGCCGGCACCGTCGGCCTGCACGCCGTGGAGGTCCGCCACGGCGCGCTGCATGCGTGAGGCGCAGGCGAATGTGCGTGTGAGGTCGGGGTAACTCTCCTGCGCGGCCAGCGGAAGCTCCATCCACAGCAGGCCGAAGTCGCCGGCGAGTGCGGCGCAAATGGCAACCGGAGAGGCCGCCGGCGCCGTGTGCGAGCGGTCGACGCCCCACAGCGCCACAAGGCGCCCGCCTGCTGCGGCGACGCGGCTGGCTGTGCAGGCCCACTGCGTGCGGTCGACCACCGCATGCCAGGTGGGCATTGGCGTGGGCAGCCGGCGCACATCAAGCCCCAGGTTCTTCATGAACATTGGCGTCAGCCCCCCAGCATGGCCGCCGCCTGTCGGTACCACGCGTCGAGGTAGGGCGGGATGTACAGGCCCAGCATCAGACCGAGGGCCAGGTGCACGAACACTGGGATCAGCGCCGGCGCGTGCGCCAGGGGCTTCAGCGTGGTCTCGCCGAACACCATCGGCTGCACGCGGCTGAACACCGAGGCGAAGGTTAAGCCGAGCGCGACCAGCAGGAAAGGCGTGGCCCAGGGTTGCTCGCGCATGGCCGTGGTGACGATGAGGAACTCGCTGGCAAACACGCCGAAGGGCGGCATGCCCAGGATGGCCAGCGCGCCCAGCATGAGCCCCCATCCCACGGTGGGGTTCACGCGGATCAGGCCGCGGATCTCTTCCATGTTCTGCGAGCCGGCCTTCTGCGTAGCATGGCCCACCGCGAAGAAGATGGCCGACTTGACGAGCGAATGCACCGTCATGTGCAGCAGGCCGGCGAAGCTGGCGATGGGGCCGCCCATGCCGAAGGCAAAAGTCATCAAGCCCATGTGCTCGATGGACGAGTACGCGAACATGCGTTTCACATCGCGCTGACGGATGATGAATAACACCGCGGCCACCACCGACACCATGCCGAAGCCCATCATCAGGCGGCCGGTGAGCTGGCTGCCGCCCAGGGCGCCATCGGTCAGCACCTTGCAGCGCAGGACGGCATAGAGCGCCACGTTGAGCAGCAGGCCGGAGAGCACGGCCGACACGGGCGTGGGGCCCTCGGCATGCGCATCGGGCAGCCAGTTGTGCACGGGCACGAGGCCCACCTTGGTGCCGTAGCCGATGAAGAGGAAGGCCCAGGCCAGCGTGATGATGTTCGGATCAAGTTGGGCCTTCACGGCATCGAGGTGGGTCCACAGAAGCGCGCCGCCCTCGGGGCCGATGACGCGTTCGGCCGCCATGTACAGCAGCACCGTGCCGAAGAGCGCCTGCGCGATGCCGACGCCGCAGAGGATGAAGTACTTCCACGCCGCCTCCAGGCTGGCGGCGGTGCGGTACACGCTCACCAGCAATACCGTGCTCAGGGTGGCCGCTTCCATGGCCACCCACACGATGCCGAGGTTGTTGGTCGTGAGCGCCAGCAGCATCGTGAAGTTGAAGAGCTGGTACATGCTGTGGTACAGGCGCAGCCGCGGCGGGGTCATCTTCCCGTGGTCGCGCTCCACACGCATGTAGGGCCGGGAGAACAGCGAGGTCGTGAGGCCCACGAAAGCGGTCAGCGTGACCAGGAAGACATTGAGCGCGTCGATGTAGAAGTGCTGGCTCCACAGCAGCTTCGGCCCCTCGGCGACGACCTCGGCGGTGAGCACGCAGGCGGCGGCGAAGGTGCCGGCGCTGAAGGCCACGTTGATGTCGCGCGCGTTGTCGCGGTGGCCGAAGAGCCCGAGCGTGATGCCGCCCAGCAAAGGTATGCCAAGCAGGAAGAGCAGGGCCGCCACGGTCAATCCTCCTTGAGCTTTTCGAGGTGGCGGATGTCCAGGCTGTCGAACTGCTCGCGGATCTGGAACATGAACACGCCGAGGATGAGCACGCCGATCAGCACGTCGAGCGCGATGCCCAGCTCCACGACCATCGGCATGCCATAGGTGGCCGATGTGGCGGCGAAGAACAGGCCGTTTTCCATCGCCAGGAAGCCGATCACCTGAGGCACCGCCTTGGCCCGCGTGATCATCATCAGGAACGAAAGCAGCACGCAGGCCAGCGCGATGCCGAGCGTGCCGCTGGCCAGCGTGCTCGACAGCCGCGAGATCGGCAGCGCGAGGTTGAAGGCGAAGATCACGACGACGATGCCGATGATCATCGTGGTCGGGATGTTGATGAGCGTTTCCAGTTCCCAGCGGATGTTCAGGCGCTCGATCACCCGGTGCAGCAGCCACGGGATCACCAGCACTTTCAGCACGAACGTGATGGCCGCGGAAAGGTACAGGTGCGGCTGGTGCGTGACGTAGCCCACCACAGCGGTAGCCAGCACCAGCGTCGCGCCCTGCAGGGTGAACAGGTGGATGAGCGAGAGGATTCGTCGCTGCGTGATCATCGCGAAGGCCAGGATGAGCAGCAGCGCGCCGAGCAGGTTGACGAACTGGGTGAGCAGGGCGTTCATCGCGGCGCCAGCAACAGATGGACCAGCAGGCCGATCACCGCCAGCAGAAAGGCGGTGGCCAGGAACTCGGGCACGCGAAAGATGCGCATCTTGGCCGACAGCGTTTCCAGCACCGCGAGCAGGAAGCCGCCAATGGACAGCTTGAGCACGAGCGCCGGCAGCGCCAGCAGCATGGCCTGGGGCGCGTGAGCCTCGGCCACGCCCCAGGGGAAGAACAACGCCAGGCCGATGCACGAGTAGGCAAAGAGTTTCAGGCTCGCGGCCCACTCGAGCAGCGCCAGGTGACGGCCAGAGTATTCGAGGATCAGTGCCTCGTGGATCATCGTGAGCTCCAGGTGCGTGGCCGGGTTGTCCACCGGCACGCGCGCGTTCTCGGCCAGCGACACCATGGTGAAGGCCACGCCGGCGAAGGCCAAGCCCGGGTAGATGGTTAGCTCCCGATGCGCCAGGGTCTCCACGATGGTAGGCAGCGAGGTCGACTTCGAGATGAGCGACGCCGAGAACAGCACCATCAGGAGCGCGGGCTCGGCGAGGAAGCCGATCAGCATCTCGCGGCGCGCGCCCATGGTGCCAAACGAGGTGCCGACATCCATGGCCGCCAGCGAAATGAACACCCGCGCCAGCGCGAACAGGCCCACCAGCGCAATGGCATCGGCAGCCGGCGCGAGTGGCAGGTCGGTGGAGATGGTGGGGATGATCCCGCAGGCCAGCGTCATGCAGCCGAACACCACGTAGGGCGCGCTGCGGAACAGGCGCGAGGCGTTCTCGGCCACGACCGATTCCTTGACGAACAGCTTGTGCAGCGTGCGGTACGGTTGCCAGATGCTGGGCGCGGACTTGTTCTGCAGCCAGGCACGCCACTGGTTGATCCAGCCGCTGAGCAATGGCGCCAGCGCGATGGCCAGGGCAATCTCCAGCGCCTGCGACAAGACCCCGGTCCAGGTCATGCGGGGCTCACCACATCACCGCCAGCAGCGTGGCCGCCAGCGTGAGAAAGCTGTAGAGCAGGTAGACGGCGATGCGGCCCTGCTGCATCAGGCCGATCAGGCGCGCGAAGTAGTTGGCCAGGTCGGCGATGGGCACGTAGAGCCAGCGCCAGAAGTGGTCTTCGATCACCACACGGTAGCGCGGCTGCTCGTCGAAGGGCGTGGGCAGCTCGCGCTGCATCTGGAAAAAGGGCTCGAAGATCTGTCGGATCGGCTGGCCAAACCCCTCAGCCGTGTCCTGCATGCGCGCCGTGCCCCAGGGGAAGCCGCAAGCCCAGGCAATGCCGTGGCGCATGCGACCGTGGTAGAGCCTTCGCACCAGCAGGAACGCCAGCGCAAAGCTGCCCAGGATGCCGAGCAGGAAGACCACCGGGCCGTAGCTGGCCTGTTCGAGGCCGTTTGGGGCGAGCAGCCAGCCGCTCGCCGCAACGCGCTCGGCGAGGCCGGCGCCGGTGAGTTGCCGCGTCACCGGGTCGATGAGCGTGATGAAAGGGACGGGCAGCAGGCCCAGCGCCAGGCAGCCGGCCACCAGCCAGCCCATGCCGATCCGTTCGCGCAGGCCGGCGTCGTGGGCGTGGGCGAGCTTCTCCTCGCGCGGCAGGCCAAGGAAGATGATGCCGAAGAACTTGACCATGGTGTAGCCGGCCAGCGCGGCCACCAGCGCGATGATGGCCGCGACCACGGGGATCAGCATGGTGAGCAGCGGCACCGGCAGTCCCGGCGAGAACAGGAAGCTCTGCAGCAGCAGCCACTCGGACACGAAGCCGCCCAGGGGCGGCAGCCCTGCGCTGGCCAGCACGCCGAGCAGCGTGAACCAGCCGACCCACGGCATGTTGCGGATGAGCCCGCCCAGCTTGCCCAGGCTGCGCTCGGCGGTGGCGTGCAGCACGCTGCCGGTGCCGAGGAACAGCAGGCTCTTGAAGAAGGCGTGGCTGGCCACGTGATAGAGCGTGGCGGTGAGCGACAGGGCCGCCATGGGCGCCATGTCGTATGCGGCGAAGAGCACCGTGAGCCCCATGCCGACGAACAGCAGGCCCATGTTCTCGATGGATGAATAGGCGAGCAGCCGTTTCATGTCGGTCTGCGCCGCGGCGAAGATCACGCCATACAGCGCGGTCACGAGGCCCGCGGCCATCAGCAGCGCACCCCACCACCACAGGCGCTGGTGCAGCAGGTCGAAGCAGACGCGCAGCAAGCCGTAGATGGCCGTGTTGAGCATCACGCCGCTCATCAGCGCCGACACCGGGGAGGGCGCCGCGGGGTGCGCTTCGGGCAGCCACACGTGCAGCGGCACGATGCCGGCCTTGGCGCCGAAGCCGAAGACCGCGAGCAGGAAACCGACCGAGGCCCAGAAGGGCGGCAACTCCTGTGCGCGCAGGTTCGCGAAGGTGTAGTCGCCGGTGTTGGCCTGCAGGACGCCGAAGCACAGCAGGATGGCAATGGCCCCCACGCGCGCCATCGTGATGTAGAGGTAGCCCGCGGCGCGGACCTCGGGGACCCGGTGGTTCGCCGTGACGAGGAAGTACGACGACAGCGCCATCGTTTCCCACATCACCATGAAGCCGTAGGCATCGTCGGCCAGCACCACGCCCAGCATGCTGGCGAGGAAGACGTGGTACTCCAGGCACATCAGCCCCGGCGGCGTGCCCTCGCCCTTGCGAAAGTACCCGGCGGCGAAGAATGAGATGCCGGCCGACGCGGCGCCGATGACGAGCAGGAAGTAAGCGGCCAGCCCATCGAGCCGCAGATGCAGCGGCAGGCTGGGCAGCCCGATGGGCAGCACCGCGGTCTGCGGCGTGCCCATCAGCGCTGCCGTGGCCGAGCCCGCGAGCGCCAGGCCGAGAACGCCCCCGATCGGGAAGAGCACATGCGCAACGAGCGCCAGCCGGTGCAACACGGCCACCCCCGCCACGCCCACGGCGAGCCAACCGAGGGCGACACACATCATCCAGTCGAGGGCAAGCCAGTCAGCCAGTGGCGTCAGGCTGCCCACGAATCAGACCTTTCGCGGGCGGGGCGGGCGTTTGCCAATGGCGGGTGAGGGCTCGTCCGGTTCGGCGGGTTCGGCCTCGTCGCCTTCGCCACTGGGCTGGTAGTCCACCCCGTAGTGCGCCAGGTAGTCACGGATCAGTCGACGCACCACCTGGGAAGGGGTCAGATCCTGCTGCGCACATAGCCGCTCGAAGGCGGCCTTCTTGTGCGGATCGATGAGCAGCGTCAATCGCGCGGTCTTGAGCTCCATGGACCCTCGGTATGGCAATGGGATGACGATTGCATGCACATCGTACTGCTGCGGTTTCCGTGCGGGAAGGGCATTTCACCGCTCGCGCAGGTCCAAACCTGTCGTCATCAACGCCTGCCGTCACGCGGCCACGACCACGCGATTGGAATGGAGCCCCGCCGGGCGGTTCGCATCTGGGTCCGCCCCGCTCAGCGCATCACGCGCTCGGTGCAACAACACCGTCTGTAGAGTGGCAGTCTGTTCTCTGTCTCGGCATGAGCAACCGTGGGCGTCACCGTGCCGACATCCGAAACCCAACCCAACTCCCCGCTGCACCCATTGCTATCACGAAGAGGATCGCGAAGTTGAAGTTGCGTTGTTGATCTGCCTCTGACTCGTAGAGCTGTACGCCCGCTGTTTGAAGCAGGAGACTCAGTAGCAGTAGCGCTCCTGCGGCCAATGCGATACCGCATAGTGCGCCGACAATGACTACTAAATTTCGCTTCATTGGCGGTTTCAAGGCCGAAGCGCAACACCGTGGTTAATTGTCGAATCCCGGACGATCATATTGACTCGAGGAGGTACCCGCTGTTCATGGCA
>CBFHAS010000159.1:0-8460 GCA_965653625.1 uncultured Burkholderiaceae bacterium | reverse complement strand
AGGACGAACGGTGTTGAGAACGCCCGGGCGCCCCGTCCTTCGACGGTCAAGGCTCATCCACCCCCTCCGTTCGCCCTGAAGGCCGTGTCGTATCGAGAATGAACGCACAAACCAACCTGCAAGCAAACGCGCCGCAGAAGGATCACAGGTTCTTCAGCCTGCCTCGATCGCTCGCTCGGCCATCAGGAACGCCGCGGCGTTCCAGCTCTGCCCCGCCATGCCGGAAGGCGCCAGCGTGCGCCCATGGAACCACTCGCTGAAGCGCCAGCCGCCCACCTCGTTGGCGGCAGCCAGCTTGACCAGCTCGGCGTGCGCGAGGTCGCGCTTGCCCAGCTGCGCCAGCGCCATCACCCAGAAGCCGCCGATGAAGGGCCAGATGCCGCCGTTGTGGTACTGGTGCGGGTGGTTCTGGCGGTGCCTGGACATGTAGGCTCGCCACAGCTCGTGGCTGCGCCCGATAGGCCGCAAAACCGCGCGCGCGGGCCAGGGCTCGCAGGCGCGGGCGCCGACGAGCGTTTGCACGATGCGCTCGCTCATCGAATCGCCTGCCAGGCCGTGCAGCATGGCGAGCACGTTGCCGAAGACATCGCCCTCGTCGCCCGCGAACGAGAAGTTCATGAAGCTCAGGTACAGGCCGGGGCTGCGCTGCCCACGCCGCGCGTAGTGGCCGAGCAGGCGCACGCGGCGGTGCTCCGAACGTTCCGATTGAAACGGGTGGAAGACGTGTTCCGCGTGGTGACGGGTGTCTTCCCATCGCGGCAGTCCGTACAGCCGCTTCACGCGCAACCAGAGCGCGTTGGTGTAGAGCACGAAGCCCGAGCGCGGCATGATGTCCGCCCAGTCGCTGGCCTCGTTCTGCTGCAGCAAAAAAAAGTGCTGGTGCTCCTGCGCCAGCAGCCACTGCAGCGCGCGCTCCACCGGCCGGGCCCACCGCAATAGCACATCGGGCCGCCATGCGGCGCGGCGAACGTGGTCCACGGCGAGCAGCCACCACAAAGTGGCATCGATGCAGCCGAGGTACCAGAAATCAGCCTCACGGCCTTCGGCGTCCACGTACTTGGGAATCTGACCATTGGGCGCCTGCCCGTCGGCCAGCGCATCGAGGCTGGCGATGGCACCCTGTTCCAAGGCGGGCACGCCGCTGCCTGCCATGGCGAACGCGCAGATGGCGGCATCGCGGCCGAAGATGCGGGTGTAGCGACGCTCCTCGGCCTCGGGGCCCGGCGTGGCGGCAAGGATGCCGCGCGGGGTGAGGTTGCGTTCGAGAAGCGCCAGCGAGGCGGCGCGGCAGCGCGCGAGGTGGTCCTCCTCGGTGGAGTACCGCGAGCGCGTGGTGGCCGTCGACGGCGTCGCCGCCTGCGACCCGTCGCGCACGAGCTCGCCTGCTCCCTGTTCCGGCATGTATTCCCTCCTGTTCACCTCGCCCGGATGATGCCGTTAGAACGACCGCGGGCGATCTGCGGATCACCCGGCGTTTCGGTTGGCTGTTTGGGCCGGCCGTTTGCTGGATAGTCAGGCACGGGACGGAATCGCGATGGAAGGGTGTTTCCGACCATCGCGAGGCCTGCCTGAACGCGCAAGGGCGTGCCGGCCTGGAACTACGAAACCAGAGCCGCCCTCCAAGAAACCCTGCATGCAGGACACGTCGATGACCATGGCGGTGACCGTCATCGAGGCAGTTGGGGCACATCCGGATTTCTTCTCCTCCGGACGGCCTGTCGCACCTGTCGCTCACCATCGCTGCCGATGCCTTTGTCGGCATGGCTTGCCCGCCAGGGACGCAGAAACTGCGCCAAATCACAGTCTGTCATCGGCGCGCTACGGAACGCCCGGCTTTGCGCGCCGCTCTCGCTCCCCGATTGAAGACCCGGCCAAGCCACACAACGTGGCGAGCAGGCCGTTGTTCGCATTGACACCGGGCAACCCCAAGCCGCTCCACTTTGAGTGAAGAAAGGTGATGCCATGAAGAAGACCGTTTTGGTATTGGCGACGCTCGGCACGCTGGCGGGCGCTGCGTCGGCGCAGAGTTCGCTCACCATCTACGGCAAGATCGACGTGGGCGTGGGCAAGCCGCCCGGAACCCGCGACAAGCAGGTGTTCGACGCAGGCGGCACCAACACGAGCCGAATCGGCTTCCGTGGCGTTGAGGATCTGGGCGGCGGCTATGCCGCGCTCTTCAGCCTCGAGCACCGCTTCAGGCCCGATACCGGCATGGACACCACCATCAGCCCTGCGCTTCCGGGCGGCCGCTTCTGGCAGGGCCACTCCACGGTGGGGCTGCGCACGCCCTTTGGCACGATCAACCTGGGTAGGCAGTACACGCCTTCGTTCTCGTACGTTCAGAACCAGATCGACCCATGGGCGTCGGAGACCGTCGCCGCTTTGCGCGGCATTGGCATGCTGGCCGCGCCGGGGATCGCCGCCTCGCGCTTCGCCGATTCCGTGCGCTACGACTTCAGCGCGAGGGGCATCAATTTCGGGGCCGCCATCGCAGAGGCCAACAACGCGGAAGCTCCGGGGCCCGATCGTCCATGGTCCGTCGCCGCGAACTACAGCAGCGGTCCGATTTTCGTAGCGGCGGGCTACGAAGATCCGGCCGGCGAGATCAACAAACTGTGGAACATCGGCGCCCGCTACAGCATCGGCCCGGCGCAGCTGGCAGCCGGCTACTCGCGCGGCCGCACCGAGGCCGATGTAAAGACGGTCGGCTGGCTGGTGGGTGCAACCGTCACTGCCGGCCCCGGCGACATCAAGGTGGGCTATGGCCAGACCAAGGTCGACCCAGCCGGCGCGGCACCCAGCGACAAGACGGCGCGGAAGGTCGGGGTCGGGTACCACTACAACCTGTCCAAGCGCACCAAGCTGTACGCCGACGTGGCGCACGACCGTGAAGCGATCACTTCCAAGACGGGCTATGACCTTGGCATTCAACACAACTTCTGAGTAGGTCTCATTTCGGCCGGCTGTTTGCGATTCCGTCTGTGCGTGGGTCACCTCACTGCCCGTTGGGTGACCCGCCCCATGACTCCTAGTTCTTGGAATTGCGACCAGAATGCGGCGTATCAAAGTCGACCACGACACACAGGGCTGTCCGAGTTAAGTCTTCCTTTCCCGGTTGGGTCGTATTCCAACGGAGGTCCATCATGCCCCTCGCAAATTGGCGCCTTGAAGGTGAATGGCTCAAGAACTGCACCTGCGCATACGGATGCCCTTGCGACTTCAACGCGAAGCCGACACAGGGCCATTGCAAGGGGTTCCTGGGCATGCACATCACGAAGGGCAACTTCGAGAGCACGAGCCTCGACGGCCTCAGCTTCTTCGCGGTGGTCCACTTCCCCGGCCCGCTTCACGAGGGCAACGGCCAATTGCAGCCGATCATCGATGAGCGAGCGACGCCTGAGCAGCGCGATGCCTTGTTCAAGATCATGTCGGGTCAGAACTCGGCGGAAGGAACGCTCTTCCATATCTGCAGCTTGATCGTGACCAAGATGCACGACCCGATCTTCGCGCCGATCGCGTTCAAGTTCGACAAGGTCGCCAGGAAGGCCCGGCTCATGATTCCCGGCGTGCTCGAGAGCGAGGTGGAGCCGATCAAGAACCCTGTCACGGGCGCTGACCATCGCATTCAGGTCATGATGCCCGAGGGCTTCGAGCATCGTGAAGGCGAGGTCGCCTCTTCGAACATCAGCAGCATGGGCGCCATCAAGTTCGAGACGCACGGCAGTCACAGCACGCTCGCTCATGTTGTTCACACACCGGAGGGCGTGGCTGCGTAGCGCAGGCTGGGCCTCTGCGCGCTTGTCCCACCATGGCGGCCGGCTCGCTGCTGGAGGCGGCACTGCGCCGAGACCGCCTCATCGTTGTGCTGTGCCTTCTGTTCGTCGTCGTCGCCTCGTGGGTGTACTTGCTCGCTGGCGCGGGAATGATGGAAGACATGGGCGGGATGCTGATGCCCATGAGCACGGGGCCGTGGACAGCGGGCCATGCACTGAGCGTCTTCATGATGTGGGCCGTCATGATGGCGGCCATGATGCTGCCGAGCGCGGCGCCCATGATCCTGCTCTATGCCACCATCGCGCGCCGACGTCGCGACCGCGGCGAACCCCTGGTCGGCTCAGGGACCTTCGCCTTCGGCTACCTGGCGGTTTGGGCGATGGCCAGCATGGCGGCGGCCGTGTTGCAGTTCGGTCTTGAGCAGCTCGCGCTGCTTTCCCCGATGATGGAAATCACAAGCGTCGTTGTTGCCGGCACGGTGTTGATCGCTGCAGGTCTCTATCAATGGACGCCCCTGAAGGCGGCGTGCCTGCGCCACTGCCGCTCACCGCTGGACTTCGTCCTGACGCACTGGCGCCCCGGCGCTGGCGGGGCATTCGCGATGGGGCTGCACCACGGCGCGGTGTGCGTGGGCTGCTGCTGGTTGGTGATGCTCCTGCTCTTCGTCGGTGGAGTCATGAACTACGCCTGGATCGCCGGCATCGCCTTGTTCGTGCTGGTGGAGAAGCTGAGCCCGGCCGGCCATTGGATAGGGCGGGCAGCCGGCGTTCTGCTGATCGCCTGGGGATGCGCGACGCTGTTCACCGCGACTGATTTCGCATTGCGTTAGGTTCGGTGCGACTTCGCGCAGCGATGCCGTCCTGGCCGGCCTGACTGGGATGAGATGTAACGTGACACCTCGGTCACGGTCGGGATCGGCCTGCGATGAAGCGCTGGGAGACACGGCCGAGCAGGGCAAGGCCATCTCGAATGGTGGCGGCGACGTCGTCGATGCGCAGCAGTACGGGCGCGAGCATCTTGGCGCCCGCGCGTGCGGCGTAGGCCCGATTGCATCGACGCGACTTGCTGGGGCAAGTCGGCGTCGACGGCAGCGGCCGCGCACATCAGCGCGGCGAGGTTGTCGGCCAAGAGGCCAAGATCTTGGCCGACACGTCGATGATCAAATCGTGCTGCGACAGGCCCGAGACGCTTTCCAAGTGCATGCGGTGCTTCAGGCGCTTGAAGGCTTCCTCAATGCGCCAGCGCTGGCGGTACAGATCAACGAAGTCTGCAGCGGGGCCTGCTCCACGCCGACCTTCGTCAGCAGCATGCGCATTTGGCCCGTTGGGCGCCATGTGCGCACCCGCCGCGCTGTGGGAGAGTTCAGCGCCAATAGAGGCATGAGACATGCAACGTCTTGAGACGCGACAACAAAGTCCGAGACGCCGGCGGGACTGATGGCCGGCAGCTCACACGGCCATCAGCTGCCACACGACTCGGCAAGGCCAACGACAGCAGTGCAGCGTGTCCGGTCGGTCAGCATCGATCGCCGTACTCACGCTGCCGGCCACATACCGGCCATTGCGGTGCAGGCTGTCCGCCAACGCAATGGCCGGCGGTGGATGGCGACAGCTGACACACGCAGACGCCCGCTGCGTCGTCTCTCGCCGTCGGCGGGGCTGAACAGCCGTTGCTCACGTCAGCGAACTCGCGTGACCCGTTGCGGTCGGTCGCGTCCCTTGGCCGAGCGTCCGCTATGAAGCAGCGTCCTGTGAGGCCAGGTATGCAAGATCTACTCCACAGTCTCTAGGACTCTCGCTCGCGCCTCATCGACGGTCGTCACCGGCAACAGACGCATGCCTACAGCATCCGCCTCCCTTTCCATCTCAACGCGATTCGTGCGAAGCCCTTCTCGCTGTTTTTCACCGAGGGTCGGGTCTTCCTCGCTGGGTATCCATGTAAGCAACGCTGCTCGACCTATAGCAGCGGTCTGCTGAGCACGCGATAGTTCCCAGAGCCGAGCCCGGGCATCGCGCACGCTGGCGGCTTGGCGGACAGGATGAAGCACCGAAAAGTGCATGACCGCAACATCTGAAAGGTACCCAAATCGCACCGGACGTCCGCCGTGAATCAACTGAGCTGTCTTCCCGAAGAAGCGAGCCAGATGCGGGCGGGCCTCGACCACGGACTCCCTGACCTCGGTCGCAAATCGCTTGTTGACTTCCTCGGCTGCAGGCGCGTCTGATTCGTCCATGTCGTCCCAGCCGTCAAGCTGCGCCAAGCTCGCATGCATGAGAACGGCGTGTCGAAGCGCCTCGCCGAGGGTCAAGGCATCGGTCGTACGAAGCGCGCCCGGGTGGAGTCCCATCAATGGCTCACGCAGGCTCGCGAGGGCATCGAGGCCACCCGCCTCTGCGATGGACATACACAGGTTCAGAGCCTCATCAATAAGCCGCCGCGGATTTGCGGCAGCTTTGCCGTATAGGCTGTCCAGCACGTCATCGCGCAGCATCCGATGCGCACCCCACTGTCCGTTGAATCGAAGTACAACACCCGCCATCAGGCGTTCACCCGTTCCCGCGACCGGCTCCCAGAAAAATGGCCTCCAATCAGCGCGCATATACGTCTCCCGTCATGCTTGGCTCAAGAGATCAGCTGGTTGCGGAAAGCGTGCGAGCACCCGTTGCGCCAAGCCTGGCAATCGATTCGTGATCGCCGTGGCGAACGCCGCCGCCTCCGGCATAGCTCTGCATTCCTCACCCGCGTCCGCAACGGCCTGCGCTCCCAGCGTCAGTGAGATGGCGATAGCCGAGCGCTGCACACCCTGCGGATCTCCCGCCATGATGGTCATGACGGCAAGCTTGTTAGCGTCGTCCTGATGTACCAACCCCAGCGCTCGCTCGTGGTCTATCCACGCGACGTTGGCACCGTCCCACAAGACATTGCCGAGGTTTCGGTCTCTGTTGTCGATGGCTTCATCTGCTGCAAGGGCACGGGGCGTGTCCGCGAAGGACGCTACCAGTCTTGCTCCGCGTTGCGCAAGCAACTCCTTCACCTGAGGCGACAAGTTGTCGCTCCAGCCCATGCGCTGTTTCAAGTTTGGATATCCGGCATCTACGCTCGCGAATGAAAATGGATCGGCAATGATGGCGGGTTCAGGTACGTTTAGTCCCCAACCCCGCAGCAGTAGCGCACAGAACGCTTCGGCAGCGACACTCGCTGGCGCCATCTGCTTGACGAAGCCCGCTCTTACGGACTGGTCGGGATATCGCAAGACAGCCCGCAGCGGGCGGTTAATACCTTCTCCGGCGGGTTGCTCGGTGCCTGGCACGATCGTCACGACTGGTATAGGCATTGGACTACGCACGCACGGGCGCGGGAACGAGGTGAAGTTTTCGCCATGAGCGTACACCATGCGCGCCGTGCGCGATGCGAGCACGCACCCTGTCAGGTGAAGGCGTTCGAGCTCAGCCGTTTTATTAGGCGAGGGGTTGCAGCGGAAGCTGACGTTCGCAAGATGCGCAGCGACGCCCGCATTTGGCCGGGACTTCCAGTTATTCGGTGTGTCGCCGAGTCCTGCCGTTGGGAAGCAAGGCGGTCTGGAGGAAAGTCTGCTTTCGGGCTGCGGCGCGGACTCAAGTCCCGGCCATGAGCTGTCGTTCGAAGTGTTCGCCTGAGAGCCGTTCGAGCTCCACGGCGTGGTAAAAGCGCTCCCAGCAACCAGTCGTAAATTCCGGCGGCGATCCGGTGAGAGCGTGGCCCGGTCCCGCCTCCCGACATGCTGGTCAACCATGCTATCGCCGCGTCGGGATATGTGCTCGTGTCGGCTAGGTTCCAGGAGGAAACATGCCCTTTCCGATGGACGCGCTTGTAAATGACTTCGCGCTCCGAAGCTTCCGAGAGACTGCCGACAAAGACTACATTGCGGCGAGGATGGCGTATAGAGCAAGACTCATCCAACCATTCCTGTGGTCAGCTCTTCATTGCATGGAGAAGTACGTCAAGGGAATCCTGCTGCTCAACAGGATCAAGGCACACCAAGGGCACTCTGTATTGCCTGGATTAAAGAAGTTGAAGGCTGAAGGCAAGTTCGAAGTGGAGCTTCATCCAGAAGTGGAGAAGTTCATCAAGCGCATCGAAGATGGTGGGGCACAGTTTAGGTACTACGAAGCCTCCTACTACAACCGAGAGTTCGACATCATTCGATTCGACAAAGCTGTCTGGGAAATTCGACGCTATTGCCAACCGCTTGACTATGAAATCACCGACGCGAACGGCAAGAAGGTGAACCTGCTACCTCATGAGCTTCAGCGCATAAGAAATGCACGTGCCAACGGCGTCAAAGGCACTTGCATTAGCCACGGGACGTTGGAGGGAATCATCGCGAAGAAGGAGCATCCGGCGCGTGAACCACTGCTGTGGAAGAACTTGTTCTTCGGGCCTTCGCGACGCAAAGGAGTCAAGATGCGGCCAGACTGGGAGACTGGCAATTCCCCATTCTTCCTTCACCCCGAAATCATCGACGAGGTGGTGAAGTACGTCTTTGTCCCGAAAGACATCGCAGAGGGCGTCCGAGTGTTTGCAAAGCAGAAGGCGACTGAGAAGGCCAAGCGCGAGCGCGAAGCAAGAAAGGCCGCGAAAGCAGCGGCTGCTAGGTGTCAAGTCCCGGGTGATCATATGGTCTCCGAGAGAATAGTTCGGGTCGCT
>CBFHAS010000158.1:0-8629 GCA_965653625.1 uncultured Burkholderiaceae bacterium | reverse complement strand
GTCGGCGAGGTCCGCGAGAGGGCTTCGACAGGCTCAGCCCGAACGGGGGTGTTGGTAAGGCGCTCGGGTTTCACTTCAGTTGCTCCTTTGCGCTGCGCGCCACCCTCGACGCATGAACATCCGTCCGTTCGCCCTGAGCAGGGGACTGAGCTTGTCGAAGTCCCCGTGTCGAAGGGTCGGCGAGGTCCGCGAGGGGGCTTCGACAGGCTCAGCCCGAACGGGGGTGTTGGCGAAGCGCTCGAGTTTCATTTCAGTGGCGCCGGCCGCCCGAAGCCACTGACGCTCCCCCTCGGGGGGCAGCGAACGAAGTAATCGTGATGGCCGCTTCATGGCTAGATCACCTCCAGCTCGGCGTTCAAAGCGCCGGCCGACTTCATGGCCTGCAGGATGGCCAGCAAGTCTTGCGGCGTGGCGCCCAGCGCGTTGAGCGCCTTCACCACATCAGCCAGTTTCGTGCCGGCGGGCATCTGCACCAGCGAGCCGCCCTGCTGCGCGATGGTGATGTCGGCCTTCTCGCCCACCACGGTCTGCCCCCCGGTGGACAGCGCATTGGGCTGGCTCACCTGCGGCGTGCTGCTGATCGTGACGGACAGGCTGCCGTGCGCCACCGCGCAGGCGGCCAGCGTGACGGCCTGGTTCATCACCACGGAGCCGGTCCGTGCGTTGAGCACCACCTTGGCGGCGGGCGGCGCGAGATCGACGTTGAGGTTCTCGATGTCGGCGAGGAAGGCCACGCGAGCGCCGGGCTCGACCGGCATGCGCACGCGCACCACGCGGCCGTCCACCGCCGTGGCCAGGCCCTCGCCCATGCGTTGGTTGATGGCTCGCGCCACTTCGCGCGCGGTGTGGAAGTCGCTTGCGTTCAGATCGAGCTGAAGCACCTCGCCCTGGTTGAGCGGCGTGGGCACGCTGCGCTCCACCGTGGCACCTTCGGGCACGCGGCCCGCGCTGAGGTGGTTGATCTGCACCTTGGAGCCGCCCGCTGCCGCGCCCGCGCCACCCACGATGAGGTTGCCCTGCGCCATGGCGTAGATCTGCCCATCGGCGCCCTTGAGCGGCGTGGCGATGAGCGTGCCGCCGCGCAGGCTCTTGGCATTGCCCAGCGAAGACACGTTCACGTCGATGGTCTGCCCCGGCTGCGCGAACGCGGGCAACTGCGTGGTCACCATCACTGCCGCCACGTTCTTGGGCTGCATGGTCGTGCCTGCCGGCACCGTCACGCCCATCTGCTGCAGCATGGCGTTGAGGCTTTGCGCGGTAAAGGGCGATGAGGTGGCCTGGTCGCCGGTGCCGTCGAGCCCCACCACCAGTCCATAGCCCACCAGCGCGTTGCTGCGCACGCCCTGCACCGTGGCCACTTCCTTGATGCGGGCCGCGTGGGCCGCTGCGGGCCACCACAGGGCCACGCCTGCGGCCAGGGTGGCCAGCGCAATCAGCGTCTTGAGGAGTTTTTCTGTGTGGTCCATCGCGAAGACACCATTCGGTCTCTTCGATTCTGAGCAGCGTCAGATGGGCAGAACGTTCAAAAAGAACCGCGCCACCCAGCCTATTCCCTGGGCCTCGGCCTGCGCGCCACGGCCACGGTGCTCGATGCGGACGTTGGCGATCTGCGCCGAGGCGACCACGTTGCCCGGTTGAATGGCACGCGGGTCCACCTGGCCGGAAAACCGCAGCACGTCCACGTTGTGATTGACGCCGATCTGCTTCTCGCCGGCGATCAGCAAATGCCCGTTGGGCAGCACGCCGGTCACGGTGGCGGTGATGGTGCCGGAGAAGTTGTTGGTGTTCTCCGTGCTGCCCTTGCCCTCGAAACTGTTGCTCGACGTGCCCTCGGCCGACGCGCGGCCGAGCCCGAAGGAGTTGGGCTTGAAGCCCGGCAGCGCGCTCACGCCGGCCGAGACGCTGCCTGTCTTGTCGATGGTGCTGCTGCTTTTCTGGCTGGCGCTCACCTTCTCCACGATCTGCACGGTGAGCGTGTCGCCCACCAGCCGGGCGCGGTGGTCCTCGAACAGCGGCCGGTAGCTCGCGGCCTGGAAGATGGCCCCGTTGCCGGCCACCGGCACCGGCGGGGAAGCAGGCCATGCATGCGTGGGCTCGGCCACATCGACGGGCGGCTGCGGGTTGAACACCGAGCATGCAGCCAGCGCGCACGCGGCCATGGCCGGAGCCAGCCGATGCACGAGGCGGCTCACAGCTGCCCCAGCTTCTGCAGCATCTGGTCGGAGGTCTGGATGGCCTTGGAATTGAGTTCGTAGGCGCGCTGTGTCTGGATCATGCCGATCAGCTCCTCGACCACATTGACGTTCGAGGTCTCGACGAAGCCCTGTCGCAGCGACCCCAAGCCGCCCTGCCCTGGCGTGCCGGTGTTGGGCGTGCCCGAGGCGGCCGTCTCACCGAAGAGGTTCTGTCCCTTGGGCTCCAGGCCCGCCGCGTTCACGAAGCTCGTCACCTGGAGCTGCCCGACCGTCTGCGGGGTCGGCTGTCCCGGCAGGACCACGCTCACCGTGCCATCGGCCCCGATGGTCACGCTCTGCGCCTCGGCCGGGATGGTGATGCCCGGGTTCACCAGGTAGCCGTTGTTGGTGACCAGCTGGCCGGTGGCATTGACCTGGAAAGAGCCATCGCGCGTGTAGCCCGTGGTGCCATCGGGCATCTGCACCTCGAAGAAGCCGTTGCCGAGAATGGCGACGTCGAGGTTGTTGGAGCTTTGCTGCAGGTTGCCCTGGCTGAAGCTGCGCGAAGTAGCCACCGCGCGCGTGCCCAGGCCCACCTGCAGGCCCGTGGGCAGCGTGGTCTGCTCGCTGCTGGCGGCGCCCGCCTGGCGCAGGTTCTGGTACATCAAATCTTCGAACACGGCGTGCGCACGCTTGTAGCCGTTGGTCGAGACGTTGGCGAGGTTGTTCGAGATGGTGTCCAGCTGAGTCTGCTGGGCTTCCATGCCCGTCTTGGAGATCCAGAGGGATCGCATCATGGCTTCGGTCCTTTCGTTCGGCTGATCAGCCCATCGACAGCAGCTGCGCCGCTGCCTTCTCGTCGGCCTCGGCCGTCTGGAGCATCTTCATCTGCGCCTCGAACTGCCGGGCCGCGCTGATCATGGCGACCATCGTTTCCACGGCGCTCACGTTCGAGCCTTCGAGCGCCCCGTCCTGCACCCGCGCGTTCGTATCCGCAGGCAGGTCGGCGCCATCCGCCGTGCGAAACAGCGCGTCCACACCGCGCTGCATCGGCGCCTCGGGCGTCACGAGCTTGAGCCTGCCGACGGCCGTGCTGGTGCCGTTGGCCCCGCGGGCGCTGACCGTGCCGTCAGCGGCGATCTGTACCTCGGCATTGGGCGGCAGCTGAATGGGCCCGCCATCGCCCAGAACCGTGAGGCCGTTGCGCGTGGTGAGCGTGCCGTCGGCCGCCACCTCCAGCGCACCGGCTCGGGTGTAGGCCTCGGTGCCGTCGAGCGCCTGCACCGTCAGCCACGCGTTGCCCTTCATCGCCACGTCGAGCGGCCGGCCCGTGGCGCTCACCTGCCCGGCCTCGGCGTCGTACCCCGGCGTGCTTTCCAGCGCATACACCCGCGTGCTGGCGCCGCTGCCTTGCACCGGCACGGCGCGAAACGCCTGCAGCTCGGCGCGAAACCCCACGGTGGAAACGTTCGCCAGGTTGTTGGCCAGCGTGTCCTGCCGCTGCATGGTCGCCTTCGCGCCCGACATCGACAGATAGATCATGCGGTCCATATGACTACTCCCCGCTCGCCGAGTACGGCGCGCGACCCTCCGAGAGGGTCGGGCCTTGCTTGGGGCGGCCCGGCGCGGCGGCCCGTTCGGTGGCCCGGCGCAGCGGCCCGTGCGCGTCATTCATGGCGGTCAGCGCAGGTTGACCAGCGTCTGCATCACCTGGTCCTGCGTCTTGATGGTCTGCGCATTGGCCTGGTACACGCGCTGCGCGGTGATCATGTTCACCAGCTCGGCCGTCATGTCGACGTTCGATTCCTCCAACGCCCCTGACTGCAGCACGCCCAGGTTGCCGTCGCCCGGCACGCCCACGATCGGGTCGCCCGTGGCAAAGGTATGCGCCCACACATTGCCCCCAAGCGGCTGCAGGCCCTGCGGATTACGGAAGGTGGCGGTCTCCACCTGCCCCGCCGGCTTGGATTGGCCGTTGGAATAGCGCGCGGTCACGATGCCGTTCGTTTCGAACTGCAGGCCCACCAGCTGGCCGGCCGCATAGCCGTTCTGCGACAGGTCGGTCACACCGAACGGTGAGCCGTACTGCGTGGCTCCGGCCACGTTGAGCGACACACCTGAGATGGCCAGCGTGTCGGCCCCTGCGGCGTTCGTCGAGGCCGGGATGTTGAGCGTGACCGGCCCCACCGGCGAGATCGGCGCGCCACCGTTGGACGGGAACTGGATGGTGAGCGAAGCGGCGGGGTCGCCCCCGCTGGTGGCCAGCGGCGTGCCGTTGGCGGTGATGTAGACGTTCCAGGTGTCGGTGGCGGCCTTCTGGAAGTAGTAGGTCAGCGCCACGTCCTGGCCCTTGGCATCAAACGCGGTGAGCGATGTGGCGTTGTTGTAGGTGGCCGGGTCCGTCATGTCGATCGCGGGGCCAACGGTGGGCACCGTGACTGCCGCGCGGGAGTCGAGGTTCATCTCCAGCCGCATGCGGTCGGTGGCGCTCGGCGTGATGCCGGCCGTGGGCATCTGCAGCGGTGCGGCCTGGCCGGGCCGGATGTTGCCGGCACCGTCGGCGGCGTAGCCCAACAGCTTGTTGCCCTGCGCATTGACGACGAAGCCGTCGCGGTCGATCTGGAACTGACCGTTGCGTGTGTACATGGTGGGGTTCTTCCCGTCCGTCACCTGGAAGAAACCCGCCCCGTTGATCGCCAGGTCCATGGGGTTCTGTGTCGCGGCGATGTTGCCCTGCGTGAACTGCTGGGACACCGCCGCCAGGCTCACGCCGATGCCTATGGCGTTGGAGCCCGCGCCGTTCATCGCGCTGGCATACATGTCGGCAAACTCCGCGCGCGACGCCTTGGCGCCGTAGGTCCCGGTGTTCGCGATGTTGTTGCCGATCACCTCCAGGTTCTTGCTGGTGGCGTTGAGTCCGGACAGTCCTTGCTGGAAACCCATGGTTCTTCCTTCCTCGTCGAGGGATCGGTCAGTTGAATGCCTTCACCTGCGCATAGGGCGTGCTGCCCGAGCGCTCGAGTTCCAGCGTGAGCGTGTCGCCGCCGGTGCTGACGGCGGTGACACGGTCACGCATCAACGACACGGCCGGCAAGGTGGCCGCGCCGCTGGTGGCGGTGATGCGAAAAGTGAGGTTGGTGTCGGTGCCGGCCTTGCTGGCGTTCCACTCGAATCCGTGCCGCCCGGCGGTCTGCGCGCCCAGCTGCAAGGTATCGATCACGTGGCCGCCCGCGTTGAGCACCTCGACCTTCACTGCGTCGGCCGCCGAGGCCAACTCGAAGCCGCCCTGCCCCACCCCATCGGCCATGTCGAGCGATTTGCCCGGCACGACGACGTCGCGGCCCACCAGCGCGGCGCCTTGCAGCGCCTGCATCTGCACGAACTGGCTCGCCAGTCCCTGCATCGTTTCGTTGAGCTTTCCGATGCCGGCCACCGTGTTGATCTGCGCCATCTGCGTGGTGACCTGGGCGTTGTCGAGCGGGTTCAGCGGATCCTGGTTCTGCATCTGCGCAACCAGCAGCTTGAGAAAGCGATCGGCGCTGGCGGCTTCCGAATTGGCGTTGAGGGCCGACACGCCGCTGACCGCGGTGTCGGAGGTGACCGATGTGACGCTCATGGCAAGCCTTGTCGTTCAGTGGTGGTTCGCTCAGGAACCCATCTGCAGCGTCTTGAGCAACAGCGTCTTGGCGGTGTTCATCACCTCGACGTTGTTCTGGTATGAGCGCGAGGCGGAGATCATGTTGACCATCTCCTCCACCGGGTTCACGTTGCTGTAAGTCACGTAGCCCTCGGCATCGGCGCCCGGGTGATTGGGGTCGTGCACCCGGCGGCCGGGCGTCTGGTCTTCGCTGATGGTGCTCACCTTCACACCGGCCGAACCCACGTGGCCCATCAGCTCGGTCTGAAAGGTGACCTGCCGCGCCTTGTAGGCCTGCCCGTCGGGCCCGGCCACCGTGTCGGCATTGGCGAGGTTGGAGGCCACCACGTTGAGCCGCTGGCTTTGCGCGCTGACGGCGCTGCCCGCCACATTGAAGATCTGGAGCATGGTCATGACAGCCCCTCGTTCGCGAAGTACCGCGAACGATTCCCCGAGGGGATCGAGCCCGGCTTGGGGCGGCACGGCGCTCGGGCTCGTGCGGACGTATCACCGCGTCGTTTCATCATTGGCCTCCACGAATGGCATCGAGCATCGTCCGCACGCTGCCGTTGATGAACCGCAGCGTCGCCTCGTACTTCACCGAGTTGTCCGCGAAGCTGGCGCGTTCGCGGTCCATGTCGACGGTGTTGCGGTCGAGGCTGGTCTGGCTGGGCGATGCGTACAGCAGCTGAGCCTCGGCACTCGCGCCCGGCGTGCCGGCCAGGTGGCCCGGCTGGCTCACCGACAGGCCGCGCAGCGGCGCTGCCCCAGCAGTGGCTTCCTTCAGCGCCTGCGCAAAGTCCATATCGCGGGCCTGGTAGCCCGGCGTGTCGGCGTTGGCGATGTTGCTCGCGATGAGCCGCTGGCGCTCGGAGCGCAGCGTGAGAGCCTGCGCCTGGAAGTCGAGCGAATCGGTCAGTCGGTGGATCATGCGAAGCCTTCCGAGGCCGGCGGCCCGTGAAGATGTGACGCATTGTGTTGAGCCGTTTCAGCCGACTGAAGCGGGAATAGACACCCGATTGGCCGCCATTTCCCGACCGGTGGCCGCGCCACCCGCACCTACAGTGCGCCGCATGGGAACCTGGGGCTGCCTCTTGCCGCGATGCGCGCGCATGCTGCTGGCATGTGCGCTTGCCGGCGCCGCATGCTTGGCGCACGGCGAAGAGTCGTCGTCCTTCGTGCAACAGGTGCGCCAACTCGCGATGACCGCCGCACCTCAGGCCGGCCCGGGCATCACCCGCGTGGAGATCGAGGTGGGCGAGCCCGACCCGCGGCTTCGCCTGGCGCCATGTGCCAACGTCAAACCTTACCTTCTACCGCAGGCGCGCCTGTGGGGCCGCACTCGGGTGGGACTTCGATGCGTGTCCGGCCCGGTGCGGTGGAACGTGTTCCTGCCGGTCAGGGTCAAGGTCTACGGGCCTGCACTGGTCGCGGCATGGCCACTGGCGGCCGGGCGCTTGGTAGAGCCCGCAGATCTGGTGCAGGCCGAAGTCGATCTGGCCGAAGACCCGGCCGGCGTTCTCCTCGACCCGGAAGCCGTGGTGGGCCGCGTGCTATCGCGTGCGGTGATCAGCGGCCAGCCTGTGCGCCGCACGCAGCTGCGGCCACGGCAGTGGTTTGCCGCAGGCGAAACCGTCAAGCTGGTGGCGCAAGGCAGAGGTTTCAGCGTCGCAGGCGCCGGCCAAGCGCTCACGCCGGGCATCGAAGGACAGATCGCCCGCGTGCGAACCGACAGCGGGCGTGTACTCACCGGCATGCCGACCGGCGAGCGCCGCATGGAGCTTGCGCCGTGAGGCCGTACGCCCTATTCGCCTCTTGAGGGAAACGCAGTTTCCTTGACGGGGAGCGGGCCGGGCGCAGCCGGCCCTGGGGGCGCTTTCAGGGAGTTCCAAATAACCCTAAAGTCGGCCATCGACCCTGCCGATACTCCGACCATGTTGCATGGGTCACGGCTTTCCGGGCCCTCTGGAGAAGCTCATGAAGATCGGCAGTCCCCCAGACACTCCCCCGGTGGCCCCCGTCACCACGGGTCGTACCGACTCGGGCGACGCTTCCCGCAAGACCGCCGCCGCCGCACCCCAAGGCGCGGAGCCCAGCGCGCAGGTCGAGATCTCGTCCACGGCCACATCATTGATGTCCGGCACGCAAGGGACGAGCGCCGAGTTCGACGCCGAGAAGGTGGCCCGCATGTCCCAGGCCATCGCCGACGGCAGCTTCACCGTCAACCCGGAAGCGATCGCCGACAAGCTGATCGCGAACGCGCAGGAACTTCTCACCAAGGCCGCTCACTGAACGCCGCGCCACCCTGCACCTGGGAAGCGCCATGAGCGTGCCTGTCGCATCGCCGGTCCCGCAAGTGGACCCGGCTCTTGAACACGTGCTGGGCGCAGTGGAGTCGCGCCTGGCCCTGCTGGGCGACGCGCTGCGTGCGCGCGATCCCGAGGCCATCGACCATCACGCCACCGAACTGCACGGCGCTCTCGCCCGCGCGGTGGACTCCTTCACGCTGGCCGCCAAGCGCGGCCCGGTGCCGGCCGACATGCGACGCCGCCTGGCCCACGCCAGCGGCCTGGTGGCCGCGCAACGAGAGTCGCTGGCCCGAGCCACCGCAGCGCTCGACCGCGCCATCGATGTGCTCATCCCGCGTGAATCGCCCGGGGTGTACTCGGCGCTCGGCGCGCGAGAACGCGGACTGCTGGGCGGATCGATCAAGGCCTGAACGCTGCGGCGACGTCGCCCGGTGGGCCAACCACCCTCGAACACTCCGTTCGCACTGAGAAGGTGTGAACCAATCCCCGCCGAGCGACGTTGAGCGCTC
>CBFHAS010000157.1:0-8770 GCA_965653625.1 uncultured Burkholderiaceae bacterium | reverse complement strand
CGACGTGGTGAAGCTCGACGCCAACAACCGCCGCCTGGTGGCCCAGGGTCTCAGGCGCATCCGTGCCGGCCGCATGCAGCCCGGTCTGGCGGCGCTATTCGCCGCCGCGGGGCGCGACCCGCGGCGCGGCTGCGCGTTCGACTTCGGCTTTGCGCTGGGCCCGCGCATCAATGCGGCGGGCCGCCTGGCCGACATGACCTTAGGCATCGAATGCCTGCTCACCGACGACGCTGCGCGTGCCGCCGAGCTGGCGAAGACGCTGGACGCCATCAACCGCGAGCGCCGCGAGGTGGAAGCCGGCATGCGTGAGCAGGCCGAGGCCATGCTCGACATGCTGATGCCAGAGGGCGACCCGCCCACCGCGCTCGCGCTCTTCGACCCGGAGTTCCACGAGGGCGTGGTCGGCATCGTGGCCTCGCGCCTGAAAGACCGCGTGCATCGCCCGACCTTCGTGTTCGCACTCGGACAAGACGGACTGCTCAAGGGGTCGGGCCGCTCCATTGCGGGATTCCACCTGCGTGATGCGCTCGACCTGGTGAGCAAGCGCCACCCCGGCGTGCTGAGAAAGTTCGGCGGCCATGCCATGGCCGCCGGATGCACGCTGGCCGAGGAAGACTTCGATACCTTCGATGAAGCCTTCCAGCGCGTGGCGCATGAATGGCTCGATGCCGCCACGCTGTCGCGCCGACTGCTGTGCGACGGGCCACTGGCGATTGAGTATTTCAACCCGGAAACCGTGCTTTCACTCGACGCGCAGGTGTGGGGCCAAGCCTTCGAGCCGCCGCTGTTCAATGACCCGGTGGAGGTGGTGTCGCAGCGGCTGGTCGGCGAGAAGCACCTCAAGCTCACCGTTCGGCACGGCGGGACCTTGCGCGACGCCATTTGGTTCGGCCGCGTGGAACCCGTGCCCGAACGGGTGACGCTGGCCTACCGGCTCTCGCTGGATGAATACAACGGCCGGCAGCGTGTGCAGATGGTCGTCGAGGCGGCGAGCTGAACATCGAGCCTGTCCAACAGCGCGCACCTCCCTCTCCGTTCGGGCTTGAGCTTGTCAAAGCCAACGCGCACCCTTCCCCCTCCGTTCGGGCTGAGCTTGTCGAAGCCAGCGAGCACCTCCCCCGTCCGTTCGGGCTGAGCCTGTCGAAGCCTGCGAGCACCTCAATGCAGGCACGTCGACTTGCCTTTAGTCCCGAGCTTGTCGAAGGATCAGTGCCAACGGATCGGAGAGTGTCGTGACTTACGGAAACCTTAATCAGCCCGGGATCACCACCGCCCGCTGCCCCGGCGACACCGCGCACGAGCGGGCGCCGGCGGATGCGGCCATGGGCAGTTCGCCTCGCGCCTGCCGTTGTAGCAACTCAGCGACGACCTGCCCCGGTATCGGCCGGCTGTACAGAAAACCTTGTGCGCAATCGCAACCTTGCGCGGCGAGGAACTCGCGCTGCGCCTGCGTCTCGACCCCTTCGGCCACCACGGTAAGCCCGAGGCTTCGCGCCATGGAAATGATGGCCCGCGTGATCGCCACGTCGTCGGCTGCACCGGGCAGGTCCTTGACGAATGCGCGGTCGATCTTGAGCTTGTTGATGGGCAGGCGCTTCAGGTAGGCCAGCGAGGACAGGCCGGTGCCGAAGTCGTCCACCGCGACGCGGATGCCCAGCTCACCCATCGCAGCGAGCTCGGCCACGTTGGAGGCGATGTCCTCCACCATCGAGTGCTCCGTGATTTCGAGCTCGATGTGGCGGGGGTCGGCCCCGGTGGCCGCCAACGCGGCCTCCACCTGCTGGTGCAGGCCGCGCCGGATCTGCCGGGCCGACACGTTGACCGCCACGTAGAACTGCTGATGGCCGGCATCGGCCCAGGCCCGGGCCTGTCGGCATGCCGTGTGTAGCACCCACCGGCCGATGTCCACGATGAGGCCGCTGGCCTCGGCCAGAGGAATGAACTCCGCCGGCGAGATCATGCCCAGCTCGGGATGCTCCCAGCGCAACAGCGCCTCCACACCCTCGATGCGATGGCGGTTCAGGTCGACGATGGGCTGGTACAGCAGCTGGAAGTCGCCGCGCGCCAGGGCGCCGCGCAAGTCGCTGTCCATGCGCATGCGCTGGCGCGCACCACGCTCCATGTCGGCATGGAAGACCGCGTAGGTGTTCTTGCCCTGCCCCTTCGCCGCGTACATCGCCGTGTCGGCCGCGCGAAGCAGCCCGCCCGCATCGCAGGCATCGGCCGGGAACTGCGCGATGCCCGCGCTGGCTCGCGTCCGGATCTCGTGACCAGCCACGTGCAGCGGCGCCTCCAGCGCCAGCATGACGGCCTTGCCGAAGCTCTCGATCTGCGCGGGGCCCGCGACGCCGGGCGCGAGGATCACGAACTCGTCGCCTCCGAAGCGGAAGTTCATGCCGGCCGGGCACTTGGCGCTCGTCAGCCGCTCGGCCAAACCGAGCAGCAGCTGGTCGCCCACCTGGTGGCCCAGCGTGTCGTTGACCACCTTGAAGTCGTCGAGGTCGAGCAGCATGAGCGCGAAGGCGCTTCGCTCGGCGCCCGCCTCCACGATCAGTCGCTCGATCTGGTCGTTGGCGGCGCGGCGGTTGGGCAATCCGGTGACCGGATCGAAGTGCGCCAGATAGTCCATCCGCCGCTCGGTGGCATTGACCTCGCGACGCAGCCGCAGCACGAGCACGAAAGCGAAGGCGAAGGCCACCGCGGCCGCCAGCGCAGTGATGAGCACGTGCATCGCCACGCGCCGATACAGCGGCTCCAGCCCGGCCACCAGATGGATCGAGCCCACCAGGTCCCCGGCCTCGTGCACCGGCGCGTTGACGATGAGCCGGTTGCGAACGAACACGGCCCCCTCGGCCTGGGCCATGGCCGCGGCCACGTCATCCTTGCCGCGCAGTGTGGGTACCTTGCCGTACGCGGCCACAACGCGCCCTTGCAGGTCGCGCAACTGGGCATGGAGGATGGCTGGCGCCGCCTGCAGTCCGGCCAAAGTTTGCGCGGCGGCTTGGCGGTCGCCGAACAGGATGGCTGCCGAGCTGCTGCCAGCCGCGATACGCGCATGCGCGGTCAAGCCTTCGACCAACTCCTGACGCTGCGACATGTACACGAAGGCGTCGAAGATGAAGCCCGCCACCAGCAGGGCCAAGCCGGCCGTGCTGGCCAGGGCCTGCGTGAGCCGCCGTCCCAGCCGCGGGCCGCGACGCACCGGCAGGAGCGTGTCCGGCTTCATTGATGCACCACCCTGGCCAAGCGCAACAACTTGGAGCTGAGCCGCAGGCCGGCCTGGCGCAGCGGGCCCAGATTCACGTCGATGACGATCTTCTGGCCGACGCGACTGAGCACGATGGCCGTGCTGTCGGCCGGCGCGTCGGGGTCGTCGCTGATGACCAGTGCGCCGGCCGCGCGCTGCTGGCGCAGCGCCGCCTCGAGGCGGCGCCGGTCGGCCGCGCCGACGAACACCGCATGGCACGCCATGGCGTCGGGACGGTCCGCGAGTTCGCGCAACTCCAGGCGATGGCCGCGCAGCTCCCGGCGATCGAGCGCCTTCAGCGGCGCCAGGACGCTGCTGCTCGGCCCGACGCACATCGACAACGCGCTGCCCGGCGGCGGCAAGGCCGCGGCGGGCCACTCAACGAAAAGAAGAACGTTGTAGACGATGGCTGCCTTGAGGGCCGCTTCCTCCACTGCGAATGCGTTGCTTGCGGACAGAAGAGCCGCGATGGCGCCCGCAAGCACCAGCGACCGCGCAGAGGCACCGCAGTCGGTGCGAAGCGGCAAGGTCGTGGGCTCAGAACGCAAGCTCGATCCTCGCCCACACGCTGCGGCCGTCCTGTGGCGACAAGGGCTGCAGCACCGAGTCGCCTGCGGGGTCTGCCGGTGCGCGATCGAAGATGTCGCGCACGCCGAGCGACGCACGCAGACCGTGCCGGCCCGATGCGCGTGACAGCGTCACGTTGGACACCCCGTACCCTGGCACCTCCCCGCGGTGCGCCACCACCACGGTCTCATTGCCGAGCGTCCAGTCGTTCGCCAGCGGCAGCACGACCGCCAGCTTGCCCAGGTGGCGCGCGGCGCGACGCTCGAAGCCCTGGCCGGAAGGATCGCGCACGTCCTGCCAGCCGTAGTTCGCGCGCACATGGGTGCCCCCGGGCCAGGCCCTCTCGCCTTCAAGCTCCAAGCCGCGGGCGCGCAGCACGCCCAGGTTGTCGTAGAGCAGCATCTCATCGGCCGGGTCGATCGCCTGGACGATGAGGTTGCGTGCGGCGTTCGCGTAGGCCGACATCGTCCATCGTGTGGACGCGTCGGGCCGATGCTCGAGCACCGCCTCATTGCCACGCACGCGCTCGGCGCGCAGCCCGGGGTTGCTCTTGTAGCCCCCGGGCGTCGCGTATCGGGTTTCGAAGGCGTTGGGCGGCCGGTAGGCGGTCCCGTGGATGAACTTGGTCACCCAACGCTCGCCCGGCCGCCATACCACGGCCAGGCGCGGATTGAGCTCGCCGTCGCGGCCTGGCTCATGGTCCCAGCGTGCGCCGGCGGTAAGCGAGAGCGCAGGCGACAGCGTCCACTGGTCCTCGCCGAACAACGAGAACCGGCGGCCGCTGAGGTGGTCATCCAGGTACGTGACGGCCACTGGTGAGATGTCGGCGTTGGTCTGATCACGGCGGGGCGAAACCTGCACATCGGCGCCCGCCACGATCTTGTGCGAGTCGACGCGCTCGGTGAAGACACTGCCCTCGAGCCCCCACCACCGCGACTGCGCGCCGTCCCGGTTGAGGGTGCCGGGCGCGTCGTCCATTGCGTAATCGCCACGGAACGAGTAGCTGCCCGCGTACAGCCTGGCATTCCAGTGGCTCAGGCCGTCGATCCGGCGGCGCAGCGACACGTCGCCCAGCGTCTGCGTATCACGGTACAGAGTGCGCGGGTCGTTGAACACGGTGCCCGGGGAGGCCGACAAGCCGCGGATGCGGTCGGCATGGATTAGCGTGACGGTGGCGTCTTCGAACCCTATGCGCGTGAACAACTGGTCTTGCCGCTCGTGATCGGTTTGATGGCTGATACCGCTATGGGCGTCAGGAGTGTCGTAGCCGGGGTAATAGACGTCGCGCCCGCGCTCGCGCAGCGCCGTCGCCGAGAGCATCACGGTGGCCGCGCCCAGTTCCCGATGACCGGTAATGCGCACCTGGCGCGAATCACCGGAGGCCAGCGTCACCGCAGCCTCGCCTCCCGACCCGTCGATGCGTGATCGTGTGACCACGTTCACCACGCCGAACAGTGCATTGGCGCCGTGTACGGCGGAACCCTGTCCCGGTATGAATTCCACCCGCTCGACCAGATCCAGGTCGAGCGGGAACTCGCTGCCAATGAACGCCTGGTCGTACACGGTGTCGTTGACCCGGTTGCCGTCCACGAGCAGCAGGATTCGCGTGTTGTAGTCGCCCGGCGCCGCGAATCCGCGCACGCCGAGGTAGCTGTAGGTGCGGTCGGAAGACACCACCACGCCACGCATCGAGCGCAGCACGTCGGCCAGCGTGCGGTGGCCCAATGCACGCATCTGGTCGGCCGTGATCATCGACACGGCGGAGGCCGTTTCGCTCATCCGCAGCGAAAACTTCGAAGCGCCGGACACGTCCAGATCCAGCAACGCATCCAGTCCCGCGGAAGCCAAGTCTTCCGGCGGACCTTCGGCCGCATTCGCGACGCATGCGAGCGCCAGTACGGTGGCCTGCGCCGCGCTGCAGATGCGACGCCAGACCCGGGATGTTTTCGTCACAGCAGCTTGGAAGTGTTGCCAGGAGGGCATGCCATGGCCTGGCAACCCTGTGTCACCTCTATATCGGCCGCCGTGGCGTGCGCTTAACGCGCAAAGGGAGCAACGCGGCGCGATCCATAACCATCAACGATGGCCTTTGCACACCGGCCACACGGCGGCCCGCAGGTTGCCCGCGGTCGCGCGGATGCGGCCGTGAAGGACCTCACGAAATGACCGGGTTCACATGCCCGCACATCCTGCCGCCCGGCGGATACCGCATGAATCGACGGTCCCGCGCCGATGGGCGCGTCACAACTTCCTACAATTGATGGGTGCTGTATTCCCAACGGCTGAACGCCGACCTGCATTCCCACTCCGCTGTGTCCGACGGCACGCTCGAGCCCGAGGCGCTGGCCGCGCGTGCCAAGGCCAACGGCGTCGAACTGTGGTCCCTCACCGATCATGACGAGGTGCGCGGCCAAGCGCGCGCGATGAACGCCGCTCGCGCTCTCGGCCTGCCTTACCTCACCGGCACCGAGATCTCGGTCACCTTCGTGGGCGTCACCGTCCACATCGTTGGCCTCGGCTTCGATCCCGAGGATCCTGCGCTGGTCGCGGGTCTCGGAGCCACCCGCGGCGGGCGCCAGGAGCGTGCCATCGAAATGGGTGAATCGCTCGCAAAGGCCGGCATCCGCGGGGCTTACGAAGGCGCGCTGAAGTACGTGCGCAACCCCGACCTGATTTCGCGCACCCATTTCGCACGGCACCTCGTGGAGAGCGGTGCATGCTCCGACACGCATGAGGTGTTCCGGCGCTTCCTGGTGGAAGGCAAGCCGGGCTTTGTACAGCACCGCTGGGCCACGCTGCGAGAGGCGGTGCAATGGATCACGGGCGCGGGCGGCATGGCCGTGATTGCCCATCCGGGGCGCTACCGCTTGACCGCAAACGAGGAGTACGCGCTGTTCTCGGAGTTCAAGGCCCACGGCGGCCAGGCTGTGGAGGTCGTGACCGGCAGCCACACGGCTGCGCATGCAGCCAAGTACGCCCACACGGCCATCGAGCTGGAGCTTTTCGCTTCGCGCGGCGCCGACTTCCACAGCCCCGAGGAAAGCCAAGTCGACCTTGGCTCGCTGCCTGCACTGCCATCGCGGCTCACGCCCGTGTGGCAGGCGCTGGAACACCGCATCGTGCGCGCGTCGTGACGGGCCGCGCCTCGCGCCCGGCCCTGGGCATCGCGCTGGTGGCGCTGATGTCGGTCGTTTTCGCGGGGATGGACACGCTGGTCAAGTGGCTGGGCAGCGTCCTGCCCGTGCTGCTGTTGCTGTGGACGCGCTATGCCTTCCAGGCGCTGGCCATGGCCGCGTGGCAGGCCAGGCGTGGCGCCGCAGGGTTCCGCTCGGCGCATCCTCGCTTTCAGGTCGTGCGCGGGCTGTTGCTCCTCGCCACCAGCGCGATGAGTTTCGTCGGCGTGCAGTACATGCCAGTGGCGGAGTTCACGGCCATCGTCATGCTCACGCCAGTGCTCGTCACGCTGCTGGCCGCCTGGCTGCTGCACGAACGGGTGTCGGTGCTGCGCTGGGCGCTGGTGGCAGGCGGCTTCATCGGGGCGCTGGTGATCATCCGCCCCGGCAGCGGGTTGTTCGGCTGGGCAGCCGCTTTCCCGCTAGCGGGGTCGCTCAGCTATGCCGCCTTTCAGGTGCTCACGCGCAAGTTCTCCGCGCTGGAAAGCCCGACGACCACGCATTTCTACACTGGTGCCGTGGGCGCCATCGCCGCCACACCGCTACTGCTGGCCAGCAGCATCGACGTGGCCGGCGCCTGGCACGCAGCGAGCGCAGGCCAGTTGATGCTGGTGCTGCTCGTCGGGCTTCTCGGCACGGTGGGCCACCTGCTGCTGATCATTGCGCTGGGCGTCGCGCCGACCGCCACGCTGATGCCCTTCATCTACGTGCAGGTCGTGGCCGCCGCGGTCTTCGGGTCGTGGGTCTTTCGCCACGTGCCGGACGCGATTGCATGGCTCGGCATGGCGATCGTGGCGGTCTGCGGCGCGGCCAGCGCTTGGCTCAACGTGCGCGAGGCCGCGGCGCGGCAGCCGGTATCGGCGCTGCAAGTGGAGGCAGCGGCGGACTGAGACGTGCGGGCGCGCGCGACAATCGGCGCCCATGTCGCAGTACTTCGAGGTCCACCCCGACAACCCGCAGCCGCGGCTGCTGAAGCAGGCCGCGCAGATCCTGCACGCGGGCGGCATCGCGGCGGTGCCTACGGATTCGAGTTATGCGCTGGTGTGCCATCTCGACGACAAGGCCGCAGCCGAGCAACTGCGACGCGTTCGCGGCGTGGGCGACAAACACCACCTCACACTGCTGTGTCGCGATCTGTCCGAGCTTGCGAACTACGCGATCGTGGACAACCGCCGGTACCGGCTGCTGAAGCTCGGCACGCCGGGGCCCTTCACCTTCATCCTTGAAGCGACGAAGGAAGTGCCCCGCCGTGTGTCTCATCCGGCGCGCCGCACCATCGGCCTTCGCGTGCCGGACCACCGTGCCACGCAGGCACTGCTTGAACTGCTTGGCCAGCCGCTGCTGGCGACCACGCTCATCCCACCGGGCGCCACCGAACCGCTGAATGATCCTCGGGAAATCCGCGAGCGGTTCGAGAAGACCATCCAGGCGGTGGTAGATGCGGGCGCCTGCCCGATGCAACCAACCACGGTGATCGACCTGAGCGGCGACGAACCGGTGCTGATCAGGGCCGGACGCGGAAGTCCAACGCAGTTGGGGTTGGAAAGCCTGTGAAGGCCGAGGGAGCGCGCGTTACAAGCCCACGTAGGCGCCTGCGCCACGGCTCGCATCAAGGCTCCCAAGGGCATCGGCGTGCCGGGCGAGCCACGAGATCGCCATACGGACGGCACGGCGGGTGCAACCAGGCCGCTGCGCGCGCGCCTATTCTTCTGGCCATCGGGATAGGGTCCGGTCAGTACTGACCGGACCCCTCCCACACCACCCGGCATGCGGGTCCGCACCG
>CBFHAS010000156.1:0-8797 GCA_965653625.1 uncultured Burkholderiaceae bacterium | reverse complement strand
CAGACGCAGACGCAGACGCAGACGCAGACGCAGACGCAGACGCAGACGCAGACGCCGGCCCGGGTCGCGCGCAAGTCGCAACGCCTTTACCTAGCTGTCCGCGCGAAGTTCTCCATCGCCATGTCGTGCGGCATGGCGTGGACGATTCTTTCCCTCGTGGTGGCCGGGCCGTGGATCGAGCAGTTGTCTGCCGTGGTGGGCGCACCGCTCGCCTGGCTGATCATCGTCGGCATCGCCATCCTGCCCGGCTTCATGAATGCCTTTCTGGTGACGAGCCTGCTGCTCGATCGCAGGCCGCCGATCCTGCCGCTTCCCGCCCGCTTGCCTGGCCTCACCGTGATCGTGGCTGCCTACAACGAGCAAGCCAGCATCGCCGCCACGATAGACAGCATTGCGCGGCAACAGTACCCGGGGCCACTGCAGGTCATCGTCGTCGATGACGGGTCCACGGATGCCACGTCCACCGTCCTCGCCGGCATCGCCTACCCGTGGCTGCAGGTCGTCAAGCTGCCGAGCAACGGCGGCAAGGCGCAGGCCCTGAACGTCGGGCTCGGCCTGGCGCGCCACCGCCTCACTGTCACGATCGACGCCGATTCCTGCCTCTACCGCGACGCGCTCAAGCATCTGGTCGGCCGCTACCTCAGTGACCCTGTCGACACCCGGGCGGTGGCCGGCGCCGTGCTCGTGCGCAATTCGCGTCTGAACCTCGTGACCCGCGCTCAGGAGTGGGATTACTTTCATGGCATCGCGGCCGTCAAGCGGCTGCAAAGCCTCTACCAGGGCACGCTCGTGGCGCAAGGTGCCTTCTCGCTGTACGAGACGCAGGCGCTGCGCTCGCTGGGGGGCTGGCCCGACACGGTGGGCGAGGACATCGTGCTGACCTGGGCGCTGCTCGCGCAGGGGCACCGCGTGGGTTTCGCGGAGAACGCTTGCGCGTTCACCAACGCACCGGAAAACTGGCGGCACTTCATCCGGCAGCGCCAGCGCTGGTCGCGCGGGCTCGTCGAAGCCTTCAAGGCCCATTGGCGGCTGCTGTTCAAGCCCCGCATGCGCACGGTCTTCATCTGGTGGAACCTCATGTTCCCGTACACCGACCTGGCCTTCACCCTGGCGTTTCTGCCCGGGCTGGTGCTCGCGCTGTTCGGCATCTACTGGATCGCCGGCCCCATGACCTTGCTGGTGCTGCCGCTGGGCCTTCTGGTGAACTCCGGGATGTACAGGGTGCAGTCGAAGATGTTTGTCGAACAGGGGCTGACGGTGCGCCGCAACCGCAGGGGTTTCTTCTTCTACAGCCTCTTCTACAGCGTGGTGCTCCAGCCGGCCTGCGTGCTGGGCTATGCGCAGGAGATCATGAACCGGACCAAGACATGGGGCACGAAGTGAAGAGCTCAGAAGGTGTGAATGAATCCGGCGTGCCCGAGCAGCCCACCAAAACGCGCCCAATCAAGGCGCAAAGCGCAGCCATAGCTCGGGCTATGGCGAGCATTTGCAACGCAGAGTGGGCGCGTTTTGGCGGGATGGGCGGGCATGGCGGATTCGTTCGCACCTTCTCAGTCATCGGCGCGCTTTGCCTGGCCGCCGCGGGCCTGGCCCAGGCGCAGAGCGTCTCCACCGAGGTGCAGGCCAGCCACGACTCGGACGGCCTCGATCAGCGATCGATCGCCCTGGGTACGGCCACCTCCGGGGGATGGGGCGTGAAAGGCGCGGCGATGCGGTTCACGGCGCCGGGCGGCTGGGCTGCCGACGGCCAACTGCTGGCCGCCACGTACCAGCGGGCGACGCAGGCCACGCAGTTCAATGCGGCTGCGGGCGTGGCGAGAGTCGGCCGGCACGATCACGCGGTGGGCTCGCTCGATGTGCTTCATGCCCTGGGCATGTCTGGCGGCAGCGCCCTGGGCCTGAGCGCGCAGCGCAGTGTGCTCGACTCGCGTGCAGGCATCGACGCCGGCCTCACCTATGACAGCGCGGCCGTGGTCGCCGACCATGCGTTCAGCCAGCGCTTCAACGTGGGAATGGTCGGGGGTGCGACCTGGTTCTCCGATGGCAACCGGCGCCCCTTGCTGCGCACCCGATGGAACCTCTCGCTGCATGAAGGCAGCGGGTTGAACGCCTACATCAAGACCCGCAGCTATCGCAACTCCGATCCGTACCGGCCGGAGTACTTCTCTCCCGAGCGGCTCAACGAAGCATCGCTGGGCCTGTCGGTGCGCTTCGCCGCGGCCGGGCGCACGGTGCTGAGTGCGGCGCTGGACGCCGGGCGACAGCACACCGAACTGGACGTCGAGCCGATCTGGAGCTTTTCGCTCGGCATCTCGTCGGCACGTGCTGCACGCGTGCAATGGAGCCTCGCCGTGCAAGCGGCGCACACGGCTGCGCTGATGAGCAGCACATCGACCTACCGATATACCAGCGTGGTTGGGCGCATCAGCGTGCCGTTGTGAGACTGCCCCGGCCGGGCTGAGGTGACCGGCTCGCCGACGCATCGAACGCGAGGGCGCGGCGGCGCTCCACCCTGGGCGGCATCGCCGTCTTGGCACCGGCTCATCGGATGAACACGTACGTGGTCGTCATGTGGATCCACGTAATGCTGTTCACGATAAGCCCCCAGCGCCGGGTGGGCCTTGACATGCCGCAAGCATGCCGCTCGGGCCGCCACGCACACTGCGGAGTTTGGCACGGTCAGCAGGAGGTCTCCATGTACGAACGCATCCTCGTTCCTGTCGATGGCAGTGCCCCCGCGCAGCGTGGGCTCGACGAAGCCATCGCGCTGGCGGGGCGCCTGGGCTCGTCGCTGCACCTGCTGCACGTGGTTGACGCGCGCCTGCTGATGGTCGACGTGTCGATGACCGTGCCTCCTCAGCAGCTGCTCGACGATTGGCAGGCGGAAGGTGAACGCCTCCTGGCCGATGCTCTGTCGCAGGCGCGCGCAAAGGGAGTGCCTGTCGACGGCGCCGTGCGCATGGACCCGGCGTACCGTGTGTGCGACCTCATCGTGAGGGAAGCGCGGGATTGCGGTGCCGGCCTCATCGTCATGGGCACGCACGGGCGGCGCGGCCTGAGCCGGTTGGCGCTGGGAAGCGATGCGGAGCTGGTGTTGCGCGAGAGCCCGGTGCCGCTGCTGCTGGTGCGGAGTCAGGAAGGCGAAGCCCGGCCCTGAGGGACGATCTGATTCAGTGGACTACAAACGCCAACAGGCTCGCCAGAGGAGTTGTCGCATGAAGGGCAAGGTCTGCATCGTCAATCGACTGGCACGATGAGCGCGCGGCCCCTCGCCGGCGCGGCGAGCCGTGGCGACGCCGCGGTGGCACCGGTTCCCGGGCAAGAACGTTGGCACGCCCTGAGTGCCGAAGAGGTGCTGGCCTCGCTCGGCAGCGCTGCCCACGGGATCGATGCCGCCGAAGCGGCCCGCCGCATCGCCGCTCACGGGCCCAACACGCTGCCCGAGGCCGAGGGGCGCCATCCGCTCGTGCGCTTCCTCGGGCAGTTCCGCAACACGCTCATCTACTTCCTGCTCGCCGCAGCCATCGCCGCTGCCATGCTGGGCCGCACGGTGGACGCGGCGGTGATCGTCGGCGTGGTGCTCGTCAATGCCATCGTCGGCTTCATCCAGGAGGGCAAGGCCGAGAAGGCACTGAACGCCATCCGCCGCATGATTTCTCCGCACGCCAGCGTGCTGCGCGGCGGCGAACGGCACGGTGTGCCGGTGGCCGACATCGCACCGGGCGATGTCGTGCTGCTGGAAGCCGGTGACCGCGTGCCCGCCGACCTGCGGCTGCTTCGGGCCCGCGGCCTGCTCATCGACGAAGCCTTGCTCACTGGTGAGTCGGTGGCTGCCGTCAAGCAGGAGGCGCGGGCCGCGCACGAGGCGCCGTTGGGCGATCGCCACTGCATGGCCTTCTCCGGCACGCTGGTCTCGGCGGGGCAGGGCAGCGGCGTGGTCGTAGCCACCGGGCCGCGCACCGAGATCGGCCGCATCAGCACGCTCATGCAGCAGGTGGAGCCTCTCACCACGCCGCTCCTGCGCCAGATCGATCAGTTCGGGCGGCGCTTCAGCATGGTGTGCCTGGCGGGCGCGGCGCTGCTGTTTCTGTTTGCCGTGTTCGTGCGCGATGACGACTGGGCGCAGGCGCTCATGGCGGTGGTGGCGCTGTCGGTGGGCCTCATCCCCGAGGGGCTGCCCGCGGTCGTCACCATCACGCTGGCCATCGGCGTGCAGCGCATGGCCGCGCGCAACGCCGTGATCCGCCGGTTGCCGGCCGTCGAGACACTGGGCGCCACCTCGGTGATCTGCACCGACAAGACCGGCACGCTGACCCTCAACGAGATGATGGCGCGGCGCGTGGTGACTTCGCGCCACCAACTGCACGCCGGCGGCAGCGGACACGCGCCCGAGGGCGAAGTCGCCAGCGTCGGCGGCGCGCAGGCCCTGGACGATGCGCGGGGCCTGCTGCGCTGCGGCCTGCTGTGCAACGAGGCGCGGCTGCACCGGCGCGAAGCCCGCTGGGCGGTGGAGGGCGATCCCATGGAAGGCGCGCTGGTGTCGCTGGCCATGAAGGCCGGCGTGGACGTGCAGGCCGAGCGCCGGGCTTGGCCGCGCCTGGACGAGATCCCCTTCGATGCCGAGTACCGCTACATGGCCTCGCTGCACCGCGACGCGGCTGGCCGCCGCTGGGTGTTCGTCAAAGGGGCGCCCGAGCAGGTGCTGCGCATGAGCCAGCGGCAGGCGGTGGGCGAGGGCAGCGAGGCGATCGACGGGCAATGGCCCGCGCGCATCGCGGCTGCTGCGGCCGAGGGCGAGCGCGTGCTCGGTTTCGGCATGAAGGAGCTGCCCGCCGGCCACGACCGGCTGGGCTTCGAAGACGTGCGCGAAGGCGTCACTTTCCTCGGCATCGTGGGCTTCATCGACCCCCCGCGCGAGGAGGCCATGCACGCCATCGCCGAGTGCCGCTCGGCCGGCATCGCGGTGAAGATGATCACCGGCGACCATGTGGCCACCGCCACCGCCATCGCCCGCCAGCTGGGCATCGCGGCTGATCCGCAGTCGGTGAGCGGGCACGAAATCGAGCGGCTGCCCGAGGAGTCGCTGCGCCGGCTGGTGCACCAGGCGGCGGTGTTCGCGCGCACCAGCCCCGAGCACAAGCTGCGCATCGTGCGCGCGCTGCAGGCGGGCGGCGACATCGTGGCGATGACGGGCGACGGCGTGAACGACGCCCCCTCGCTGAAGCAGGCCGATGTGGGCGTGGCCATGGGCATCAAGGGCACGGAGGCAGCCAAGGAGGCGGCCGAAATGGTGCTTCTCGACGACAACTTCGCTTCCATCGTGAACGCCGTGCACGAAGGTCGCACGGTGCACGACAACATCCGAAAAGTGGTGGCCTGGACGTTGCCCACCAATGGCGGCGAGGTGATGGGTGTGATGGCCGCCATCGTGTTCGGCTTCGTGCTGCCCATGACGGCGGCGCAAATTCTGTGGATCAACCTCGTTACCGCCGTCACGCTCGGTCTCGCGCTTGCCTTCGAGCCCCCGGAGCCCGGCGTGATGCAGCGTCCGCCGCGCGCGCCCGCCGCGCCGCTGTTGTCGCCCTTCCTGCTGTGGCGGGTGGCGCTGGTGTCGCTGCTGTTCACGGCGATCACGCTGGGCATGTTCTTCTTCGCGCTGGAGCGGGGGCGTGACCTGGAGACGGCGCGCACCATCGTGGTCTGCACGCTGGTCGTGCTGGAGATCTTCTACCTCTTCAACGTGCGCTATCTCGGTACGCGATCGATCACGTTGCGCGGGGTGCTGGGCACGCGCGCCGTGCTGGCGGCGGTGGGCGGGGTGACGGCGGCGCAGTTGCTGTTCACTTACGCGCCGGTGATGCAGCGCCTGTTCGACAGCCGCCCGCTGGGCATGGCGGACGCCGCGCTGGTGCTGGGCTGCGGCGTGGGGCTGCTGCTTGTGCTCGAGGCCGAGAAGGGGTTCCTGAGGCGCCGGGGGTGGTTTGCGGAACTTGGGCCCAGACGCACCGTCACCAGCGCAGCAAGCGCGGGCCGATGAGCACGCTCAACATGCCGAGCTAGCCCGCGAGCCCATGGCTGGCCCGCTTCCTGCGTCAGTGGCTGGCAGGCAGCGATGCCCGCCACGCGTCGCATTTCAACCGCGTCCTCGGCTGGTCGTACCGCGTGCACGAAACCGTTCGCATAGAGGAGTAATGAGTCAATGCTCGCCATCATCGGAGGCACCTGTCTTTACGATCTGGACGGGCTCGATGTCGAGGAACGCATCGCGGGGGACACGCCCTTCGGCGCTCCGTCCGGCGAAATCCTGAAGGGTCGTCTGCACGGCAAGGCCGTGCTGTTCCTGCCCCGGCATGGTGCCGGCCACCGGCTGCTGCCGCATGAAGTGAACTACCGCGCCAACGTCTTCGCGCTCAAGCGCGCCGGCGCCACGATGGTGCTCGGCTTCTCGGCGGTGGGCAGCCTGGTGCTCAACGTGGCGCCGGGAACGTTGGCCATGCCGCAGCAGTACTTCGACTGGACGCGCGGGTCGCGCCACCACACCTTCTTCGGCGGCGGCGTGGCAGCGCATGTGTCGACAGCCCAGCCGGTCAGCGCCGCACTGGTGGATGCTGTGCAGGCCGCCGGTGATCGTGCCGGCGTGGTCCTGCATCACGGGTTGACCTACGCCTGCGTCGAGGGGCCACGGCTGGGCACGCAAGCCGAGAGCCATTTCCTGCGCGAGGCGGGCTGCCATCTGGTCGGCATGACGAGCGTGCCCGAGGTGTTCCTGGCCCGCGAGGCGCAGATGGCGTATGCGAGCGTGGGGCTTGTGACCGACTACGACTGCTGGTTGGACGACTCTTCTCAGCACGTGAGCGTGGCGGGAATCTTCGAACGCTACAACCACACGCTGGCCGCCGCGCGGCGCGTGCTCGAAGCGTTACTGCGCGGGCCGATGCCGACACCCGAGCCCGAGATCCGCGCTTCACTCGCCACGGCGCTGCTGACGCCGGACACGGCGTTGACGCGGGCGCAACGCGAATGGCTCGACGTGCTGCGTCGATGACCTCGTCCAGGGCAATTTCCGCTTCGCGTGACGTTGAAGATCACAGCGCCTGAACGCCCTTCAACGCCGCAGTGAAATGGGCCACAGGGCGCAGGCGAACTCGTCCTGAACGAGTGCGGCCGACACGATGCGGTCGAACCTGCTGGCCATCGCGCAAGCGATCCCAGGGCCATCACGCACCACACCGGGTAAGCATAGAAAGTGCGGCTTCAGCACTCGGCGCGCCACCACCTCTCGCTCGTTCGGTAGGTGATATCGGGCAAGGACTTCCGCGCCACGTTGTGCCGGTAGAACCGGCACACTGGTTCACCGAGTGTTCACGTTGCTTTGTGTGGGCACCGTAAGCATGTCGTCTGTGCTCTGGCGGCCGTGCCAGAGGCCACGCTGCTCGCGCTACGATGTCGCCTGGGAGGCACCCGGCTTGATCACAGTCGCCGACGCGCAGAAGGTAATCGCTCGAAAGAAGCAACTGGTCGCACCTATGGCGTGGGCAAAGAAGCTCAATCATACGGAGCCGATTTGGTACGAGTACCGCTCGGCGCTGGAGTTCGAGGACGACCCGACTGAGATACCTGAAGGTTTGCTCGTCGTGTGCCAGTGGAAGCGTAAGGAGGGGGCGAAGCCCGAGAACTGGACTTTCGGGCTTCTGCAAGGTGGCGGTCGCATCTACGCCATCGACGTGCAGCCGCTCACGTACCACACGAACAAGGTTGGCCAAGGTCGCTCGCACCACCATCTATCCATTCGCGGTAACCACGAGCACACGTGGTCCGAAGAGGGGTATGGTTACGCTGAGCCGTTCGAGCTGAGCCCGGCCGACGGGCCGACGGCGTGGAAGGCGTTCCTAGTCCGCGCTGGCATCGCCCACGCGCCATTCGTACACCCCGACAAGGCCATCAACAACGGACAGCAAGAGTTGGGTTTATGAACTGCCAGTCCCTACTCTCCAACATCGGTTTCCAGTGCATGAGCCTCGACGCCGAAACGCTCCGCATTTGGTCGCCGTTTTCCTACGGCGCGGACGGGGAGCACATCGGCATCTATATCGAGAAGCGCGGCAATCGCGTCCACGTGACCGACAACGCGGAAGCGCTCATGCACGCGTCGGCGATGGGAATCAAGATCAGTGACCGACGAATAGATGCCGTGCGGCGCGCTGCAAGCGACGTAAGCATTTCACGCGGTGGCGTCATTTCGACGATCGTTGACGACTCACAGGTGCATGAAGGCGTTGTGGCTGTGCTGAACGCCGCGCTAGCCGTCGGCCACTTTGAGACCGCGTGGGCACCCCGTGTCCGTGCCGAGTCTTTCACAAAGGTCGTAGGAGACATCCTGGAGGCCGAGCTGGGCGAACGGCTGCTGCGCGAAGTGCAGGTTACCGGTGCCAGTGGTCATCAACTAGAGGTGCCGCTCGCCATTCAGGGCAAGGCCGAGTTGATGTACTTGCAGCCCGTCGCTGCAGAGGATGAACGAGTGAACTGGACGAACGTGTATTCAGGCTTTGGAAAGATGACTGACCTGAAGAACGCGGGTGCGGACAGTGGTGCGCGCGTGGTTGTCTTGGAAGATGCACCCGGCGATCCAGAGATGCCGAAGGCCGTCTCGCTACTTGCAATGTCGGCGACCGTCGTGCAGTTCCCGCGTCTGCGCCAGTGGGCGCAGCGGCACGCTGCGTGAGCTGCGTATATTGCGTCTAGGTGTCGAATCCCGGACGATCATATTGACTCGAGGAGGTACCCGCTGTTCATGGCA
>CBFHAS010000155.1:0-8822 GCA_965653625.1 uncultured Burkholderiaceae bacterium | reverse complement strand
CAGATTGCCGCTACGCTGAGGCGCGTGTACCCCGACCAGCCCGAACGCCACGTCTGGCACGAGACGACCCACATGGCGTCGATATCTTGAAGGAGTACGGCATCACCAGTTCCATGAGCAGGCGCGGCAACTGTTGGGACAACGCCTGCAGCGAGACGTTGTTCGGGTCGCTGAAAGTGGAGCGGCTGCACGGGCAACGATTCGAAACTCGACGCCAGGCAATGGACGAGACCATTGCCTGGCTGCTCGGGTACAACAGTACCCGGCCGCACTCGACGCTGGCCTACATCAGCCCGATGCAGTTCGAGCAAAACTGGCTTGCGGCTCTGCCCAAACAAGCCAACTCATGATGTCAGTTATCAGGGGCAAGGTCAGTTTTCGATCGGGTTGGTCGTGCGCAGCGTGCGGTACAGCGCGCTGGTGATGCCCAGGGCCTGGACGGTCAGTGTCTCATCGAGCCCCTCGCGAAGGGTTGCTGCAGCGCAAGGATGCTTGAACTGCAACGACATGGCCAGGTGCTGCAACTGCGTCTTGGCCAGCTCGGCGTCGGTGCTGTCCCAGGCGTGACGCATCGTGCGCCCCACGCTGGCATGCAGCTCCGGCAGGTGCTCGATCACGTTGCGTCGCTTGTGCTCCTGCAGGGCTGGACGAGCGCGGTCACACCGAAGCAATCGACGATGGCGCGGCGCAGCGCCTTACCGCCATCGATCATCCACAGCCGCGCGCGGTCGGCATCGAGTCCGCGCTCGACCAGCTCAGCAGCGAGCGCGCGACTCGCGTGCTCTCGGTGGAGCCTTCGCGCAGCCCCAGCACATGTTTGTTTCTGGCAAAGCGTCTTTGTTCATGCCCTCCCGCCGTCAGGGGGCTTGCCTGCGCACTCGCTCCCGAGACGCAGAATGCTGCATCGCACCAACAGACGTCTTGAAGTAATGGACCTCACCACCCGCCTCCTCCTCCAGAATCGCGCCTGGTCCGAGGAGATGACTGGACGCCATCCCACTTTCTTCCGACAGTTGGCGACCGGGCAGCAGCCCGGCGCGTTTTGGATTGGATGTGCCGACAGCAGGGTGCCGGCGGAATGCATCACCAACGCTTCGCCCGGCGAGTTGTTCGTCCACCGAAGCATTGCGAACCTGGTGAGCCCGAGCGATCCAAATGTGATGAGCGCACTCCAGTACGCCGTAGACGTGCTGAAGGTCAGCCATGTCATTGTTTGTGGCCACCAGGCGTGCGGCGGCGTGCGGGCGGCACTGCTATCGGCCGGGGACAGCGACGATGCGCCGTCGGCCGAGGGGGACTACTTAGGAAGGCACATCGCGCCTCTGCGGGCACTGTACCGCCGGCGCCGCCATGAGGTGGATGGGCGACCGGCCGAGGCTGGCGACGAGGCGGCCATTGCCGCCCGGGTTGACCGCCTCGTCACGGTGAACGTCTCCGAGCAGGTGCATACGCTTGCGGCCACGAAGACCGTGCGGGAGGCATGGGCGCGCGGTCAGCCGCTGCAACTGCATGGCTGGGTCTATGGACTACGTGATGGCCGCCTTGCGGAGGTACTGACACTCAGCCCCGAACAGCCGGCGCTCGCCGCCTGAATTCCGTCCGCGGCGGGCCGGGGGCCTGTGGCTGCCTGCCCCGAACGTGATCCCGTTCTCAGCACCGGAAAGTTCTCTCATGGACAGGACGAGTTCCGCTCCCGGCACTCCGGGCCTCTTTGCCCACCTCCGTCACGACGTTCCCGCCGCGGTCGTCGTCTTCCTTGTCGCGCTGCCCCTGTGTCTGGGCATCGCGCTGGCCAGCGGTGTGCCGCTGCTGTCTGGCCTCGTCGCGGGTATTGTTGGCGGGCTGGTGGTCGCTTGGCTGTCCGGCTCGCAGCTGAGCGTCAGCGGGCCGGCCGCTGGCTTGGTAGTGATGGTGATCGACAGCATCTCGACGCTGGGCAGCTTCGAGGCTTTCCTACCTGCTGTGGTTCTCGCAGGGGCGCTGCAATGGGTATTCGGCCATGCGCGCGCCGGAGAGCTGGGCGCCTGTTTTCCTGCTTCTGTCATCAAGGGCATGCTGGCGGCGATCGGCCTGCTGCTGATCATCAAGCAGTTGCCCGTCGCCTTTGGCTTCGCGTCTACCGAACACGCACTACAGCACCTGCCCGGTGATGGCGAGGGCCTGGAAGGTGTGCGGGAAGCGCTGGGAGCGGTGACGGAAAGCGCGCTGGTGGTGGCCGCAGGGGCGTTGGCTTTACTGTTTGCCTGGGAGTTGCCAGCTGTAAGGCGCCTACCCGTCATCGGGCGGCTGCCCGGGCCGTTGGTCGCCGTGCTGTGGGGAGTGAGCTATCAAGCTGTCGCGCTGATCGCTGACCCAACCACCGCGCTGGCCGGGCATCAGCGTGTTGTGCTGCCCCGCATCGACAGCCTCGGCAGTCTGTGGGCGCAGCTTCCGGCACCGGACTGGTCCGCGCTGGGGCGCTCCGAGCTGTACGCAATCGCGATCTCGCTCGCCGTGGTCGCCAGTCTGGAAAGCCTGCTGAGCCTGGAGGCGGCCGACCGGCTGGATCCGCTGAAGCGCACCGCTCCGCCGAATCGCGAGCTGCAGGCGCAGGGCGCCGGCAACATGGTGTCCGGGTTGCTTGGCGGGCTGCCGCTGACTGCCGTGATCGTGCGTACGTCGGCGAACGTTCAGGCCGGCGCCCGCACGCGGTTGTCTGCGGTGCTGCACGGAGTGCTGCTGATGGTTAGCCTTCTTTTTCTGACCGAGATGCTCCACATGATCCCTCTCGCTGCGCTGGCCGCCGTGTTGCTGCACACCGGGGTGAAGCTGGCCAAGCCCGCCATCTTCGTCGCGACTTGGCGAGAGGGCGTGGAGGCATTCGTACCCTTCGTCGTAACGGTGGCCGCCATCCTGGCGACCGACCTGCTGGTGGGCATTCTCGTCGGCCTGGGCTGCAGCATGATCTTTGTGATCCGGACGAACACCCGCGATGTGCTGAAGCTGACCTCGCACGGATCGGCCCACCTGCTGCAGCTATGCAAGGACGTGTCCTTCTTCAGCAAGGCGGCGCTGCGCCGGGACCTGTCATGTGTAAAGCCGGGACATTCGCTCATCATCGACGGCTCGCGCTGCCGCTTCCTTGATCACGATATCCGGGAAACATTGAACGACTTCCTGGAGCACGCCCGGGAGTTCGGAATTCAGGTGGAGTTGCGCTCCATGCCAGTCGGCGCGGAGGTGCTGACGCGGCAGCCAGCGACATCCGCGCAAGGGGTTGTGGCACAGCAGGCCGCTTAAGCTTGACGGCGAAGCCGGCGAGGGCCGCCTCGGCGGTGGCGCTCCATGCGTGCCAGCAGCACCAGGCGGCTGGTGCGCTCCACGAGGACGCCCACCGAGGACTTTCCTTTCTTCCGCGACACGCCGCCAGACGCTGGCTGACTGGTTCGACACCGCGTGTATGTCGACGCCCAACACGTGATGGCGCAGTAAGGTTCCTGCGTTTCCTGCGTCAATGGCTCATGGGCGGCGTGATGCCGGCGGTTGAACGGGAATGCCGGTTGCTGGCTCCTTCTACGAAGGAGTAACTGCGATGGCACATGCTCAAACACACCTCATGCCGCACGAGGGCGTCGCGCCGGCGATGTTTCCTTGGTTCACCGAGGCCCGCAAATGGGTCAGCATGCTCGCGCACGCGCTGTTCGGCGCGGTCACGGCCGGCACGTACGTCGCGCTGCGCAAGCCTTGCTCCGACCGAGCGGCCTGATGAGGCGTTTCCAGCTGGCCGTGATTGGCACCGGCACCGCGGCGTCCACGGCCGCAATGCAGGTCCGGGACGCCGGCTGGAGCGTGGCGGTGATCGATGCGCGCCCCTTCGGTGGGACCTGCGCCCTGCGTGGCTGCGATCCGAAGAAGGTTCTGATCGGCGCAGCCGCCTTGGTGGACGCGGCGAGGCGTCAGCGCGACAAGGGCGTCGCCGGGGACGTCCGGCTCGACTGGGCGCGGCTGATGGCCTTCAAGCGCGACTTCACGGACCCCGTCCCCGAACGGATGCAAAAGGCGTTCGATGAAAAAGGGATCGCAAGTCTGCGCGGGCGCGCGCGGTTCACGGGGCCGCGCACGCTCGATGTCGACGGTGAGGTGGTCGAGGCCGAGCACATCCTGATCGCGAGCGGTGCCGAACCGGCCAGGCTTGGCATCGCGGGCGAGGAGCATCTCGTGACCAGCGAGCGCTTCATGGAGCTCGAATCGCTTCCGCAACGCATCCTTCTGGTGGGTGGCGGCTACATCGCGGCCGAGTTCTCGCACCTCGCTGCGGTCGCAGGCGCCAGCGTCACGATCCTCCAGCATGGGCCACGCATGCTCAAGGGTTTCGATGCCGAGGTGGTCGACTGGCTGATGCGGGCCTTTGAGGCTCATGGCGTCGACGTTCACACCGGCACGGCCGTCGAGGCCATCGAGGCCGGTTCGCGCGGCTGGCGGGTTGCGGCGCGCACCGCAAATCGAATGGTGGAGTTCGAGGCGGATCTCGTGGTTCACGCCGCGGGCCGTGTACCCGCGCTCGATGGCCTCGCGCTCGACGCAGGAGGCGTTGCCGTCAAGGACGGGCGGCTGCAACTCGACGGACTGCAAAGTGTCTCCAACCCCGCTGTCTGGGCCGCAGGCGACGCCGCCCAGGCGGGCCCTCCGTTGACGCCTGTGTCGAGCCATGATGCGAGGGCCGTGGCTGCGAGCCTGCTCGAGGGACGCCGTCACGATCCAGACTACCGCGGCGTGCCGAGCGTCGTGTTCACGATCCCGCCCCTGGCCAAAGTCGGCCTGACCGAGCAAGAGGCACGCGACCAGGGTCTGAAGTTCCGCAAGCAAAGCCGCGAAGCCTCGCAATGGTTCACGGCGCGCCAGTCTGCGCAGCCGACGTACGGCTTCAAGGTGCTCGTCGGCGAGAACGACGGCACGATCCTGGGGGCGCATCTCGTCGGCCCGCACGCCGAACAGACGGTCAACCTTTTCGCGCTCGCCATGCGACACGGCCTGAAGGCCGATGCGCTGAGGCAGACCCTGTTCGCCTATCCGACCCCTGCGTCGGACATCACGCACATGCTGTGACCATGGTTGTGCCGGGGCTGAAGCTCGTTTCGAGCGCTGCCGCTGACCGGGTTTACTGCTTCATCACCAACGCAGCACGCGAGGCCCCAGCAGCGCGCCGAGCATTCCGCTGAGCGCGATGCCCAGCGAATACCAGAGCGCGACGAACGTGAGGGAGACTTCCGGGCACGCCAGCGCATAGGCGAGAGCGCCGACGGCGCCGGCAAACAGCCCCGCCGCCAGGCCCGCGGCAAGAGGCTGCGTCGGGGCCAGGCCCCGCAACGCCCACAGCGACGCGAAGAGCGCCGGCAGCGACAGCGCCAGCACGATCCAGGGACATTGCAGCGCCGAGTGCCCGAGCACATGCACGACCCTTTCGCCTGCCGGCGTTGCAAGCAGCGACGCCGCGCCGAGCACGGCCATCAAGACGACCACGGCCACGACGAGGCGGCGCGGCGCGCGGATGGGCGATGCCGGCCGCGCGAGATGCGCCGTCAGCCATCCCGCCGACAACGCCAGCGAGCCTGCGTAGGCGAGCTTGGTCCACAGCGCCACCCCACTGATCATTTCCGCAGGTGCCGGGCCGATGACGATCATCGCCGCCGCGGCCGCCAGTGCCAGCGCGAGAACGGCCGCCGGCACCAGCCGCCGCGCCGCCACGGCGCGTGGTGCCGAACCCGCCCCGGCGCTCAGGGCAACGATGAGATCGCTCGTCTTCATGAACCACTCCGGGCCAGCAGCGTCAAGCGCTTGAGCCCGCGGTGCACCTGTACCTTCAATGCCGACACCGAGACACCGCAACGCAGCGACGCTTCGGCCACTGACAGCCCTTCGATCTTCGTTAGCGCGATCGCACGTTTTTGCGCCGCAGGCAGGGACTCGAGCAGCACCAGCAGATCGCGCCGCGCAGGCTGCTCCTCGGGCGCCGCCGGCATCTGGTTCTCGTCGAGTTCGTCCAGGGGCTGGAGCAGCGTTTCGGCACGGCCGCGGCGGCGCCACAGGTCCACGAGCTTGTGCCGCGCGATCGCGTACAGCCAACTGCTGACCGGCAGCGCCGGGTCGTAAGTGCCGCGCTGCAGGTGCAGCGCGATCAGGGTTTCCTGCACCAAGTCTTCCACTTCGTCCGGCAGCGACTGAAGGCGACGGGCGAAGAAGCCGCGCAGACGCGACGCGATGAGCATCAGTGCCTCGCGGTACGCGGCCTCGTCGCCCGCCTGCGCGCGCATCCACAGCGGCTTCAGGCTGGACTCGAAGTCGTTGCCGGACGCGGCATCACTCATTCGTCGCGACTTTCGATTTGGTTACGGTCTGAGCCGTCGGAGCGACTAGGGATTTTCACCGAGGTAACCGCCGACGGACGATCCGCGAATACGCCATTGGAGTGGTCGATGACGCTCCGTCGATCTTTCATCCACCTCTTTCGGAGGCATCACGATGTTGAAAACCCACCTGACCGAGTCCACCGCCGCAGCGCTGGCCATGGCGTTCGGCGCCGCATTGACGCTGGCATCGACGCCGGCCGCCGCGCAGGACGACGAGGCCATGAAGAAGATGAACGAGAAATGCTTCGGCGTCGCCCTGAAGGGCAAGAACAACTGTGCCGCCGGGCCGGGCACCACGTGTGCCGGCACATCAAAGACCGACTATCAGGGCAATGCCTGGTTTCTGGTTCCCAAGGGCACCTGCGAGAAGACCGCGTCCAAGACCTCGCCCACCGGGTACGGCCAGCTCAAGGAGTTCAAGGAGAAGAGGGCCTGAGGCGGGCGAGCTGAATGATCGGCATCGGCTTGAAGTCGCAGCACGTGGCGCAGTTGCTCGCCGGCCCACCCGTGCTCGACTTCGTCGAAGTGCACGCCGAGAACTACATGGTTCGCGGCGGGCCGTTCCTGGCGCATCTCGAGCAGGTGCGGCAGCGCCATGCACTATCGATCCACGGCGTGGGCCTGTCGATCGGCGGGGAGGGCCCGCTGGACGTGGCACACCTGGACCGCTTGGCCTCGCTGGTGTCGCGCTTCGAACCAGCCTGGTTCTCGGAGCACCTGGCCTGGTCAAGCCACCGCGGTACCTTCTTCAACGATCTGCTGCCGCTGCCGTACGACGAGCGCACGCTGCGGCGCGTGTGCGATCACGTCGACCAGGTGCAGGCGCGCCTGAGGCGCCGCATGCTGCTGGAGAATCCGTCGACTTACGTCGAGTACGAGGCATCGACCATCGACGAGGCGGCGTTCCTGCGCGAGGTGGTTGGCCGCACCGGCTGCGGGCTGCTGCTGGACGTCAACAACGCCTACGTCAGCGCGGTGAATCATGGCCGCGATGTGCGGCGCTACATCGACACACTGCCGCTGCACGCCGTCGGCGAGATGCACCTCGCGGGCTTCCTGGAGGACCGCGACGCGGCCGGCGACCGCCTGTTGATCGATGCGCATGGATCACCGGTGGACGACGCGGTCTGGACGCTGTACCGCGAGGTCCTGGACCGCCTGGGCCCGGTGCCGACCTTGATCGAGCGGGACAACAACGTGCCGTCGCTGGAGGTGTTGGTGGCCGAGGCGCGGCAGGCGCAGCATCTGCTGGATGAGGCCGTGGCTCGCCGCGTGGAGGTGACGGCATGAGCGAATCGTTGTTCGTTGGCGCGCTGCTGCATCCGCAACAGGGCTGCCCGTCGGGCCTGCGCGCGCACAACGGCTCCGACCCGGATGTGCGCTTCGGCGTGTACCGCAACAACGTCATGACCTCGCTCGTCGGTGCGCTGGCCGACACCTTCCCGGTGGCGCGGCAGCTCGTCGGCGATCCATTCTTCAGCGCGATGGCCCGCCTGTTCGTCATCGAGCATCCGCCGGCGTCGCCCCTGCTGTGCGACTACGGCGACGGTTTCGCCGATTTCATCCGGTCGTTCGCCCCGGCGGCCGGCTTGCCGTACCTGGCGGACATGGCCCGGCTCGAGCGCGCCCGAGTGCGCGCCTACCACGCCGCCGACACAGCGGCGCTGGCGGGCGACGAGATGGCCGCCCAGCTGTCGGACCCCATGTCGCTGGCCCTGTCGCATGTCGAGTTCCACCCTTCGGCCCAACTCGTGCAAGCGGACTACGCCGTCGTGTCGCTGTGGGCCGCCCACCACGGCCACGGCGAACTCGAGCAGGTCGACCCGTTCTCGCCCGAGGCCGCGCTGGTGCTGCGGGAGGACGACGACGCCGCCGTGATGCGCGTGCCGCTGGCCGCGGCGGTGTTCATCGGCCGTCTGATGGACGGTGCCACTTTCGCCGACGCCGCAGCAGCGGCCGAGCCGCCGTTCGACCTTGCCGCGAGCCTTGCGATCCTCATCCGCCACCCGGCGCTGACCGCGTGGCGCCATCCGCCGGAGTTTTCGTCATGACGACCACCGCCTCTATGCCAAAAATCCCGCCCGCTGCCACGACCGGCGTGGCCGGCATCGTGCTCGCAGTGAACCGGGCGTTCTCCCGCATCCCGCATTCGCTGATTGCGCTCGTCGCGCGCTTTTCGATCGCGGCCGTGTTCTGGAAATCGGGGCAGACCAAGGTCGAAGGCTTCGCGATCGATATCGTCAATGGCACGTTCGAACTCGGCTGGCCGCGCTTGTCGGAGTCCGCCGTGGCGCTGTTCCGCGACGAGTACAAGGTGCCGCTGCTGTCGCCCGAGACGGCCGCGCTGCTCGCCACGCTGGCCGAGCACACGCTGCCGCTGCTCATCTTGCTCGGCCTGGCGACGCGGCTTTCGGCGCTCGGCCTGCTCGTGATGAC
>CBFHAS010000154.1:0-8893 GCA_965653625.1 uncultured Burkholderiaceae bacterium | reverse complement strand
CGCGTCGCACCGATCAATCGGACTCGCTTGGGCTCAAGTCCGACAGCCTCCTAGCGTTCCCAATCATGGCTGCTACAGGACGGGGGTTACATTGGCCGCCGCATCCCCCGCCCCTTGCCTCGTGCGCGCCCAAGATCTAGCCGTTTCCCGGCCCCTCCTCTCGCCGGCCGCCATGGCTGTGAGTTCGTGTGGCCAGCCGTGTTGCTCGTGTATTACCTGCTCGGACGGCTCAATTTGACATGGCCGCTGCTTCCCGCCGGTCTTGTGTGGCTGCCCTCCGGCGTGGCCTTGCCGGCATTGCTGCGCTCGGGCCTTTCCATGTGGCCGGGCATTGCGCCCGGCTCCTGGCTGCTCGGCTTGCGGCCGGGATCTCGCCGATGGCTGCCATCGCCGTTGCAGCAAGTCACACGGCGGGGCCGGTGGCCGCCGCTTGGCTACTGCGGCGGTGGGGCATGCACCCTGCGCTAGACCGCCGGCAGGACCCATTTCGAATCGCTCGGACTCAAGTCCGACAGACTCCTAGACTGCGCATGTGATCCCGCCCGCCTTCATCCAGGACCTCCTTGGTCGGGTCGACATCGTCGAGGTGGTCGGCCGCCATGTCGAGTTGCGCCGAAGCGGTGCCAACTTCGCCGGCCTGTGCCCTTTCCATGCCGAGAAGTCGCCCAGCTTCACCGTCGCGCCCAGCAAGCAGTTCTATCACTGCTTCGGCTGCGGAGCGCACGGCGACGCGATCCGCTTCCTGATGGAGCACAGCGGCATGACTTTCATGGATGCCGTCGGCGAATTGGCGCAGCAGACAGGGATGACGGTACCCGAAGATCGCAGCAGTCCCCAGGAGCGCGAGCGTGCCGCCGACTTGCGGGAACGGCAGGCCACCTTGTCCGACGTGCTGTCTCGGACATCGGATCACTATCGGCTTCAGCTCAAGGCGAGTTCGCGTGCCATCGCATACCTCAAGGGCCGGGGGCTGAGCGGCGCAGTCGCCAAGCGCTACGGCATCGGCTACGCGCCCGAAGGCTGGCGCGGCCTGGCAAGCGTGTTTGCGCGGTACGACGATCCGCTGCTAGAAGAAGCGGGTCTAGTGATCGTGCAGGAAGCCACGAGTGGCGAGGAGTCCGAGCGCAGACGCTACGACCGCTTCCGCGACCGGGTCATGTTCCCTATCCGCTCGGTGCAGGGTGAGGTCATCGGCTTCGGCGGTCGGGTGCTGGACAAGGGTGAGCCGAAGTACCTCAACTCCCCCGAAACACCGGTATTCGTCAAGGGCCGCGAACTGTACGGACTGCACGAGGCCCGAGCCGCCTTGCGAGAGAAGGGCTACGCCCTGGTCGTGGAAGGCTACATGGACGTGGTTGCGCTGGCGCAGCATGGCTTCCCCAACGCGGTCGCGACGCTGGGTACCGCCTGCACAGCCGAGCATGTGCAGAAGCTCTTCCGTTTCACCGATTCGGTGGTTTTCAGCTTCGACGGAGATGCGGCCGGACGGCGCGCCGCAAGCCGCGCGCTTGAAGCGGCACTCCCTCACGCCGGCGACACGCGCAGCATCCGCTTTCTGTTTCTACCCGCCGAACATGACCCGGACTCGTTCGTTCGCGAACAGGGCGCTGCAGCCTTCGAGACGGCAGTCCTGCAGGCAGTACCACTGTCACGCCAGCTTATGGACACGGTGTCCGCGGACTGTGCGCTCGATTCCGCGGAGGGCCGCGCGCGCATGCTTGCCACGGCCAAGCCTCTCTGGATGACCCTGCCCGATGGCGCGCTCCGCCGCCAGGTGCTTGGCGAGCTTGCATTGATGGGTCGGCTAGAAGTGCCCGATCTCCAGGCGCTTTGGCAAATTGGCGGTGCCACCGCGGACCGCGGACCGCGCCTGCCCGGGGGCAAACGCCCGGCCACACCGCGACAGCGTCTCAGCCGAGGCGCAGCGAACCTGTTGGACCGGGCGCTATGGCTCCTGGTGCAACGCAGCGAAATGTGGCTGGCGCTGGACGGCGACTCTCATGACCTCCTCGCCGGACAGGCTCCGCCCTATGGGGCGCTTTTCGGCCTACTTGAGCGCACGCTTCATGACCACGGCAGCTTGGCCGGCGAGGCCCTGCTGGCGGAACTGCAGGCGCAGGCCGAGCCCCTCGGGGCTACCGCCGTAGTGGCGAGCGTGAAGGAGTTCCTGCCGCCAGACCCCGACGCGGACCTTGCCCGCGACTTGGCCATCGTGCTGGAAAGGCTGCGCCTGCAGGCGGTGGAAGACGAACTGAAGCTGCTGTTCGATTCCGGCACGCTTTCCGCGCTGGCGCAGCAGCGCGGAAAGGAACTCCACGAGGAGCGCAGGCGTCTTAAGGCCTTGTCGACAAAGCCCCCCGAGCCCTCCGCTCGCTGAGCATCCCGCCGCAACCCATTGACGCCAATGTTTTGACGGACACGTATTCATCGCCGATAATATAGGGTTTGTTACGCGCGGCAAGAGTGAGCGCAGCACCTCCGGGCACCGGCCACCCTTCGAACCAGGGTCCCTACGTGACGGCCACCCATCTCCCGCAAGGGCTGCTCCACCAACGGGCTCACGTGAGCTTGCCTCGTCAGATGTTGGCCGTTTGCCTGCCGCTTTCCCCTTGGGTGCGGAAGGCTCAAGGCCGGCGTCAGCCTTGCCCTTGCAGAAGCGTCCGACGCGCCCAAATGGCCTTCACGGGCCACGCCGCACGAAGCGCCCGCCAGAGGCCGTGAAGCCCACCCATATCCGAGGAATTGCATGACCGCGAAGAAGAGCGCCCCCGCCAAAGCCGCAGCCAAGCCGGCTGCCAAGGCCGCACCCGCCAAGGGCGCGAAGACCGAGATCGAAGACAAGAAGAAGGCCGCCGCCTCGCCCTCTGTGAAAGCGGCGGCCAAGGCGGCGTCCGAAGACGTCAAGGGCAAGCGCGGCCGCAAGGCAAAGGATGAGACGGGCAAGAAGGCTGGGGCCGAAGACGAGGACTTCACCGACGTCGAAGCTGACCTTGAGGGCGAACCCGAAGCTGAGGTTGTCGAGGTCGCCGATGACGCTGAAGAGACGAAGGCCAAGGCCAAGCCCCTGCGCATGAAAGTGTCGCGCGCCAAGGAGCGTGCCCTCATGCGCGAGTTCGGTCTCGACGAAACCGCGCTCACCGAAGAAGAGGTCGCCAAGCGCCGCCAGGAGCTCAAGACCCTCATCAAGATGGGCAAGACGCGTGGTTTCCTGACGCACCAGGAAATCAACGACCACCTGCCTGAGAAGCTCGTCGATAACGAGATCCTCGAGGCGATCGTGTCCATGCTCAATGACATGGGCATCGCGGTGTACGAGCAGGCGCCCGACGCTGCCACGTTGCTCATCGCGGGCGGCGGCACCACGACTGCCACCGAGGAAGAGGCCGAAGAGGCTGCCGAAGCGGCACTGTCCACGGTGGATTCGGAGTTCGGCCGAACCACGGACCCGGTGCGCATGTACATGCGCGAGATGGGTACCGTCGAACTGCTCACGCGCGAAGGCGAGATCGAGATCGCCAAGCGCATCGAGGGTGGCCTTCAGGCCATGATGCTGGCAATCTCGGCCTCGCCCACCACCATCGCCGAGATCCTCTCTATGGCCGACAGAATCGCTGCCGCAGAGATGCAGATTTCCGAGGTCGTGGACGGCTTCGTGTCCGACGACGAAGCCGACGACTATGTGGCCGAAGAGGACTTCGACGAGTTCGACGAGGAAGACGACGACGATGGTGCAGGCGGGAGCAAGGCGCTGACCAAGAAGCTCGAAGAGCTGAAGTCCGCCGCGCTGGGAAAGTTCGAGAGCTTGCGCGTGAACTTCGAGAAGATGCGCCGTGCCTTCGAGAAGGAGGGCTACCAGTCGCCCTCCTACAACAAGGCTCAGCACGCCATCAGCGCCGAACTTATGACCATCCGCTTCACGGTGAAGACCATCGAGCGGCTGTGTGCCATCCTGCGATCGCAGGTGGACGACGTGCGTCGTTACGAGCGTGAACTGCGCAAGATCCTCGTCGACAAGTGCGGCATGCCTCAGGACTACTTCATCAAGCACTTCCCGCCCAACGCGCTGAACTTGAAGTGGGCGGAAAAGGAGGTGGCGTCTGGCAAGCCCTACAGCGCAGTTCTGCAGCGCAACCTGCCTCCGGTGCAGGAACTGCAGAAGAAGCTGACTGACCAGCAGGCGCGCGCCGTCGTACCCCTCGAAAATCTTAAGGAAATCAATCGCCGCATGAACGAGGGTGAAAAGGCCTCGCGCGACGCCAAGAAGGAAATGATCGAGGCCAACCTGCGGTTGGTCATCTCCATTGCAAAGAAATACACGAATCGCGGCCTGCAGTTCCTCGACCTCATCCAGGAAGGAAACATCGGCCTGATGAAGGCTGTCGACAAGTTCGAATACCGCCGTGGGTACAAGTTCTCCACCTACGCCACGTGGTGGATCCGCCAGGCGATCACGCGCTCGATCGCCGACCAGGCGCGCACCATCCGGATCCCGGTGCATATGATCGAGACGATCAACAAGATGAACCGCATCTCGCGGCAGCACCTGCAGGAGTTCGGCTTTGAGCCCGATGCCCCGACGCTTGCCGAGAAGATGGAAATTCCCGAGGACAAGATTCGCAAGATCATGAAGATCGCCAAGGAGCCGATCTCCATGGAAACGCCCATCGGGGACGACGACGATTCGCACTTGGGCGACTTCATCGAGGACACGAACAACGTGGCCCCGGTGGATGCCGCTATGCAAGCCGGTCTGCGCGACGTGGTCAAGGACATTCTCGACAGCCTCACCCCACGCGAGGCCAAGGTGTTGCGCATGCGCTTCGGCATCGAAATGAGTACCGACCACACACTGGAGGAAGTGGGCAAGCAGTTCGACGTGACCCGCGAGCGTATCCGCCAGATCGAGGCCAAGGCGATCCGCAAGCTCAAACACCCCAGCCGGTCTGACAAGCTTCGCACCTACCTCGACAACCTCTAGACTCCGCGCGATCCCCGAAAAAGCCCGGCCCAGCCGGGCCTTTTCTTTTTCCGTGACCGATTTCACGAGGCGATAAACTCCCGGCCCATGACCCAGATCATCCGGCGCACGGTGATGTTTGCTGACCTCCGCGGCAGCACGGCGCTGTACGAGACACTCGGCAACACGGAAGCTACGTCGGTCGTCACTCAAAGCGTGGCCCTAATCGCCCGGGTCGTGGCCAGCCGCGAGGGCACGGTCGTCAAGACCTTGGGCGATGGTCTCATGGCAATGTTCCCCTCAGCCGCATCCGCCGTGCAGGCATCCGACGAGATGCACGATTCGCTGGAACGCATCGGTACACGACCGCCCGACACTCCGCCCCGCCCGGCACTCAAGTTGCAGGTCGGGCTGGCGCTCGGCGAGGTGGTGGAAGTCGGCGGTGACTACTTCGGTGATGCGGTAAACGTAGCCGCGCGACTGCTCGATCACGCCGGCGACAACGAAACCCTGGTGACCTCTACGGTGCTCGATGAGCTGGACGTGGTGGACCGCTCGCGATTTCGAAGCCTGGGTCAGCTGCAACTGCGCGGCCGGGTTGAGGCGGTGGTGGTCCACCTCCTCGAAACGCACCGGTGGGGCGACACGGCGGCTACCGCGTACGGCGACATCCTGCGAGCTCCGGAGCCTGAGGGCATCCGCCTCACGTGGCAGGACGTTAATCGTATCTATTCGCCCCACAGCCTGCCGGTGGTGCTCGGGCGCAGTCCGCAGGCCACCTATTGCATCGACGATTCGCGGGTGTCGCGGCTGCATGCTCGCATCGACTGGCATGGCGGCGCCTTTCAGCTCACCGACCTCAGCTACAACGGCACCTACGTCCGCTTTTCGGGCGATACCGAGGTGGTGAGCCTGCGTCGGGGAACGTGCACCTTGCACGGCAGTGGAGTGATCGGCCTGGGCTCCCCGCCTGCCGAGGCCAATGCGCCCAGCGTGCGATTCGAGGTGATGCGGTTCGCCGACACACAGCCGCAGCGGTCGCCGCACGCTTTCTGAAGCGGCCACCACCGCTTGTTGCACCGATGCGCTTCGCGCCCGAACCCGAGCACACCCATGGGGGCACCAGCGCCACGCCGCGCACGGCCATCTTGCTGTGCAATCTGGGCACGCCAGAGGCGCCCACCGCATCCGCGCTGCGCCGCTACCTCGCCGAGTTCCTCGGCGACCCGCGGGTAGTGGAGATCCCGCGCCTCGTCTGGTGGATCATCCTGCACGGCATCGTCCTGCGCGTGCGGCCCGCCAAGTCGGCCCGCAAGTACGCCAGCATCTGGACGCCCGACGGATCGCCGCTCGCGGTGTGGACCCGCAAGCAGGCATTGATGCTCCAGGGCTATCTGGGCGAGCGCCGATGCCGCGTGATCGTGCGCTATGCCATGAGCTACGGCCAGCCCGCCATTCCGAAGGTGCTTGACGAGCTGAAGGCTGCCGGCGCAACGCGCGTGCTCGTCGTGCCGCTGTACCCGCAGTACGCGAGCAGCACCACTGCGAGCGTGATCGATGCAGTGGGTCGCTGGGCGCTGCGGCAACGCGTGCTGCCTGAGCTGCGCTTCGTGAACCACTACCACGACGATCCCGGCTATATCGAAGCTCTGGCTCGCAGTGTCATGGACCACTCCATGGTCCATGGCCGACCGGACAAACTCGTGCTCAGCTTTCACGGCGTTCCACGCCGCACGCTCGACCTCGGCGACCCGTATCACTGCGAGTGCCTCAAGACAGCACGGCTGCTCACCGCCCGGCTGGACCTCAAGCCGGGACAGGTCCTCGTCACGTTTCAGAGTCGCTTCGGCCACGCCGAGTGGCTGAAGCCTTACACCGAGCCCACCCTCGTCGCGCTGGCCCGGGAGGGCGTGCACCGGGTCGATGTGTTGTGTCCCGGCTTCACCGCCGATTGTCTTGAGACCCTGGAAGAGATCGACCAGGAGGCACGCCACGCATTCATGGCGGCGGGCGGGCGCGAGTTCCACTACATCTCCTGCCTGAACGCCCGGCATGAATGGATCGTGGCACTGAGCGAGATTGCCATTCGACACCTCCAGGGCTGGCCAACGGCCGCGGAAGACCCGGCCGAGCGGGCGCAGCAACGGGATCGCGCGCTGGGCATGGGAGCTGCTCGCTGAGGGCACGATGGACTTGAGAGGACGGCGATAGGCACGATGGACGAGGTCAGGCTCGACAAATGGTTGTGGGCTGCGCGCTTCTACAAGACGCGCAGCTTGGCCGCAGACGAGATTGGCAAAGGGCGCGTGCAGGTCAATGGGCAGCCTGCCAAGCCCGCCCGGTCGCTGCGTGTCACGGACAAGGTTGAGGTTCGCCGCGAGGGCGTCGTCCGCACGTTGGTGGTGCGTAGCTTGAGCGATGTGCGCGGACCGGCACCGGTGGCGCAGCAGCTCTACCAGGAAACGCCGGAGAGCTTGGCTGACCGCGAGCGCCAAGCGCAGGAGCGCCGCTTCGCCGCCGAGCCGGCGAACGGTATCGAGCAGGGGCGCCCAACGAAACGCGACCGTCGCAAGCTCGCCGACTGGAACCGCTGGAGCGCAACCGCCGAGGACTAAAGCGGCAGGAATGCCCGTTGGCACTCGTACCCCCAGAGCGGCCAGCATCACGGCGATGTTGCCCAGGAGCCGGCGGACCCGGGAAAGGGAGATGTTGAATTGCCGGCCTCTGGCACCCATCTACGATTGATGCGACAGAAATTTCCGGCGAACCCTTGAACCAGGGACGGCCGACCCTATATCGCCCGCTGTGCAAACGAGTACCGACATGACAAAGGAAACCACCCCGGACGACATCCCCCAGGCCAGCGGCGACCAGGCGCAGCCGGCCGCTGCTGAGGACACCGGCGCCACAATGCCGGCCAATGACACCCGGTTCGATGCGCAGCAGCGCCTCAACGAACTCGAAGCCAAGCACGCCGAGATGGCCGATGCCTACCTGCGCGCCAAGGCGGAGTCGGAGAACACCCGACGCCGCGCCGAGGATGAGGTCGCCAAAGCACGCAAGTTCGCGGTGGAGTCCTTTGCCGAAAGTCTGCTGCCGGTAAAGGACAGCCTGGAAGCCGCCCTGGCTCTCCCTGATGCAGCCACCGAGCAGGTCCTTGAAGGGGTGCAAGCCACGCTCCGCCAGCTGAGCGCTGCACTGGAGCGGAACAAGGTCTTGGAGATCAACCCGCCCGCCGGAACCCGCTTCGATCCGCATCAGCACCAGGCCATCAGCATGGTGCCGGCCGATCAGGACGCGAACACCGTCGTCTCGGTATTGCAGAAGGGTTACCTGATCGCAGATCGCGTGCTGCGCCCTGCCCTCATCACGGTTACCGCACCCAAGCAGACGTAAGACATGCCAGCGGCCGCAAACCCTTGAAAAGCGGCCGGTTATCCACAACTCGACGACAACCAGATTTCCAAATTCCGGAGAACCCCATGGCAAAGATCATCGGCATCGACCTCGGCACCACCAACTCATGCGTGGCCATCATGGAGGGCAATTCCACGAAGGTGATCGAGAACAGCGAAGGTGCCCGCACCACGCCGTCGATCGTGGCCTACGTGGAAGACGGCGAGATCCTCGTCGGTGCGCCCGCCAAGCGCCAAGCCGTCACCAACCCGAGGAACACCCTTTATGCCGTCAAGCGCCTGATCGGACGCAAGTTCACCGAGAAGGAAGTGCAGAAGGACATCGACCTGATGCCCTACAAGATCGTCGCCGCCGACAACGGCGATGCATGGGTGGAGGCGCACGGTGAGAAGCTTGCGCCGCCGCAGATCAGCGCCGAAGTGCTGCGCAAGATGAAGAAGACGGCCGAGGACTATCTCGGCGAGCCGGTCACCGAGGCGGTGATCACCGTGCCGGCCTACTTCTCGGATGCGCAGCGCA
>CBFHAS010000153.1:0-9222 GCA_965653625.1 uncultured Burkholderiaceae bacterium | reverse complement strand
GCGCAGCGCATCGTTGCGTCGAACCACCTCGGCAATTGCGCGCTCCCACAGATCGGGCGCTGGGTGCCGAGAGCTGGTCCAGCCACACTGCCTGCTGGGTCGAGCTCAGGGGAAACACTCCTGGAGTGCTCAAGGGCGTCAGCAAACGCCTTCCTCACGATTTTCTGGCCCATGCGGCGGAACGTCGGATGGGCGCGTTGTTGGTCATGTCAGCGAGTTCTCCAGGCGCAGCCGACGACATGAGTGCAGCTTCCGGCTCGCCGAAAGCTGCCCGCTCGATGGCGTGCGAGGCATACCCTGAAGAAGGGCCTGCATTCTGAGGCCCCCGGCGGTCCGCGAAGCGACATGCGCACACGGAATCAAAGAAGGCCGAGCCGGCCCCGAACGCGTGCGAGCTGACTATTCGTGCTGCTGCACGACTTTCTCTTCGGCCGCCGGTCTGCGCTTTCGCAGCGCATGGCTGTGCCCTCCAAGCCTCCTGGCCTATGTCTCCCAACCGGGACGGGGCGCGCGGCGGGCCGTTCGGGGCGGGCCGCCGCCCGCTCGGTGCGACGTTATTGCTGCTTTCGCGTGCCGCTCGCGCTGGCGCTGCCGTCCTTGTCGGTGACGGCCTTCAGGTCCTGCGCCATCTTCAGGTGCTCCTGCAACTTGGGCAGGGTCTTGGAGGCGAAAGCCTTCACGTCGGCATCGCGTGATTCCGTGGACGCCTTCTGGAACATCTTCACCGTGTCCTTGTGCGCCTCCACGCCCATCTGCTCGGTATAGCGCCGGTCGAAGTTTTCGGCATCAGCGTTCTCCAGCAGCTTCATCTTCGCGCGCTGCGCGATCGAGGGCTCGGTGGGCACTTCCACCCCTTTGGATTGGGCCAATGCCTTCAGATCCTCGTGGGCCCTGGTGTGGTCGTCGACCATCTGCTGCGCGAAGCTCTTCACTTGCGCGTTCTGCGCCTTGGTCAACGCCAGCTTGCTGCTTTCAACTTCAGCCAGACCGTTCTGCGCCGCCTGCTTGAGGAAGGACTCGTCAGAGCGCGCCAGCTTGGCTGTACGAGCGGTGTCGCTCTTCCCGGTTGCTGTGGCGGCGCCTTTGTCAGAGGCATCACGTGAAGTGGAGCCTGCGGTGCCTGTGCTGCCCGCCGCGCCGCTGTATTGCGCGACAGCGGTACCGCCTAGCAACAAGGCGGCGAGGCCGGAGATCAGGATGCGGGGTGCATGAGATGACATGGAAATCCTCCAACAGGGACAGAACCCACGGGCAGACCGCGCAACAGCACTGCCGCTGCCCGTGACCGAGCCATCTCGGCGGCAAGCCACGTACCCGGTGAGGGCCGGCGCCGGCTTCACATGGTCACCAAGTGCAACGCGTCCGCCCAGTCGGCCACGAAGCGCGCGATGCCGAAGCGCTCCTCGGCCGTGCGGCGTGCGGCCTCGCCCATGCGACGGGCTTCGGCCGGGTCGCGTAGCAATCGCAGCATGCCCTCCACCAGATGATCGATGCGCGTGTCCACCAAGCCGTTCTCGCCGTCGTGAATGACCGAGGGCAGCTCAGTGGTGGCCAGGCCGACGACGGGCATGCCGACCATCATGGCCTCGACAATGGACAGCCCCAACGACGTATAGCGGATCGGGTTGAAGAAGAAGCGGTACTCGGCCATCACGCCAGGCAGCGCTTCCTGTGGCACCTCGCCCGCTCCACCGGGCACGCCCTCGGCACCCATGCCCACCAGCGCAAGCGGCACACGCTGGCGAACAGTTTCGTAGACGTCGGCGCCCAGGCGCCGGCCGCGGCGGTGGAGATGGTTCACCACGACCAGCCCGCATTGGCGCTCGCCGTGCCAGCGCGCCTCGGCGAGCAGCCGTACGCCATGCTCGATCACACGCGATGGCGTGCGGCCCGAGTCCCACATCAATGCATTGAAGTGCGTCACATGCACCAGCAGGGCCTGTGGATCGTCGACCCAGTGGCGCGTGTTCGTCGGATGCTCCTGCGGCGGGTCGTGCTCCAGGTAGATGCGCGGCAGTCGTTGCTGCGCGGGCGACAGGATGCGCTCTCGTTCCCCGTCCCACGCCGCGCGCGATTGGTAGAGCACTACGTCGAATGCCATGCCGGCGATGGCATCGGCGTGTGCCTCGTGAACGTTGGCGCCCCAGGGCAGGCGGCCGCTGCGGCCGGTGTGGTGGGTGCTGCGGGCATCGTCGATGACGAGGAAGAAATCGTGCGGCACCTGCGTGAGGTAGTAGAGGTAGTTGCCATGCACATGCCAGGTCAGTACGCGCAGCCTCTTACGCATGGGCCACCTCCCGCGACACGGCCCACCCGGCGGCTTCGAGCACCATTGCGGGCGTGATGGCGGTGGCACATTCATGGCCGTAAGGACAGCGCTCGAAGCTGCATGGCCGGCATGGCACGGGCTGCCACAGCACGGTGTGGCGAGAGTGGTCCATCGGCGCCCAGCGTTCCACGTCGGCGCCCGCGCTCACCACGACGCTCGGTATGCGCAGCGCCGCGGCCACATGCGAGATGCCGGTGTCGTTGCATACCACCAGCCGCGCGCGCTCAACCAGTGCGCCCAGCGTCCACAGCGTGGTGCCGCCTGCCAGGTTCACAGCGGGCCGGTGCATGGCCTGCTGGACCTGGGCCACGAGCGCCTTCTCGGCGGCCGTGCCGGTGAGCACGACGGCCAGCCCGCGCCCGGCCAGCGCATCGGCCACCGCGGCGAAGCGTTCGGCTGGCCAGCGGCGCGAGGCCAGCTGGGCGCCGGGGTGCACGCACACGTACGGGGTATCGCCATAGGCTGCCGGCCACAAGCGCGCCAGCTCGATGAGGTCTGCATCACGCAGCGGAAACTCGAGTGCCGTGCCGCTGCGGGGCAGCCCCAGCGCATCGACCAGTGCGAGCAGGCGTTCGATCTCGTGACCCGCCGGCCAGGGCGTGAAAAGCGCCGGTTCGGGAACATAGGTCCCCGGCCCGAAGAAGCCCGCCACATGCCGCGCACCGCAGGCGGCCAACAGCGAATTGGTGAGGTGACCGCTGCCGTGCATCTGCAGCAGCAGATCGAAATGCTCGTCCTGCATGCGTTGCAGGAAGCCGGGCAGGGCCGGCAGGTCGGGGTTGGATTCGGGCAGGCCGGGGAAGCCGGGAAACTCGATGAAGTCGTCCACCATCCACAGACGCGATGCCAGCTCGCGCGCCCACGGCAGGCCGATGAGCGTGAGGCGCGCATGGGGCCAACCTTTTCTCAAGGCGCGCAGCGCAGGCACGCCGCATAGCATGTCGCCCAGCACCAGCGCACGGAACACGCCCACATGGCGGGGCGGCACGTCCCGGGGTGTGTCCGGTACGAGGAAAGGTGCGGCCGGCGCCTGGCTCACGGCGCCGCTCACCACGCCGTCACGGGAGCCACCGGCCGATGGGTGGTGGGGTTGAGCGGCACGCCGGGCAAGGGCCTATAGAGGTCCAGCGCCGCACGTGCCACCTCGCCGGGGTCGACGCGCTCCAGGCAGGCGTGATGCCCTTCGGGGCATACGCTCTTCAGGCAGTGGCGGCACGGCACATCGTGGAACAACACCCGAGAGGGCACGCGCCAGGGCGTGTGCTGCGGATTGGTCAACGCATACAGCACGGCCACCGGCGTTCCCACCGCCGCTGCAATGTGCACGGGCCCACTGTTGTTGCACACGATCACCTGCGCACCGGCGATCAGGGCCGCCAGTTCGCCCAGCGAGAGCTGCCCGGCGAGTGACACGCCGGCGTTGTCCATGCGTGACTGCGCCTGCGTAATGGCCTCTGCCTCGTCAAGGCCGCCGGTGAAAACGACCTGGCAGCCGGCTTCGTCGACGATGGCCTGCGCGGCCACGCCGAATCGCTCGGCCGGATAGCGGCGCGAGGCTGCCGTGGCGCCCGGATGCACCACCACGTAGGGGCGCAGCAGGTCGCCACCGGCCTGCACGAACTTGCGCCGCATGGCGAGCACATCGCTCACGGGATAGCGGAACTGCATGCGCTCGTCGCAGGCGTGGAAACCCACCGAGCCCACCAGATCGAGCTGCCGCTTCACTTCGTGGCGCATGCCGGTGGCGCAGACCTCCGTGTCCGGTACCCAGTGCGTGAGCAATTCGTACGGGTTCTCGCGGCTGTGTGCAAGCCGCAGCGGGATGCCGGCCAGCCGGCACAGCAGCGCGGCCGGCAGTGCGCTTTGCGTGCATACCGTGAAGATTACGGCCGCGTCGAACCGGCGCCGGGCCAGCTCATCGACCATGTGCCGGTCTGCAAGGATGCTGCGCTCGTTGCCCAAGCCCTTGCTCCACGGCGCGTCGTACACGAGCACGTCGTCGAGCACGGGGATGTGGCGCAGTGCCGCCGCTCCGGATGTGGAGCCCAGCAGCGTGATGTGGACGGCCTCGCTGGCGTGGCGGATCGCGGCAATGGCGGGCGTGGTCATCAGCAGATCGCCGAGGTTGTCGAGCCGGACCACCAGCACCTTGCGCGCGTCCTGCCAAAGCCGGTGTGCGGCGTGGCCGTCGCTGCGATGCGTCACGACGCTCATGGGTGTGTCCAGGGCAGGGGGGCGTTCACGGCGCTGCCGCCGTTTCGGGCTCAGTGCGCGACTGCATGTCCCGCCCGGCCGCAATGATGGTGCGGGCCGCGTCGAGCAGATCCGTGGCCATGGCATGCGGGGTGCGCAGCGGCGAGAGACGCCACACCGTCTCGTGGCCCACGTCGAGCATCACCGTGCGGCAGCCGGCGCGCCGGCCGGCTTCCACGTCGTCGAGGATGTCGCCCACCATCCATGAAGCGGCGAGATCGATGCGATGCGCTCGTGCCGCCTGCCGCAGCAGCCCCGGCGCAGGCTTGCGGCACAGGCAGCTGGGCACCGGCCCTGCAGGTCCGGCGGCATGCGGGCAGGCATAGAAGTCGGTGAGCTGCACGCCTTCGGCCCGCATCATGGCGGCCAGCGCATCCTGCAGCCGCTTGAGCTCGGCGCGTGTGAACAGGCCGCTGGCGAGCCCCGGTTGGTTGGTTACCACGACCAGCACAAAGCCCTCGGCGGCCAGCAGGCGCAAGCCTTCCATGGCGTGGGGTGTGAACCTCACGCGTGCTGGGTCGATGTTGTGCGGCACGTCGTCCAGCAGGGTGCCGTCCTTGTCGAGGAACACGGCACGCCGCTGCGGGAGCGCCTGCGCGAGGTCTTGCCCGCTGAGGATGGATTGCATTCCGATCGCCCCGCGAAACTGCGCGGTGAGTACCGCTCTCGTCAAAGGGCAAGCGTCATGCCGTGCCGGCGCGACAGGGTTTAATCGCGTCAACTCAGGGCCGCTCGGCGCCCTCATCGCCTTCCAGGTCTTCGTCTTCCTCGTCTTCGGGCATGGCGAAGTCCTCGCCGTCGGCCAAGTCGGCGAGTTCGCGCTCGGCCTCGGCGCTCACGTCCTCGGAATCCAACGCCTCCTGGGCCAGGGTGTGCACCGAGTCGGGCAGGATGTCGCGCGCTTCGTCGGCTTCCTCATCGGGCAGCGCGGCCCCCCGCTCGCCTGTGCCACCGGAGTCACTGTCGCTTTGGAGACCGGTCTGCACCGCGCCGAAGGTGGTGTTGTCCAGGTCAGTGGGTGGCGCGAGATCGATTTCGCCCTGGATGTCGCTGCCGCTGTCGGAAGTGTCGCTGGGGCCCAGTGCCTCCACGTCCCGGCCTTCGGCCTGCTGCGGGGCACGATCGGCGCCCAGGATGCTGCTGCGTGTCATGGGGATCGCTCCTGTGTGGCCCTCTGATTCAGCAAACCAGGTGCCGCACCCTTCGTAACGTGTGGGCATGCCCATTGCTCACACTCGGATCCCGCGTGGATGAGCACGCGTTTTCAAACCTTCGAAGGAGTGTCGACCATGAAGAAGGACCGGCAGAACCCGAGCAACCCGCAGCAGAAGGAACAGCAACCGCAGGCCGGACAGGGCAAGCAGAGCGAGCGTGGCCAGGCGAGCTCCTCGAGCCGCGAGGACAGCGCGAAGGGCACCCAGCGTCACCAGAGCACCGTCTCCGGCATGGAGAGCGGGAGCAAGGGTTCCGAACGCGGCTCGGCGCAGGGCGGTCAGCGCAGCAGCCAGGGCGGCCCCGCCTCATCGCCTGAGGACGAGAACCTCGACTGATCGGCTGGTGGCGGAAAAAAGCCCGCCGTGTCCGGCGGGCTTTTTCATGGGCACATTGCCCGGGCCGTCAATCGCGCGACGAAGAGAGCTTGCTGAGCACCACCCCCGCCAGTACCGCGATGCCCAATGCGGTGAGCGGGTTCTCGCGGACGTAGCTGCGCGTCGAGTCGAGCCACTGCTCCTGAAGTTCGCCCAACTGGTCGGCTCGTGCGCGAAGCGAGTCACCCGTGGTGTTGGCCGTGCCGCGCAGGCGCTCCACCATGGGCCCAGCCTTCGCGGCCAGTCGGTCGATGGCATCGTGAGCGGTCTGGGCGGCGCGGTCCACCGCGTTCAACGCCCGGTCGGCTACCGCTTGTGCTGTTTCGCTGCGGTCTGCGGCGAATGCGTCAGCGGTGTCCGTCATCGAGGTGTTGGTATCCATGAGTCAGCCTCCGTGGGGAATCGAAATGCACAATCCGCCGTCCCACGCCTGGGCGCGGGCGTTGCGGGCCGCTCGCCCGACCGGGCAATGCCAGACGGGGCGAGGGGGCTAGTGTGCCGCTTCCGGTGCGCTTTTTAGCGGACCCTACCGCGGCGGAAGAGATTGACGATGCCCAGCAGCACGATGGCCCCGAGCAGCGAGACCACGAAGGAGCCGATGCTGAACTGTTGGTTGATGCTCGGAATGCCCAGCAGCGGAGAGATCAGCCAGCCGGCGACGGCCGCGCCGATGATGCCGACCACCACGTTCAGGAGGACACCTTGCTGCGCATCGGTGCGCATGATCATGCTGGCGATCCAGCCGACCAGGCCACCCACTATCAGCCAGACGATGAAGTTGATCATGGAAGCGATCCTTTCAAAGGTCGATTGACGGAAACCGGCCTCCACCGCAAACACGCAAGGGGCCTGGTCACGCCACGGCAAATGGCATGCCGCCGCCAGGGATCGGGTGTAACGCGCCTGGAACTGCCCAGCTTTGAATGGCACCCTACCCAACGGAAAGCGCCTTGCGGCGCGCCGCGTGCCGCCTTCCGGGCCGCGAAAGAAATTGCACAAGGGTGTAAGCGATTCCTGCCTGCTGCCTGGAGATTGGGCTGTTGGCAGCCGCGGTGGGGCGCTATGACGTGGGAAATCCCGGGCATGCCGCTTGCGCAGCACGGACAGCGAGTACCGAGGGCGCGCCGTCCGGACAATCGACATGAGCCCTGATTCCCGAGATTCGGATCTCACCGCAAAGCGGCAACGATCTTCCCCACGCAGCGGCGCCCAGTCGCGAGCAGGCACGACAGGCGGCGAGCCATCGGGCGCGGTTGAAGCGCACTTCCACCGCTTTGCCGAGAGCAGCGAAGACGTGCTCTGGCTTGCCGACCTGGCGGGACAGACGCTGCTGTACGTGAGTCCGCGGTTCGAGCAGCTGTGGGGCGTGCGCGGCGACCACCTGTTGGCCGACCCCACGCGCTGGAACCGAGCTGTCCTCGCGGAGGACGCGAAGATCCTGCCTGTGCCTTTCTTCGCCGACGACCCGGCGCACGGTGAGATGGTGCGCGAATACCGCATCACTTCGCGCCTCGGCGAGATCCGCTGGATCCGCGACCACCGCTTCCACTTGCGTGACGAGGCCGGCCGCACTTGGCGCATCGGCGGCATCGCGGAAGACGTGACGGATCGCAAGCAGCAGGAGATCGCCACGGCAGAGCTGCTGGACCGCGAACGCGACGCGCGCGCTGAAGCAGAAGCGGCCGCGCACGCCAAGGATGAGTTTCTGGCGCTGGTGACGCACGAGCTGCGCTCCCCACTCAACGCCATCCGCGGATGGACCTATGTGCTGCGGCACGGTGGTGCCTTGAACGGCCTGCAGGCCAAGGCGCTCGACGTGATCGATCGCAACACCCACGCGCAGACCCAGCTGGTGGACGATCTGCTCGACGCCCACCGCATTATTTGCGGCAAGCTGGAGCTGGACCTGCAGCGCATTCCGCTGGCCAGCGTGATCGACGAGGCGGTCGACGCCGTCTTGCCGTCGGCCGAGCAGAAGCGCATCCGGGTGGAGGTGAGGCACGACCCCAATGTGCGATTCATGCGCGGCGACCCCGATCGCTTGCGCCAGGCGGCGCTGAAACTGTTGTCGAACGCCGTGAAGTTCACGCCCGAAGACGGCATCGTCACCGTGCGCAGCGAGCGCCGCGCCGAATGCCTGGCCATTGAGGTCCAGGACACGGGCGTGGGCCTCGAACCGGCACAGCTGCCTTTCGTGTTCGAGCCCTTCCAGCAGGGCGACAGTTCCAGCACCCGGCGCGCCGGCGGCCTGGGGCTGGGGTTGTCGCTGGCAAAGCAACTCATCGAGTTGCACGGCGGGCGCATCTGTGTCGCCAGCACTGGCCCGGGGCAGGGCACCGTCTTCGCCATCGAGTTGCCCCCGCACCTGCTGATCGATGAATCGCGTCCGCAAGAAGAAGGCGCCGGGGCGGGCCGCTCGCCGTTGGCCGGCAAGCGCATCGTGATCGTGGAGGACGATGCGGATGGCCGCGAGGCCCTGAGCCTGATCCTGCGCAGCGCACAGGCCGAGCTGCAAAGCTTCGACTGCGCCGCCGCGGCTTACGACTACCTCTCGCACACGCCACCGCAGGAGCAGCCTGATGCCCTGATCTCCGATATCGCCATGCCGGGCGAGGACGGCTACGCGTTCATCCGCCGCGTCCGGGGGCTCGAGGGCGGCGAGCACCGACCGCACATTGTGGCGCTCGCCCTGACCGCGTTCTCGCACGTCGAGGACCGCATGCGCGCACTGAAGGCGGGCTTTGACGCACACGTGCCCAAGCCCATCGATCCGGAACGCGTGGTGCACACGCTGGCCGAAGCGCTGCAGCATCCGTCAGGTCGTGGCGGGGTGCCGGCGCAAGCCTGATGCGTGCAGGAGTCCGGGCCACTATTGAGCTTTTCTGAACTCTCGACATACCCCTGCGGTTCTCTACATCCCGTTCGGGCTGAGCTTGTCGAAGCCAGCGCGCACCCGATGCAGGCACTTCGACAGGCTCAGTGCGAACGGATCGGACAGTGTCGTGACTTACGGAAACCTCAATGGGCGGCGCGGCGGTTCTCTACATCCCG
>CBFHAS010000152.1:0-9238 GCA_965653625.1 uncultured Burkholderiaceae bacterium | reverse complement strand
TGAACAGCGGGTACCTCCTCGAGTCAATATGATCGTCCGGGATTCGACAGCTACACGCCTGCGCCGCAACTCGCGCCGCACGGCGGCCGCTTCCTTGCCGGTACGCACCAACACAGCGATGTCGGCGGGCCGTAGTTGGCTGAACCCGTCCCTCGGATGCTGGAAGCCCGCGTCCGGATCGTTCAGCAACGTCACGATGCGCTCGGCGCAGCGGGCGGCAAACTCGCGCATGCTGGTCTGCGTGTCGAGCAAGCGGGCATCGAGACTCAGGGTCAACGCCGGGGATGGCCCGGCCGACGTGTCAAACGATTCGGCCCGGCCTTTCGCGTTGACGGGCACAAAGGGAAGCGGGTTGTCGCCGCCGTGCCATTCAACAACACCGCCAGCCGCAGCAGCGGCCGCAGCGCCTCCGGTGCGGAACATGAAGACCGCCTCGCCGTCACGTGCCTCGGCCCCGGCAAACAGGTGATTCACCGCAGTGACCAGGGCCACCGTCGAGCGATGGTTGGTGCCGAGCACATAGTGGCGCCCCGCGGTCGCACGCCGCGCGGTGAGATAGCTGTAGATGTCTGCGCCGCGAAAGCCGTAGATCGACTGCTTGGGGTCGCCGATCAACAGCAAAGCGGTGGCCGGGTCGTTGCTACTGATGCGGTACAGGCGGTCAAAGATGCGCGACTGCACCGGCGATGTATCCTGGAACTCGTCGACCAGCGCCACCGGGTACTGGCTCAAAATCCGCGCGCGCAGGCGTTCGGCATTGGCGCCGTTGATGTCGGCATTCAACGCGTTGTCGAGCCTGGTCAGCATCTCGGCAAAACCAAACGTGCCCGCTTGGCTCTTGAGGTCGGACAAACGCCGGGAGATGCACGCCGCAGCATGCAGCCGAAGGCTGGAGACGAAAGCCGGCAGGTTGTCCAGGTCCTGCATCAGCTGCTCGAACGCCGCGAAGTGCGTGGGCAGTTGCATCGCAGCACCTGGCTTCAGCGCTTCTTGCATGCCCGCAGGGGTGAAGCGCGTGGCGCCTGTTTTCATGTCTAGGACATCGGCTAGCGGGTTGGCTGCCCAGGCCGCCAGCGTATCAAGCCAGGACGTGTAGTAACGTGTCGCCAGCTTGCGTTTGTCAAAGGGGCAGGCTTTTCCAGCCAGTTGCTGATCCAGCCAGCCTTGCATCTCCTGCGCACGTTGAGACCAGCCGACCTTCAACGCCGCAAGCGCGGCGCCGCGCTCTGCCGACAAGCGTTCGATCAAGTCGGCCAGGCTTCCCTGCGCTGCCTCTTCAGGCAGCGCCTGGTTCAGCAGTTCGCGCGCGTCGCCCGTCAGGGCTTCGACGTTCTTCCACACACCTAACGCCACATCCAGAGCGTCGCCGGACATCGGATAGAACTGCTGACGCCAGTAGTCCTGCGCGGCTTCGCTTTGCATGGCGCGCTCGTTGGCGGTGAGCTCCTCGTCGAAGAGGCAACCGCTGTCGAAGGCATGCTCGCGCAGCATGCGCTGACACCAGGCGTCGATGGTGTGCACGGCCGCGTCGTCCATGCTTTCAGCGGCCATTGCCAGGCGCCATGCGGCACCCATGCGGGCTTGCCCTTCGCAGTAACCAGCCAGCAGGTCGATCAGCAGTGCATCGTCAGGCGCGGGTTGGGCCTCTCCGCGGAAGCATCGCGCAGCCTCCAGCAAGCGCGAGCGTATGCGATCGGACAGGTCTCGCGTGGCCGCGCGGGTGAACGTCATCACGAGGATTTCGGCAGGGACCAGCGGTCGGGCAAAGCCGTTGGCGCCGCCATGCCCCAGCACGAGCCTCAGGTAGAGCGCCGCAATGGTCCAGGTCTTTCCCGTCCCCGCGCTGGCCTCGATCAGGCGGCTGCCCCACAACGGAAAAGTCAATGCGTCCAGCGTCTTACTCATGGGTGCTGACCTCCCGCTGGGCATCCGTGTTTGCGGCCGTGGTTGGAACCGATTGCGCCAGGTCGATCGCCCGATGCTGTTCCACGATCACGTGAGCGTTGATCCATTCGACGACAGGGCCAAACACCCTTGCGGCAAGGGCCGGGAACCGGCCGTCTGCGCAGAGCGCTTCGTAGTCCGGGTACATGCGCGACAGGCAAACTTCTTCGCCCTCGCCGCGCGATCCTCCGCGCAGGAATCGGCTGCCTTCGTAGACGGCAGCCACGTCTCTCGCGCCGTCGACCAGCGCCAATGCCGTCCGGCTTGCCAGCGGCAATGGCGCTGACAAGCCCTCGCGCCACACGTCCATCAGCGTTGTCAACGCCGTCACCGCCTGATTCGCAGGCAGCGGGTTGACGGTGACCGTCGCGTCGCGACCCACGATCACGCCCTGCACGGGAATGCCGCAGGCACCGGCCGCGATGGTTCGCACCCAGGCGGTGATCAGCTTATCGCGCCGGACGACCGTTCCCTTGGGGTCAGCGCACAGCTTGCCCGGATCGAGTTCCAGCCAGACACGCAGGTGCATCTCGCCTTGCGCAGCCCGCAAGCCCTCGAGCCAGTCATCGAGCACCATCGCGTCGTGCTCGAAGCGCAGCGGCTCCTTCGAAGACGCATGCGGGTACAGCGCTTGCACCTCTTGCCAACGCTGGAGCATCGGGATCAGAGTCTCGACCAGGTCGCGTTCGGTTCGCCGTCCCTGCTCGGCCATTGGCAGGCGGCCGGCGCGGCGGATGCGCGCCACTTGCTCGGCGACCGTGCGGCGCAGGTCGGGAGCGCCGCCGTTGATTTCCATCAGGACGTCGTTGATGACTTCATCGAGCAGCCCGTATTCCTCCAGGCCATCGAGGGCGAACGACTCGTCGTCTTCCGCGGCGTCATCGCCATCGCGGAACACGACGTCCAGGCGCAAGCGGAAGAAGTCCCTGATCGGGTTCTTCAGGAACCGGGCGAGTGCGGCAACGGTCAGCGGCACGCTGGGGTCGGGCTCGAACAGCTTCGATGGTGCCGCAACAGCAGCGGGGGACGGCAGCGCATGGGCAGCCCGCCACTCGCGAGCATGGGTGAACAGTGGCGCACCCTGGCTCGCCGCTTCGTCCTGCACTTCGAAGTAACGGCGGCTGAACGGCTGCAGAGGATGCTCGGTCGTTCGTGCGGACAGCACATCACCACGCCAACCCGCTGCGAGGTAGTCGCGCAACTGCGAGACCAGTACCGAGGGCGGCTGTCCGCTGTTGTCGCGCACGCTGCGGCCGGTCCAACTGACGTAAAGAACTCGCCGTGCCGATAGCAGAGCCTCGAGCATCAGTTGCCGGTCGTCATCTCGCCGCGACCGATCCCCGGGCCGCTGATGTCCAGGCAATGCCATCAGGTCGAAGTCGCTGCGGCTGCTGCTGCGCGGGTAGTCGCCATCGTTCATGCCCAGCAGGCACACAACCTCGAAGGGGATGGCGCGCATCGGCAATAAGGTGCAAAACGTGACGCCGCCGGCCCTGAACCGACGGCTCAAGGCCGGCTCGTCGATGCCTGACAGCCAAGCCTCGCGCGCAACCGACAGCGAGACCGGTTCATCGAAGCCCGCCGTGTCGCAGGCCTCCAGCCACGCTCGCATGGTGTCTTGCAACGCCGCCATCGCCATGCGCTCGCGATCGTCCGTCGGCGCCATGAAGTCCTCGATCAGCTGCCGTCCGCGTTCGGCCCACTGTGCCGGAGTTGCCGGAGTTGACACCTGTGTCCACCAACGTATCAGGGCGTCCACCACGCCGGCCAGTGAACCTGCGAGCGACGCTTCAAGCCCGCCGACCTCGTCGTACGGCTGGATTTCGTCAAAGGCGGCGCCTGAGCGCGTTGTCGTGCGGGGGCCGAATGCCTGGCGGCCATCGCCACTTGCATAGCCCAGCAGCATGCGGCGCAATCCGAACACCCAGGTGTTCTGGTCGCCGCAGGCCACCAGCCCCAGGGAAGAGCGCTGCTCGGGGTTCAGTCCCCAGCGGATCCCGGCCCCTTCCATCCACTGGCTCAGACGCGGCAAGTCTTCGCATTGCAGACCAAAGCGTTGCGCTACCGCCGGCACGTCCAGCAGGTCGCGGACTTCCGTCAGGCGGCAGCGATGCTGGGGCAGGCGCAGCAGCCATTCCAACGCCATCAGCAGCGGGTTGTTGCCACGCTCCTTCAGGTCGGCTATGTCGAACGGGATGAACCGGGGGTCACTACGTGGGTACTGGCCGAACACAGCGCGAATGGCGGGCGCAAAGACAGCGATGTCCGGAACCATCACGACCACGTCGCGCGGGGTGAGCGCTGCTCCTTCGGGCACTTCAGGCGGATGGGCCAGCAACTCCAGCAGTTGGTCGTGCAGGATCTCGACCTCGCGCTGTGCGCTGTGGGCGATATGGAACACGATCGAGCGGTCGGCCGGATCGGCCTCGTCCGCGGGATGCTCTGCCACCGGGACCAGGTCGCGAATTCGGGCCTGCACCTGCTGCAGGAGCGTGTCCCCCGGCCCGTCGTCGAACAGGTCGACCTTGGACACGGCGAAGCGTTGTTGCGCCTCCAGGGCGTCGTCGAACGCATCGAGCTGTCGGACGAAGTCGCGGCCCTGGCGCCCCCAGGCGGCCAGCAAGGGGTGCGCATGGGCGTGCATCTCTTCCAGCGACACGGCGGCCAGGTTCCGCCCCTTACGCAGCGGATGCCGGCGGCGCTCAATCTGGAGCAGTTCGCGACCCTGGATGATGTCGGCCCAGTGATAGCGGCACGGGTTCGGAATGGCCAGCAGGACTTGGCAACGCCGCGACAAGGCGGCCAATGCCTGCAGGGTCTGCATCGGAACGTGGGTCATGCCGAACAGGACGACGCGCCTGGCCAAAGGTACGGCCGGCGCAGCGCCGGAGTCCAACGCTGCCAGCATCCGCAAATGCAGCTGTGGTCGGGTGGCAGCGCGGTCGCCTTCGCTGAGTTGCGCGAGCAGTTCTCGCCACAGTGCCCCCTGCCAGATCTGGTCGGGCGGCAAGGCTTGCGAGGTCGACGCGGTGTCAACCGCCGATCTGGGCAGAACGTCCTGGCCCGCAGCCCAGGCGGCCAGCCAATCGCTGCGGTACAGCTGGTACTGGTCGTAGAGGTCGGCAAGGCGTTCGGCGAGCTGCAGGCGCCGATCCATATCGCCCCGGCCTAGGAATCCGGCCAACGATTCGAATCCCGAGCGCGTCAACAACTTGGGCAAGAGCTTCATCAAGCGCCAAGTCATCGGCAGCTTGTCCAACACCGACTGCGTGGACACAGCCTGGCGTCCCAGAACCTGCCGGTAAGCACGCCACAAGAAGCGGCCTGGCAGTTCTACACGGGTGGCAGCGCAGATCCCACCGCGATAGGCGAGTTGCATCTTGAGCCACTCCGCCACACCGTTGCTTTGAACGAGGAAGATCTCCTCCTCCAGCGGCTGCAACGGCTGCCGGCGGATCCACTCGAAGACCGCCTCGCCCAGTAACTCCGAACGATTGCCCTGCAGGACCAGAAGTCCGGGTTGGATATCACTTGTCATGGCGCCTTTGTCCGCGTTGTGGCCTTTAGCCGGTAGGCAAAAGCGCGAATCCTGAAACTTCAATCGGGCCGGCGGTCAACCTGCCCAAGGGCAGTGGCCGACAAATCCGGTCCACTGAAACTCAACACCAATGATCTACCGCCAGTAGCTCACAGAGTGAGTCAGGCCAAGATCTGCTATGTCCATGGGGCAGTCCTTGAAGTACCGGCGTTGCCCGGTCCCCATTGAGGAGACGCTGGTCTCGATTTTCTCGAAGATGGCACCACCCGAAGCGGCCGTCGCCTCAAGCAGCAACAGCTTCTGCCTCACTTTCATCCTCGTTCGCTGCCAAAATGTCCGCTGGTATAGCCGCTACGGACTTGGCCATGGCTCGCTCGACCAGGGCGATCAGCGACGCTTTGCGCGCCGCGTAGAAGGCATCAAAGTCGTCCGCACGCAGCGTGCTTGATTGAATGAGATGACTGGCAACGATCGCGTTCATGGCGGCGTCATCAAGCTGCACCGTCTTCAGCTCCTGCAACTTGTTGAGGTACTCGGAAGGAGCCTGTCCACCGATCATGCGGTTGGCCTTGTAGGAGATCGGCGTCTTGTTGACGATCGTGTTGTAGACGGCACGCTTGATCCCGTGCCTTTCACACCAGTCTTGAGGGAAGATGTGATGGATGTCGAGCGCGACCTCTTCGTCGTCTAGCTCCTGGATCTCAGCCTTCCAGAAAAAATCCTGGGCGCCCTCGCGAAGAACCAAGACGTTGAGCCCCTTGTAGGCCGCAGACAGTCGCGATGTCATCCGTTCCAACCGCTCGGGGTTGAATACCGCATCGCCGATCGTGCGCGGTACAGCCGAGTCGTCGAGCACCCACACCAGCAAGTCTTCCAGGTCGTTGGCAATCCGGGTTTCGATTGCCCCGCCGTACAGTTCGCCAAATACTCCGCACCAGAACCACTGCGAGAGTTTGGCGTTGATGCGCGGCTCCAGCCAACGCTCCTTGAGACACGCCAAAACCGATGCCAGCGGCGCCAGCTGAGTGCGATAAGGTAGGTCGCGAGGGTCCCTGACACATTCCTTGCGCAGGAACTTCGCCGTCAGCATGAAACCCGCCTCGACGTCGTCGGCCCACTTCTGATATGCCGACAACGGCATCGCCAGAATCGATGCCCGCTTCGCGCTGACTGGCTGAACCGCTTTGCCGGTCTTGCCTGACGCAATATCGGCCTTGCGCAAATCCAGCGTGTACATCATCGAAACGGCTTGCAGGAAGTCCGTCGACTCCACCTGTGTCAGGACCGGCTCCTTGCACAACCGCTCATAACGCCCCTTCACCTTGCGCAGCGTGCTGCCATGCCAGTCATCACGCATGTTGTAGCCGTCGGCGGCATAGGTTGCAGTGACGAGCTCGAAGACATTGAGCGGCACGCCCCCGGTGTTGACCTTCTCGAAGACCAGGCACACGGCCTCTTTTGAGGTTGTGCGACCGAGCTGGATCACCGGGAGCTGGTAGTTGCGGAATGCATTCAGCACGTCCTTCCGGAACTTCATGTAGAGCGCGAAGTGCTCGGGTGCATGCTCCTGCAGCGACTCTTCCCAGGCGTCCGAGTTGAGAATCTGATCGCACGGGAAGTACAGCTGCTGGCACTCCTTCTGTGGCGTGCTCAGGTCCAACACGACGTCGCGGCCGAAACGTCTGCGCAGAATGCGGTCGTGTTCGAGGGCCTCGATCGCCTCGTCAAGCCGATCACCACCCTCGAGAGCCGTGGGAATGTGCCAGTAGTAGTGGCGGTCAATGGGCTTGCCTTTTTCGGTGCGCGTCTTCACCGCCGTCTTCAGCGCGAGCACCTGGGTCAGCGTCGTCAGGCGCTGCTGCCCGTCCAGGATCAGAAGTTCCGCGTCGGGGGCCGAGGGCGTCAGTTTGACGCCCTCGATCGGGCGCACCTGGAATCGCGACTCGCCGCCGGCTTCGAGCAGCATGACCGCACCGACCGGAAACGACCGGGCGATGCTCACCAGCAGGCTGCGTATGTGTTGGTCGTCCCAGACCCAACCCCGCTGGAAGTCCGGTAGCTGGATCTTGCCCTTCACGATTTCGGCGAGGATTTCCGGCAATAGTCGCTTGGTGCTGTCGAAGCTGCTCATCGTCTTTCTTCAGATGCCGCCGCCCAACCCGGCTCTCGTCAAATTTGCCAGCGCGCAGCGAAAGTGCGAGCCGGAGGATTCATGTCAACCTGGCTGGCGCGATGGAAGGGTTCGGCTTTCGATTGCGAGGCAACCAGTGTTGGCTGCATCGACCCGGGCCCACAAGGGATAAACCAACTGATGGGGAGTGACATTCCGCCCACCACCGCATGCCCAGCCACGAGTCCGAACGCCGCGTGGGCCTGTGCCGTGAGGCGGCCGCTATCGACTTGTTTGCGTCCCGCCCGTCCATTGAGCCTAAAGGCTCTCTAGCGGACATACTCCGACCCTCGACCGATCCGTGCAGCTAACGCTTCAACAACTGGCCCGCTGCTCGCTGGCTGGCTGCCGGGTCGGGTCGAGCCACAGTTGACTCGATGCTCGGCGCGGAAGTGCACGTCCAGCGGCACGCCAGCTCGAAGGTTCATTCGCTCCCGGTAGGCGCTCCTCCGGCCACGCCAGGATGGCTGGATGCATCAGCTTGCTGCCGTTCCGAGACCAGGCCAGGCCGGCGTCGCCGGCGTTCTCTTGGATCGGTGTGTGGGGGGTGCTTGCCTTGTCGACCCACGCTACCACGACGTGCTCGCCGTCAAGGTCTGCGCGCTCGCCTTGCGAGCGCTTGCGCCCTGCGGTCGTCTTCGAACCCTGACGGCTTGCGCTGCGTCGTGGTGCTCCGGTCTCGGGCAATCCCGCCCGACTCAGACCGGAGTTCGCCATGTCGACGTCTTCCATCTCTCCCGCTCATGCCGTCGCTGCGCTGCTGGTGCGTGATGTCGATGGTCAGTACCGCCCGGCCAGCTCGGAGGAGGTGCTGCAGCAGGCCCGGCGCATGTTGTCGCAGCGTGTGCGGCGCGGTGCCACGATGTCTTCGCCTGAGGCGGTGAAGGACTACCTGCGGGTGCAGTTCGGGGTGTTGGAGCACGAGGTGTTCTGCGTGATCTTCCTGGATGCGCAGCATCGCATCGTGGCGCTGAAGGAGATGTTCCGCGGCACGGTGACGCAGACCTCGGTGTATCCCCGCGAGGTGGTGAAGGAGTCGCTGGCCGTGAATGCGGCGGCGGTGATCCTGGCGCACAACCATCCGTCGGGGGTGGCGGAGCCCAGCCGTGCCGACGAATTTTTGACCCAGAGTCTGCGGCAGGCGTTGGCGCTGGTGGACGTGCGAGTGCTCGATCACCTGGTCGTGGCGGGCGCCGACGTGACGTCGTTCGCCGACCTTGGGCTGGTGTGACTTGCAGGCGGCACGTCGCCGCCTTGCTGCCGCCCTGGGGCTTCAGGTCCTGGGGCGACTTTTCATGGCGTTCTGAGACGCTCTGCTTCGCGTCGCACCGTCGGGCCGGCTGCGCCGGCACTCATTACGCAGGCCCTGTTCTGGGCCGCCGATGCAGGGGCACTGGCGTGCTCGCCGCAGCTCGACCGCCGCGCCAGTCGCTGCGCTTGGTGTCACGTCGGCCGCGGAGCCGCTGCGGCTCGTGTCGTTGCGGGCGCTTCGCGGTGCTGCGCGCCCGCCGGGGTGGCAGCTCGTGCGCCAGGTGTCAGCGATCGCCGTAATCAGGCCACTCCGGAGTCGGCGTAATCCGGCCAGC
>CBFHAS010000151.1:0-9298 GCA_965653625.1 uncultured Burkholderiaceae bacterium | reverse complement strand
GCGGCCGGGGCGCGGCGCAGCGCCGCCACCGCGGCCACCAGCAGCACCAGCCACGCGGGCGAGAACGCACCGCCGCCCTGATCCGCGGAGCCTACGTTCGTCATCACCGAGACGGCCTCGCCCGTGAGCGCCACCTCGGTCGTCTGACCCGCGGTGGTTCGCACGCTGAGCGTGCCGCGGGTCTCGCCGCCGGTCGCCGGCGCGAACACCACCGCGACGGTGCATGACGCGCCCGGGGCCAAGGTCCACGGCACGCCGGGGCAGGCGTCGGTGCCGGCAGCCGGGCGGATCAGAAAGCCGGCGCTGGTGCTGACGGCGGCCAGCGTGCTGGCGGCGCTGCCGCTGTTGGTGATGCGCACCTCCAGCGGCGCGCTGCGCGTGCCGGTGGTGAGTGCGCCTGCGCGGTAGTCGAGGGCGGCCGGCTCGGTGGTCACCGGCTGCTGCATCACTGCAACGCCCTCGCCGGTGCCCGACAGCGCCAACTCGGGTGGGTTGCTTCCCGTGGTGCCGACCTGCAGCACCGCGCTGCGCGCGCCCAGGGCGGCGGGCGCGAAGCGCAGCCCCACGGTGCAACTGGCGTTGGCCGCCAGGGAGCTTCCCACAGTGCAGGAGCCTGCGCCGACCACGAAGGAGCCGGCATCGGTACCGGCCACCGTGAGAGTGGCAACCGTGACGGCGCCCGGGCCGCGGTTAACCAGCGTGCGCAGCACCGGGGCCGTGGCCTCGCCCACCGCGGCCTTGTCGAACGCGATCGGCGCACTGCCCTCGCTCCACGCGAGCACCGGCAGCGTGCTGCTGGTGCCCAGCCCGGTGAGCACGATGTTGTTCGGAGAGCTTGCGGCGTTGGATCTGACGACCAGCACTTCCGAGACGTTGGCGCTGCTCGGCGTGAACACCACGCTGATGGAACACGCTGCACCGGCCAGAAGGCTCTGCGGGCAATCGTGTGTGAGCTGGAACTCGCTGGAAGGGCTGCTGATGTCGGAGATGCTCAGCGGCGCGTTGCCCGCATTGGTGAGCACCGCCGTGCGCGCGGCCGAGCTGCTCCCGATCGTGACGGTTCCGAAGCCCAGCGCCGCCTGCGACAGCTGTACGACCGGCGCGGCCTCCGGGACGCCGGTCCCGGCCAGCGCGATGTTCACGGTGCCCGCCGGGGCGTTGGAGCCGATGTCCAGCGTGGCGGCACGGGCACCCAGTGCGGCCGGTGTCATCGTCACGGTGATCGTGCAGCCCTCCTGCGCCGGCACAGGCGTGCCGACTGCGCAGGTGCCGCCCAGCGCAAACTCGGCGGCCTGGGTGCCGCTCACGGCGATGCTGCTCAGTGACAGCGCCGCCTGGCCGTTGTTCGTGAGGGTCAGCGTGCGGGCGGTGCCAGGGGCCGAGACCGCCTGCTCGCCGAGGTCGAGCCGGTTCGCATCGAGCATCAGGCCGGGCTGCGGTGTGCTGTTGCCCCATCCACTGAGCGCGACGCTGGAGCTGTTGCCGAGGCCGTTGTGCGCGATCCCCAACGAGGCGCTGCGCAAGCCCGCGGCGGCGGGCGTGAAGAGCACCGACACCGCGCAGCTTTCGCCGCCGGCCAGCGTGATGCCGGTGCTGCAGCCGCTGTCCGTGGCGAGGGTGAACTCGCCCGCATGGGTGCCGCTGAGGCTCAGCGTGCCAAGCCGCAAGGGCCCCGTGCCCGTGTTGCCGATGAGAAGGCGGAGCGGGGACGACGCACTGCCTACGGTCTGCGAGAAGCTGAGCGTCTGCGGCGACAGCGACACCACCGGCGAAGTGCCGGTGCCCGTGCCGCTCAGGGGCAGGGTGTTCACGCCCGCCGAACCGTTGTGGCCCACGCTCAACTGTGCCGAGCGCGTGCCCAGCATGGTCGGCGTGAAGGTCAGCAGCACGGTGCAGCTCGCGCCCACCGGCACGTTCTCACCCGTCTTGCAGGTGCCGCCGGCCACCGAGAAATCGCTGCCCGATGTGGTGGTGATGGCGCCCAGCGTCAGCGGCGCGCTTCCGCTCGATGCATTGGTCACCGTGATCGTCTGGGTGGGGCTGGTGACCAGCAGATCCAGCGAGCCGAAGCTCAGGCTGGCCGGTGACAGCATCGGCGCCGGCATCGCGACCACGGACAGGTAGCTCGGCGTGCCGCCCAGCTTGCCGGCCAGGAAGGCGGCCAGGTCGTTGAACTGCGCGTCCGAGAGCTGGTTCTCCAGGAAGCGCATCTGTGCCACGCGCGTGGTGGCGTCCTTGATCGTGGCCGCCCGAATGCCGTTGGCGATGCGGTTCTGCGGGCTGCTGAGGTTGCCGTGGCAGGCGTTGGCCGAGCAACTGAGCTTGCCCGCCACGGCGGGTGTGTTGTAGAGCGACTCGCCGTTGGCGGCGCTCTGTGCCTGGGCGGGAAGCGCGGCAGCGAATGCGAGGGCGGCCAGGCCGCGGCTGAGGAACCTGCTCATCGCGTCAAGCCTTCAGCCACGGCAAATCCTGGCCGGCCACCGCCCAGGTCGCGTCCGTGTGGTCGGTGTTGTCGGCGCGTGTGGCCGGATAGCCGTACGTGGCGGTGTTGAAGTCCGCGCTGCTCACGCCCATGGCGCGCAGCACCATGCCGAGCCATTCGTTGTAGAGCAGGCCGCTCCACCAGTGCGGATCGGATGACCACGCGAACGAGTTCAGGTCGCGGTAGTCGAGCGACAGACCGGTGCGGAAGTAGCCGCCGGCGTTGCCGATGCTCACGATCGGAATGCAGCGGTTGTGGTGGTGCCCGGGGTTGCCGCCGCTGCCCATCTCGAAGCTGTTGGCGACCAGCGCCTTGTCCAGCAGCGTGGCGCCGTCGGCGGTTCGCACCTGGTCGAGCTTGGACGCGATGTCCAAGACCGCGCCCTGGAACTGCCGCTGCACCGCGGCGCCGAAGCCCGCGCGGATGTCGGGCGCATCCTGGCCGTGGGCGTAGGTGTTGTGCCAGCTGTGCTCGGGTTCCGGGCCGAAGGTGTAGGTCGTGGGCCCGCACACATAGATGCGGCTGATGCCGGCCGCGAAGGCTGCGACGACGATGTCGTTCCACAGCTGCTCACACTGCACCTGCGTGGGCGGCGAGCCGTAGAAGCCGGCCGACTGCTCCAGCGCGAGCGTGTCGGTGGTCGGGCGCGTGAAGCTGCTGCTCACCGTGGCCTGGACCTTGGTCTCCACCTGCGAAAGCATGTCGAGGTACTCGCCCAGCCGGGTGCGGCAGTCGGCCGAGCAAGAGGAGTCGGCCATCACCAGGTCGGCATGCTCCTTGACCCGGTCGACGAGGACTACCTGCTCCGGTGCGGGAGCGGGGGCGGCATCCGTGGGGGTCGTGGCGTTCTTGAACAGTCGGTCGAACAGCCTGACGTTGCTCTCGGCTGCCGCTTCGGTGTCCACCGTGCCGGTACCGCTGCGCGTCTTGGACACCAAGTTGCGCACGATCGCCGGCTGCGCCACGGGGCTCGGGTAGAAGCTCTTGGCAGCGGCCATCACCTGGTCGATGGTGGGGTCGGTGTCGCTGCCGCCGAGCGAGCCGCCGCGGTTGTGGCCGACGCTGCGTGCGAAATCGAGCCCATTGATCACGTTGGTGAGCCCGCGCAGGCGAGCGGTCCATGCGCTGGACGGGGCGCGCAGGATGTCGCTGAGCACCGCGAGATCGCCTTCGGTGCGAAAGGGCAGCGGTGCGCTTCGCACCGAGATGCCACCGTGTGTGGTGGTGGCGGTCGATGCGCTGAGCATGGGCCCGAAGTACGGCTCCTGGAACGTCGCGTGCCACGTGGTCATGTGCACGAAATAGCGTTCGGCCGAAGCCTGGGCCAGGGCCTGAGCTTCCACGTCACGCGGCAGCAGAGAAGGCAGGAGCGGAAGGGCGAGCACAGCACCGCCCGCGCCGCGGAGGAATTGCCTGCGCGACACCTTGTCGTAGAACGGCTTCATGGGAGCCTCGCGATGGACTTGAACTCGGGACGCTGGACGATGGCGCTGAACAGGCTTCGCAGGTTGGCGCCGTTGGCGGCCTGCACTCGAAGCCAGTCGATCACCTCGGCGTCGTCCTCGCTATCGGGGCGCCCGAAGGCGTAGCGCACCTGATGCTTGGCAAAGCAGCGCTCGAAGGCGCCGCTCTCCAGTACGTACTGCTGCGCCTCGGCGGCTGTCGAGAGCGGACGGGCCGCCATGCCGTCGAGCTTGGCGGTGACCGAGGTGTCGACAGCTTTCTCTCCCAGCGTCTGCCCGGCGTCGTTGCGTACGACCTCGGTGCCGCGCACGCGTCCGAGCGCGTCGTAGCCCTCGAACACGAACCCCCAGGGGTTGATCAGCGTCTTGTGGCAGCCCACGCAGCTGGTGCCGTCCATCTGCGTCACGCGCTCGGTGCGCTCGCGGGTGGTGAGCACGCCCGACAGGTCGGCGGCCTTGTTGCTCTGGTCCATCACTGGCGGAGGCAGCGCCTGGCAGGTCAGCCCGCCGAGGATTCGGATGCCGCGCTGGATCGGCAGCGTGGTGTCCGATGCGCCGTTGGCCAACAGTGCCACACGGGTGAGCAGGCCCACGCGCGCCGGCTCCGCGAACAGCGGTGGCGGCGCCGTGCCCCCCGGCCACACGGGCGTGTTGTAGAGGGTGGCGATGTCCTGCGTGCGTGCGAACGAATGCCGGTCGGTCAGCACCTGCTGCAGCGAGCCGTTGTTCGTGGCGAGATAGGACACCATGTCCAGGACCTCGGTGACGGCCGCATCGCGCGAGGTCGCCAGCGGCTTGTAGCCGGCGGCGAAGGCGTCGAACTTCGCGTTGCCCACCTTGCCATCCAGCGCCACCAGTTCGTCCAGGCGGAACCACTGCCGGAAGAAGCTGCGCATTGCGCGGTCGGCTTTCGTGTCGGCGAGCATGCGGTTGACTTGCGCCGCGTACGTGGCCGGCTGCAGCAAGGTGCCGTTGTCGGCGGCCTGGTTCAGGGCATCGTCGGGCACGGAGTCCCAAAGGTGCAGGGCCAGCCGGGTCGCCAACTCATGGGCCGTCAGCGGCGTGCACTTGCTGCTGGCGTCCACTGCCTGACCGCGTTCGACCACGAAGAAAGTTTTCGGCGAGGCGATCATCGTGGCCAATACCTTCGCAAGGGCCGCGGGGGCGACCGAGCTGCCGGCTGCGGCGCGGTAGACGGCGACCTCGGCATCGGTGAGCGGCTGGCGGAACAGCAGCCGGCCCGCGCGCCGGATGAAGGCGTCCAGGCAGGCGGCCGTGTCGCTGCAAGTGCCCAGCAGGGTGGCGACTCGCGTGCCGTCTTCCGTCAGCTTGGTCGCGATCGTTTTCGCACTGGCATGGACGGCCGCCGCCTGACGCGCGTTGAGTGCCTGGTCGATGCGCTCATAGCCCTTGTGGCGTGCACTGTCGGGGTTGATCGGCTGGTCGGGCGGGAATTGCGCCTGATCCAGCACGATGCCCGGCACCAGGTCTGCCACCGCGCCATCGCCGCCGAGCAGTGCGCGGCTGGTGTCCGACAGGACATTGACGAATTGGGTTCGCGACAGTCGGCGGGGCGTGCCGGCGGCATGGCAGCCCGGCGACGCCTTGATCGTCGTCGTCGGCGTGGCGGTGGTGGTGCCCTCCTGGCTGTGAGGGTCCGGCACGCTGGGCGTGGATGGTGTTCCGCCTCCCGCGCTGCTGGCCCCGCTGTCCGATTCGACGGCATTTGTCGAGCCGAAGTCGCAGCCTGTTGCGGCGACGGCCAAAGCCAAGCCCGCGATGATTTCGCGCATCCTCATCCCCACGACCCCTCGATATGTTTGAAGTCAATGTAGTTATTTCCGGTTTCGCGCGGGTGTGTAATAAATGCAATTCGTGCAATCCTTTGCATTTTGTAAGGGGCGGTCCCCCGCGAACCAGGGGACGAAAACACGGACATCGGTCACGTTGCGCACGGCGTCAGCGCGGGTAGAGGACCCTGCGCTAGACTGAGTCGGCGCCTACTCATCACACGGATGCATTTAGTTTCATGACCGTCTCCGAATCCGCACTGCTCGATGCGCTCAAGGGCGTGGTAGATCCGAACACCGGCACGGATCTCGTCTCGACCCGGCAGTTGAAGAATCTGAAGGTCGAAGGCGGCGCCGTTGCCTTCGACGTCGAGTTGGGCTATCCGGCGAAGAGCCAGATGGCGGCACTGCGCAAGAGCCTCATCGCCGCGGCGCGCAGCGTGAGCGGGGTGGAAAACGTGAGCGTCAACCTCGCCACGAAAATCATTGCCCATGCAGTGCAGCGCGGCGTGCAGCTGCTGCCGAACGTGAAGAACATCGTGGCCGTCGCCTCCGGCAAGGGCGGGGTCGGCAAGAGCACCACGGCCGTGAACCTCGCGCTCGCACTGGCTGCGGAAGGGGCTTCGGTCGGCATCCTCGATGCCGACATCTACGGCCCCAGCCAGCCCATGATGATGGGCATCGAGGGCCGGCCCGAATCCGCCGACGGCAAGACGATGGAACCGCTCGAGAACTACGGCGTGCAGGTCATGTCGATCGGATTTCTCGTCGAACCCGACAACCCCATGATCTGGCGCGGGCCCATGGCCACGCAGGCGCTCGAACAGCTTCTGCGGCAAACCAACTGGCGCGACCTCGATTACCTCGTGGTCGACATGCCGCCCGGAACGGGCGATATCCAGCTGACGCTCAGCCAGCGCGTGCCGCTCACCGGCGCGGTGGTCGTCACCACGCCGCAGGACATCGCGCTGCTCGATGCCAAAAAGGGCATTCGCATGTTCGAGAAAGTGGGCGTGCCCATCCTGGGCATCGTGGAAAACATGGCCGTGCATGTGTGCGAGAACTGCGGCCACGTGGAGCACATCTTCGGCGCCGAAGGCGGCAAGAAGCTGGCTGCCGAGTACGGCATGGATTACCTGGGCGCGCTGCCGCTGAACCTGTCGATCCGCGTGCAGACGGACGACGGCCGGCCCAGCGTGGTGAGCGAGCCCGACGGCGAGATCGCGGGCCTGTACAAGGCCGTGGCCCGCCAGATGGCGGTGAAGATCGCGCAGCGCGCGAAGGACTTCTCCGCCAAGTTCCCCACCATCACCATCTCGAAGACCACCTGATGAACCCTGATCGCCCCGCATTGCAGTTGGCGGTGGTGATGGAGCGCGAGGCCCGGCCCAACCGCTGGGAGGACTGGCGGTTCACGGTGGCCGATGTGGTCGTCGACGAGAGCGGATTCGCTGCCGGCACGCGCGTGCTGCGCGACGACGGCCAACGCCTGCGCACCTTGCATCCGGGCTTCGTGCTCGAGCTGTACCGCGATGAGGCCGAGGGCTACTTCCTCAACCTCAGTTCCGGTTCGCCGGTGTGGTTCGTGATGTGGCGCGTGGATGACGTGGATCCCTCCCAAGCGAGGCCCGAGGCGCTCAGCGTGTCGTACAACGAAGCGGGGCGCTGGCTGGACGCGCAGGAGCGGGTGGATAACGTGCCGATGCCGGCGGCCGTGAAAGCCTGGCTGCAAACGTTTGTGGATGCGCATTACCGGCCGGAGCCGAAGCAGCGTCGCCGGCCGGCATCGTTTCTTTCGCCGGACAAGCGGTCATGAGGTGCTGAAGTCATGGCGGACAAAGGGTTCCTGGCGCGCTGGTCTCGTCGTAAGTCCCAGGCGGGTGCTGACCCTGCCTCGGGCCCTCACCCCAGTCCTCTGCCCGCAGGGGGGAGGGGGGAAGAAGCCCCGGAGGTGGTCACGGCTTCGGCGGGTTTGGCCCAGCCGGGAGACGCAAAGACCTCCCTCTGCCCTGAGGGGAGAGGGATCGAGGGTGAGAAGCACCCCAGCGAATCAACAGATCCCCAGCCACCCCCACCCACGCTGGAGGATGTGGCGAAGCTCACCCCCACCTCCGACTTCCGGCGCTTCATCGCCCCCACTGTCGACCCTGCGATCAAGAACGCCGCGCTCAAGAAGCTCTTCGCCGATCCACACTTCAATGTGATGGACGGCCTGGACGTCTACATCGACGACTACGGCAAGCCCAGTCCCATCCCGGCGGCCACGCTGCGCCAACTCGCCCAGGCCCGGGGGCTCGGCCTGTTCGACGACGAGCCGGCTCCCAACGAGCCGCCGCCTGCCAAGGCATCCCCTGATAGCGCCGCCTCGGCGGGGGTGCCAGAGTCCTCTCAGGAATCGACCGCAGTACCGCCCGATGAAGACCCTGATTTGCGACTGCAACAGGACGATGCCGCTGGATGTGGCGGCGCTGAAGAGCGCCCTCCCACCTGAGGCCGCCGACGGCTTGTCGATGCTGCACAGCACGCTGTGCCGGCGCGAAGCCACGGCTTTCCAGCGTGCAGCCAGGAGCGGCGACGACCTGCTGGTCGCCTGCACCCAGGAAAGCCGGCTCTTCCTGGAGCTCAATGCGCAGACCGAAGGCGCGCCGGGCGTTCAGGAGCGGCCGATCCGCTTCGTCAACATCCGCGAGACTGGCGGCTGGTCGCGGGACGCGCGCCAGGCCATGCCAAAAATCGCAGCGCTGCTGGCCGCTGCACAGTTGCCCGAGCCCGATCCGGTACCCACGGTCAGCTACCGCAGCGCCGGCCGCGTCCTCGTCATCGGCGCGGCCGAGCCGGCCATGAACGCGGCCGAGCTGCTCGCCGACAAGCTCGACGTGAGCGTGCTGCTCACGCACACCGGAGGCAGCCTGCCGCCCGTGCGAACGATCCCCGTGCATGCCGGGCGGCTCGTGTCGCTGACCGGCTGGCTGGGTCGCTTCGAGGCCGAATGGGAAAGCACCAACCCCATCGACCTCGACCTGTGCACGCGCTGCAATGCCTGCATCGCCGCCTGTCCGGAAGGCGCCATCGACTTCGGCTATCAGGTGGACCTCGACCGGTGCCGCAGCCACCGCGACTGCACCCTTGTGTGCGAGGCGGCCGGAGCCATCGATTTCCAGCGCTCGCCGCAGGCGGGCAGCGACACCTGCGACCTCGTGCTGGATCTGCGCGCCTCGCCGGCGTTTGCCATGCATTCGCCGCCGCAGGGCTATTTCCACGCGGGCGCCGACGAGCGGCAGCTGGCCGACGCCGTGCGCCAACTGCGAGAACTCACCGGGGAATTCGAGAAGCCCAAGTTCTTTCAGTACAAGGCCAAGCTGTGCGCGCACAGCCGCAACGAGAAGGTGGGCTGCGACGCCTGCATCGAAATCTGCTCAGCCCGCGCCATCTTCAGCGAGGCCACCCAAGGAGGCGGCATCCGCGTTGAGCCGCACCTGTGTGTGGGCTGCGGGGCCTGCACCACCGTGTGCCCCAGCGGCGCACTGGCCTATACCACTCCGACTGCGCCGCACCAGGGGCTT
>CBFHAS010000150.1:0-9399 GCA_965653625.1 uncultured Burkholderiaceae bacterium | reverse complement strand
AACTTACGGCGGGACTTGCACCCGCAAGAGTGCGCCCATGCTGGGCGCACCAGAAGGAACTGCGCGAGCGCGTCGAGCAGTTGAACCGGCACATGGACGACCTGCTGTTCGAAACGCGGGTGCGCCGTGAGGTGGTGTCGTCGACCGCCAGGGAACTGATCGACAGCTTCCGCGCCGACCGCGCCAAATCGGCCGATATCCGCCGGCAGGACCGCACGGACTCGCGCCCGCTGGAGGACGGCCGTGTCCAGTAGCGAAGACCGTCCTTCTGCCGGAAGCCGCCGGTGGAGCGTGCGCCTCATCCTCGCCTTCTCGATCGGGGTGATCGTCGTCGTGAGCATGCTCGCTGCGCTCGCCGTTCACGCACCGGACCACCTTCCGCGCATCGAGGCCTTCGTGAATGCCTCCAGACCCTGGGCGATCGGGGTGCAGCTACTCATCATCGGCGTCGTCTGGTTGCGCTGGCCGCACATCGTCCGCTGGCTCGCTGTACGTGGCCGCATCCGCGAGGCCGAAGTCGGCCCGCTGCTGCTTGCGCGCCATCGGGTGATGACGCTCTTGCTGGTGATGGTGCTGACGCTCGGCGCCGGTTTTCCGTTCTCGCTGCTGACTCCGCTGCACGGCGGCTGATCGGGGCGACCGCTTCTTCGCAGGGAGAAAGCCAATGGGAGTGAACAGCTACGCCGAGATCTTCACGACGCTGATCGGCTGGCATATGTACAACGTCATCTGGGACGTGCTGGCCTCGACGGGCATCGTGTTCGTGCCGTTCCTGGCGATGATCGTGAGCCACTGGCGCACCGCGTTCATCGACGGCGAGGAGGCCGGCGGCGCTTCGGCAGGCCTGAGGGCGCTGGAGATCGACGTGTACGTCGGACTGTTCGTCCTAATGTTCGCCTGCGTGCCCACGAGCTTGACGTCGCTGAACCGAAGCGCCGTGTTCTACACGCCGCCGGCCACCACCGCCAACCCGTCGCCCACAACCGCGACGGGCGCGTCTCCGGGATCGTCTTCGGCATGACGCTGGGCGGCACGCCGCCCGTCGTCAATGTGCCGGTGTGGTGGTATTCGGTGATGGCCTTGAGCTCTGGCGTGACGTCGGCCGTCGTCTCCGGCGCTGGCCTCACGCTCGACGACATACGCAAGGTGACCGAGGCCGCCAAGCAGGCGAGCGTCGACAGCCCGCAGCTGCGCCACGAACTCCAGCGCTTCTACAACGAGTGCTACATCCCCGCGCGCACGAAGTTCCTTGGCGCGCCAGCGTCCGCCGCAGCGAACACTGCGATCACGACCTACGGAGCCGACGATCCGGAGTGGATCGGGTCGCACGCCTTCCGCGACGATCCGGACCTCTACGGCGCGCTCTACGCGGACCGTGAGGTGCCGGGCTGGGCCGTCGATCCGGTGCGCGACCGCGACCGCATCGGCCATCCGGTGCCGCCGACGTGGGGACGCCCGACGTGCAAGGAGTGGTGGGAAGGGAGCGCAAGCGGCGAAGGCCTGCGGACCAGAGCCATCGATGCAGCGGCGTCCACGTCAGATCTGGACGCGCTCGTGACGACGTTCGGCGCGTCACTCAGCGCCGAGCGACGCGCCGACCTGGTGGCGCAGACGCTGCTCGACAAGACAAAGCTCAACGTGACGTCCGAGGCCTACGTCCCGGACAACAGCAATGCTTTTAAGGATGGGTTATCGAGCGCGGCCGTGACGATCGCCGGTCTCATCACGACGTTCTTCACCTGGCTCGCCACCGCCGTGCTCAAGCCGTCGCTGCCCTTCATCCAGGCGTTGCTGCTGATGGGCATCTACATGCTGATGCCGTTCGTGATGGTGTTCTCCAGCTACAGCCTGCTGACGTTGATCTACGGTGCCATTGCAATCTTCACGATCAAGATGTGGTCGGTGCTCTGGTTCGTCACCAACTTCCTGGACGACAAGCTGGCGCAGGCGATCTACCCCGACGCCAACTCGGCGCTGAGCGCGCTGTCGAGCTTCTTCAGGATCGGCGACCCGACCAAGGCGATGCTGTTGAACCTGGTTGTAATGGCGATGTACTTGGCTCTGCCTGCGCTTTGGAGTGGACTGATGACGATGGTGGGAATACGCGTCGGCTCGGCCCTCTCGTACTCACTTGATGAGGCGGCCGCTCCAGCCAAGAGCGCTGGGCACATGGCTGGCAGCGTTGTAGGCCGAGCCGCAGGCTTTGCCGCTCGCGGAGTCGCGCGTGGAGCGCAAACCATGAAGGCCCGGCTGGGCCGAGGCAGAGAGTAGGCCTCCCAACGAGTTGGAACGGCCCTGAATGGGCTACACGTCCTTCACGGCAGGCGAATTGCTGACCGCGCCCACGCGCCGACCAAACTCATCCAGTGCGACCGGTTCAACGGTCCCGGCCGCCGTACGCACTCGTCCGCTTCCGTGGACTCGGTGCTTGGGAACCGCGGCGTCGAGTGCTCCAGCGAGACCCCTCATCGAGATTTCGATAACGGACAACGCCCCGCGCACGAAGAGCCATCCGACGTTTCCAGTGACTAGTCGCTTCATGACGCTCTCCTCCTTGACCGCAGTGGCGGCACAGAACGCTGCGGAACCGATGTAAAAGCGAGCCCGGTTCGAGCACGAAATTTCGCTCCGATTCCACTACCTTTCAAGCCCAATCCCACGCGACGCTATGAGGCATGCCTGCTGCGCGAGCACCTCGAGAAGTGCCGCGTGCTGACGAGTGTGCGTGAGATCGACTGAGGAGTGCCCCATGGTTCGCGCCATATTGACGATGCTCTTGTCCGTCCTGCTCGCACAGCACGTTCTGGCCGCGGACGATCCCGAATCGGAGAACCGCCTGAAAGCACACATCCAGGCGAACACCGGCGGGAAGGTCCGCCCGGATGCAATCACCAAGACGCCCGTCCCCGGGGTCTTCGAAGTTCGCGCCGGGCTCGACATCTTCTACGTCGATGCCACTGGCCAATACGCCTTCGTCGAGGGACATCTCCTTGACCTCAAGGCCGGCCGCGACCTCACCCGTGAGCGGCTCGAAGCGGCCGCTCGGATTGACTTTGCATCGCTGCCGCTCGAACTCGCGCTGAAGACCGTGCAGGGCAACGGCAAGCGCCGCCTCGCCGTGTTCGAGGATCCGAATTGCCCCTACTGCAAGGCATTGCACACGCTGCTCAGTCAGCTCGACGACGTGACGATCTACACCTTTCCCTACCCCGTGCTCTCGGCCGACTCGGACGCCAAGACGCGCGCAGCGCTGTGCGCACCCGATCGCCCGAAGGCGTGGTCTGAGCTGATGCGCACCGGCAAGGTAGCCCCCGCCAAACCGTGCCAGTCCGGCGTGGACCAGTTGATCGAACTCGGCAACCGGCTGAGCATTCGCGGCACGCCGACGGTCTTCTTTGCGGACGGCCGACGCGCGCAAGGCGCCGTGCCGCCCGATCAGTTCATGGCGATGCTCCTCCAGGCCCAACCGTAGTCGGAGTAGGAATGCCAGTCACCCAGCACCCCCTCCACAGATCCGTGCATGCGGAGCTACCGCACACGGCTCTTGCCTCGGGTCGTGACGATCAGACGCTGGTTAGGGTAGGGGTGGCAGATGCGAGGGTATGGCAACCAGTGAGCGACGATCCGGTGCATGCGCTTCCAACTCAGGTGTTTGGCCTGACTGCGGCGGCACAACGTGCGATGCCACAGCCGAGCCACTTGGAAGCGGAAGACCTGCACCCGTGCCCCGTTGCGAGGCACGGCGAAGTAGCGCGCGTGCCCGGTGACGACCGCGCGCAGGTACTGCCCCTGTTCGGCGATCGGTCGGTGCATGCGCCGCCGCAACTCGTCCTTGACCGCGTGCAGCTTGGCCCGCAGCCGCTTGGCACTGGTCAGCCTCAAGACCATGAACTTGCCTTTGCTGCTCTTGCCGCAGCAATGCGTGAAGCCCAGGAAGTCGAAGGTCTCGGGTTTGCCTTGTCCGCATCGGCGTCGGTTATCGTGCGCGAAGCGCCCGAACTCGATCAGCCGCGTCTTGGTCTCGTGCAGCGCCAGCCCGAAGGTCTTCAACCGCTGGGCCACGTCGCGCTTGAAGCGCTCGGCGTCCCACCGGTGCTCGAACCCGGCCACCCAATCATCGGCATAGCGCACGATGACCATGTCGCCCTTGGCTTGACGCCGCCGCCACTGCTCGACCCACAGATCAAACGCGTAGTGCAGGTAGATGTTTGCCAGCAGCGGGCTGATGCTCCCGCCCTGCACCGTCCCCAGTTCACTGCGCGTGATCTGCCCGTCTTCCAGCACGCCCGCGTACAGCCATTTCTTGATCAGCCGTATCACGCGCGCGTCGGCCACGCGATGCTCGATGAACCTGATCAGCCAAGCGTGTTCGATGGTGTCGAAGAACTTGGCGATGTCGGCATCGAGGATCCAGTTCACTCGTCTTGCGCTCACACCCACGGCCACGGCGTCCAGCGCGTCGTGTGCGCTGCGCCCGGGCCGGAACCCGTAGCTGAACCCGATGAAGTCCTGCTCATAGATCGCACCAAGGACTTCGGCCGATGCGCGCTGGACGATTTTGTCTTCCAGCGCGGGCACGCCCAGGGGGCGCTTACTCCCGTCGGCCTTGTCGATGTACGCCCGCTTCACAGGCTCGGGGCGGTAGCCCCCTCGGGCCAGCCGGTCGGACAAGTCCAGAAGGTTCGCTTCCAGCGCCTGTCCGTACGTCTGCCAGGTTTGGCCGTCTACCCCGGGGGCGCGCATCGCGCCGCAGCGCGTGGTAGGCCGCCCGCAGGCGCTCGACCGCGTAGATGTGATGCAGCAGTCCGGCGAACTTCGCATCGCGACGGCCTCTTGCCGTCTGTCGTATGCCCTCGAGCGCAGTACCCACGTCATAGACCCGGCTCGAACGCCGGGACATGCGCGCCGCAAGGGCATTTCCCTTGGCTCGCAGCCTTCCCTCCACCACCTCCGCCGCCGCAGGAGCTTCGCCCGCGGCCTTGTTCGGCAGCTTCTTCGGTACTACGCCGCGATCCGACTTCCCGCGCCCGTGGCTCATCGTCGTACGCCCGAAGGCTTCACGATGCTCGCTGTGGCAAGGCTCTCCCGAGCCGCCGCAGCAGGACGCGGGATCTCCCGGTTCCCGTGCGAGATGTTTCCGCGCGTGCGCGGGGTCTGTGACCGCGCGGGGTCCGCGCCTGCCTCGCCAATGCGGCAGACACGGTGTGGCCTTCGGCATCTCTCCACAGCCTCGGCACCCCGATCGCCCCGGGACCGAAGTCCCGGGTCATGGATTACGCGGCTCGATACCCGGCCCGCGCGTACCCCTGTCAACGCTTCGCCCACACCCTCACGAGCGTGCACGCATGACTCGGGGCCGCCGTAGCTGGCTAAGCCTTCAACGTATGACTCTTTCATTCACAACATCTCGCCGGTTTTGACCGGCGCACGGAGAGATGACATGCGCAACGCCCTCATCGTCTTGTTGATGCTCGCGGTCGGCTCAACCGCCAGCGCCGTCACCGGTGGCACAGACGCTCTTGAGCCGGTGAATGTTGTCGCAGAGTCGGGCCTCGACATCGGCCCGTGTGCCGGAGGCGGGTCGCTCTCGTACCCACCGCCACCGTACAAAGGCTCGGCCTACTTCCTCAGGAAGGCCGATGCGACCTTCGCAGCACGGCACGAGTCCTTGACGAAGCAGCGGGCCCCCTGGCTCCATCGTCTGGATGGCCCTTCGGGCGCCAACCGTCTTTTCACTGCAGCCAACGGTGACCGTGCGATCGTCTTCTGGTCGTGCCAGTCAGGTGCGTGCGACAGGAACGTCGCTTATGGCGCGTACGGACTGCAGTCCGCCGAGTACGCACTCCAGGTGAGCGCGCCAGGCGAGCCGGGTGCACTTGGCAGCACCTCGCCAACGCTCACCGCGGCGATCGCCTGCGCGCGAGCGCACGACGACCGCGTGCGCGGCCAGGCCGCTCAAGAGCTGAAGAAGCAGACGGGCCGGTAGCGTGAACGCCCGAGCCCTGCTCGTGGCCGTGCTGCTCAACATGACGTGCTCCGCAGCATGCGCGCAATGCAGCCACACCGACTTCCTGCATGACCTGAGCATGCGCGAGTCGCGGCTCGACCCTAGCGCACGCAACCCATTCGGCTATGTCGGCCTGTTTCAGATGGGCGAGGCAGCCCTTCAGGACGCCGGCTACTACCGCGGCGATGCCACGCGAGCCAATGACTGGTCCGGTACGTGGACAGGGCTCGGGGGCATCACCAGCCTGGCCGACTTTCACGCGCGCCCGGACGTGCAGGTACAGGCGATCGTGGCGTATCACAACCGCCTGGTCTCCCAGATCAGGCGTTCCTGGCTCGACCGCTCCATAGGCGCCACGGTGGCCGGCGTTCCGATCACGCTCAGCGGCCTGGTTGCCGGTGCCCACCTCGTTGGCATCGCCAACTTGCAGGCGTTCGTCAACTCCTCGGGCGCAACGGTACCCAGGGATGGCAACAACGTGCCGATCACAAGGTACATCGCCGACCTTGGCGGTTGCGATCTCGGCGCGATGGCACCGACCTTTGCCACGGTTGCCGCGGCCACCGGCGGCGCGGGCGTCGGGATTGCGCCCACGGCGCCCCCTGCATTCGGCGTTCCGGCAGCACCGCCGCCGCTTGCCACAGACCCCAGCGCGGCGTTCGAAACGGCGAGCGGTCAGCGACTCACCGATGTCCGCAATGCGATAGCCGCCATCGTGGCCACGCTTCTCACGTTGTGGCTGGCATGGACGACGCAAGCGAGCTTGTTCGCATGGAGCAGGAAGCGCATGTCTCTCTTCGCGATGAAGGCGGACATCGTTCGCGGATGCGTCGTGCTCTGCGTGGTGCTGGTCATCCTGCAATGAGCCGACGGAAACTGAAGGAGGTTGTCGAATGAGATTGAGCCTATCCCGCCATGTTGCTGGTAGTGCCCTTGGCGTGCTGACTACGCTGGGCCTGTGTGCCTGCGCAACCGACCCGTTCGAGCCGCTCGCCCAGGCTCTGCTGGGGCCGAAGGAAACGAGGATCTCCAACAGTGCGGGGGAGGGACGCACGCGCACTGAACGGACTGAGGAGAACTGCAGCGAGGTCGCACAGTGGATCCCGACTGATGTCGACACAGCCTATGCGCGCGTAATGCGGCAGCTTCGTTTTCGCACGCTCGACGAGCGCAGGCGCTTTGCCGAGCACCACAGCACGGGGCTCATCGACGAGGGCTTTCGGCATACGGCCCAGCCCGGCGCGTATTACCGACTGGCGGACCTCGTGGGATGGCAGGACGCCGGACAGGCGCGCGAAGCCGCATGGCTCGAAGTCGAGTTGAGCCGGGACGGGCCGACCCGAACGCGATTCGTCGGCAGGTACTGCTTACCCACCTCTGATCCGCACTACAGTGATGGAGCGTTCCGCGCCTCGCTCGAACGCCGCTTGCGGAACTCGGCAAGGTAGTCACAGCCCTGATTCACGTCTGCACGCGACCAATGGGCTCACCACATTTCTCTGCATGCCAGCACCTCCCCTCCGCAAGATCTCTGAAACGATCCTCGACTTCGGCGATCCGCTGATCAGCCAGGTCGAGGTGGACGAGTCGGACAAAGAATTGCGCTCGGCACTCGAGATCGTGATCCTGGTCTGGAACGCTCATGTCCTGGCGATGCCACGCTGGGGACAGGCTAAGGCCCTTGCGGATCTGCACGAAAAGCTTCGCGACCCAGCGATACCGCCCGAGCTGGCAGACACGATTCGCGCACTCTCGGAGAGACGCCTCGAGCGTTTTGCCACGGACTCCCGAGCTGTCGGGGAGTGGAGCGTCGTGAAGGTAGCCGACGAGTGGCGCTTGCGGTGCGATGCTCGTGCGCCCAGTCAGGTGTAGGACGGTTGGGGCGTGGCGCTTGGAAGCCGACACTCCGACTCCTCACGGCCGGCTCCCATCGGGTGGACCCGAGTCGCGGGCGATCAGGATGAGCCCCATAACTGGTCTTCGACGCTCGCATTGAGCTGCGCCCACGCGTACCCCGGTTCTGCCACACTCCGCGACCGGAGGGGGTGAAGTCCTATGAGCAGAATGCGAGGCCGGTTTGCGGTGCCCGCATCGCCCATGTCAGCGACTCTGACGCTCGAGCGCGGCATTCGCGCGGATCTGCACCGTCGACGGTGGGTACGAGTGCACGTGTTCCTGATTGGACTGGTCACGTTCGGCGTTCTGTGGGGCATCTCGCACACGCTGATGGTGGCCGGAATCAACTCGATGGCGCTCCGGCACGGCGTCGCGCTCGTTGGTGCATACGTGGTCTATCTCGGGCTCTTGTGGGCCTGGTGCCGGTGGCTCATTTCCCGCGACGAGGGCACGCTTGACATCGGCGATTTGGGTTTCGATCTGCCTTCTCCGGCCTCAGATGGCGCCTCATCAGCGGATTCTCCGGTCTTCCGATCGGGGGGCGGAGGCGACTTCGGTGGCGGCGGTGCCGACGGCAGCTTCGATGCGCCCGACGCTGGTGGCGAAGCCGTCTCAGCAGCCACGGACGCCGAAAGCTCGGCCATGAGCGAGGTTGCCTCAGCAGCGGCGGAAGCAGTTGGCAGCGCTGACGAGGGCGCGGTGGTGCTGGTGCCCGTTGCCTTGGTCATTGGGGTGGCGGTTGCGCTGACCACTGTGCTTGGTTTTGCCGTGTTCGGGCTCTTTGGCGTCGACGTGCTCATCGGCGTTGCCGTGGAGATCGCCTTTGCTTCGGCTGGCGGCGCCCTCGCGCTGAAGGCGCAGCGCGAAGGCTGGCTTGGGCACGCCGTACGGCGCACGATAGGCCCGATGGCCGTCGTCCTGGCGGTAACGGTACTCACCGGCGTCGCGATCGGTCATTGGCTGCCAGAAGCGAGGACGCTGCCGCAGGCGCTGGGGCGGCTGCTCTGAATGCCACCCCCTGGTACACGCGGCGAACACTCGTGATCGCTTCACAGGTGCCCGCCAATGCCTGGCGGGCAGCTTGAGTTAAGGGTTGTCGGATACCTGCCCGTGCGCGACGCTGGAGTCGCACCGACCTGAGAGGGCAGGTGTCGGACAAGCCTCTAGGGAGGAAACCGCGGGGCACGCTGCGACGCGGCGATGGCGCGCGAACCTATGGCGATTCGGCCGGCCTCATCCGCATGTCAGGGCTGATGCCCGTGCCGAACCAGGTGCACCAGTGGCTGGTGGCCGCGGCGAAGGCACCGGTGGAGCGACCTTTGCGCTGTGCACGAGGCGCTCTCGCAGCGGCGCTGGAGTTGCCTGGCGCAGCACGGCTCACTCGGTCGCGGATCAAGCAGCGCCGAAGAATGCCTTGGAACAAGCCAGTTGTCATGGTAGGGGTGGTGCGCGGATCGATTGCCCACGCGTGAAGGTCTGCAGGATGATCATCGCGC
>CBFHAS010000149.1:0-9597 GCA_965653625.1 uncultured Burkholderiaceae bacterium | reverse complement strand
TGGGGGGCGGCACGCTGCTGCTGACCGTGGCGGGCAGCAAGCGGCGAGCTTCCTTGCACTTCGTGGCCGGCCGCGAAGCGCTTCAGGCCATGGACCCGGGCGGCGTCGATGTGCTGGAGGCAAACTTCCCGTGCTTCACCGAGCGCCTGCGGGCCGAGAACCACACGCTCAAGCGCGTGCTGACAACCCGCGGCTGTTCAGCGGCATCGGCAACGCCTACTCCGACGAGATCCTGCACCGCGCGCGGCTGTCGCCCGTGGCACTCACGCGCGCCCTGACTCAGCAGCAGATCCAACAGCTCTTTGACGCGGCACGCGCGGTGCTGCAGGAATGGACCGAGCGGCTGCGACGCGAGGCCGGCGACTGGCCGGAGAAAGTCACAGCCTTTCATCCGCAGATGGCCGTGCATGGACGCTTCGGTCAGCCCTGCCCGGTGTGCGGTGCGCCGGTGCAGCGCATCGTGCATGCCGACAACGAAACGAATTACTGCGCGCGTTGCCAGACCGGCGGAAGGCTGCTCGCGGACCGGGCGCTTTCACGGCTGCTCAAGGCCAGTTGGCCAAGGCACATCGATGACCTCGAATGACAGGTGCGCTCACGCGCGTTCGTCGACGAACGGCTGCACCACCTTCAGCAAGCGCGCGACGTACTCGTCCTTCTCGCCCACGGGCGCCGCGCGCTGCAAGACGCCGGCGGTGGCATCCGCGCCTGCTCGCTTGAGCATCATCCATGCGGCCAAGTACTGCGCGGCCAGGCACCCACCCGCGGTGGCGATCGGCCCCTTGGCATGAAAGGGCGCCTCGACGACACGCACACCGGCCTCCACCATCCAGGGCTTGCTCGCGATGTCGGTGCAGGCGGGCATGTCCGCCAGCAGGCCCAGGCGCGCCATCAACAGGGCGCCCGACGATTGCCCGGCCAGAAGCTGGCGCAAAGGGTCGAGTTGCAGGCGGTCCAGCAGCGCGCTGTTTTCCGCGATGGCGCGCGCATAGATGCCACCCGCGAAGATGACCGCATCGGCCTCATTGGCAAACTCCAGTGGCTGCTGGGCCTGCACCACCACGCCGTTCATCGACGTGACGAAGCCTGATGGGCACGCCAACTCGGCCTTCCAGCCCTCGGCCTTCAGGTCGTTCAGGAGTCCGGCGGCGATGAAGGTGCCGAGCTCGTTGAAGCCGTCGAAGCTCAGGATCGCGATGCGCATGGCGTCCTTTGCTCAGCGCGTCGAGGCGCTGTGCGGAGAAGGCCCGCTCGCATGCGGGGCCCGGCGGCCGGCCAGTGTGGGGGTCGGATCGGCGATCACTCTTCGAGCAGCGACCGAAGCATCCAAGCGGTCTGCTCGTGCACCGCCAGGCGCTGCGTGAGGAGGTCGGCGGTCGGCTCGTCGTTCGCACGGTCAGCCAGCGGGAAGATGCCGCGGGCTGTGCGCGCCACGGCTTCGTGGCCCTCGACGAGGATGCGCACCATCTCCATGGCCTTTGGTGGAGGAACCGGCACATCCTTGAGCGAGGTCAGCTCGCCAAACTGGCGGTAGGACCCCGGGGCCACATGCCCCAGCGAGCGAATGCGTTCGGCGACCGGGTCCACCGCGTTCCACAGCTCGGTGTACTGCTCCATGAACATCGTGTGGAGCGTGGTGAACATCGGCCCGGTCACATTCCAGTGGAAGTTGTGGGTCGTGAGGTAAAGCGTATAGGTGTCCGCGAGCAGGTGGCTCAGACCGCCTGCGATGGCGCTGCGGTCTACGTCGCTGATGCCGATGTGGATGCCGACCGGCCCCGGGGAAGTGCTCTTGACCATGTGCGAGGGCTCCTTTGTTGCGACCTGCAAGCCAGTCTATCGACGGCGACCGCGATGCGCCAATGGCTTGCGGCCATCGGGGCCATAGCGCTTTGGCGCGCCCTACGCCGTCAGCCGCTTCACGCCCTGCAACTCACAGGCGTAGATGACATTGCGCAAGGCGGCGATCGCCTCGTAGCGCGTAAAGGTGCGCCGCCATGCCAGTACCGCGCGCCGCGTGGGTGCAGGCGGTGTGAACGGGATGTACACCACGTGCGGCTGCGGATCCTTGGGCACGCTGAGCTGCGGCACCACGGTCACGCCCATGCCGGAGGCCACCATGTACTTGATGGTCTCCAGCGACGAGCCCTCGAAGCTTTTGCGGATGCCTTCGGCATCGCTGGAAAAGCGCGCGTACTCGGGGCAGACCTCGAGCACGTGATCGCGGAAGCAATGGCCCGTCCCGAGCAGCAGCATGGTTTCCTGCTTGAGCTCCTCGGCGCTGATGCGCGTGCGCTGGGCCAGGGAATGGTTCTTCGGCACGGCCACCATGAACGGCTCGTCGTACAGCGGCGCGACGGCGAGGCCGGCGTCCGGGAAGGGCTCGGCCATGATGGCGGCGTCGAGTTCGCCGGTGCGCAGCATGTCGAGCAGCTTGACGGTGAAGTTTTCCTGCAGCATCAACGGCATCTGCGGTACGCGCTCGATGGCCAGCTTCACCAGGTCGGGCAGCAGGTAAGGACCGATGGTGTAGATCACGCCCAGCCGCAACGGCCCGGACACAGGGTCCTTGCCCCGCTTGGCAATCTCTTTGATGGCAGCGGCCTGCTCGAGCACCGATTGCGCCTGGCGCACGATCTCGTCGCCCAGCGACGTCACGCTGACTTCATTGGTGCCGCGCTCGAAGAGCTTGATATCGAGCTCCTCCTCGAGCTTCTTGATCGCCACGCTGAGGGTGGGTTGCGAGACGAAACAGGCATCGGCCGCGCGCCCGAAGTGTTTCTCTCGGGCGACAGCGACGATGTAACGAAGCTCGGTCAGGGTCATTGGGCTGCTCCGACGGGTGATGCCCCGCCGGTGAGTATGTCGGCCTACGCCAATCGGCGCACGTATTCCGATAGGAATTCTGAACGAAGTGCGCGCAGATCAAGCTTTGAGGTACTCCGCCCGCCCGCCCAGCCAGCGGGCCACGTGGCGCTCGGCCAGCTCAGGATGGCGGTCCAACAGCGCCTGGGCTGAGCGGCGCGCCATGCGCACCAGATCTTCGTCCAGCGTCATGTCGGCGAAGCGCAGCATCGGCGCGCCCGACTGCCGGGCGCCGAGAAATTCGCCGGGGCCGCGGATTTCCAGGTCGCGGCGGGCGATCTCAAAGCCGTCGGTGGTCTCGGCCATCGCCTTCAGCCTCGCCTTGCCGGTGTCCGAGAGCGGCCCGCTGTACAGCAGCACGCACACGCTGGCCACCGCACCCCGGCCCACGCGTCCGCGCAGTTGATGCAGCTGGCTGAGGCCGAAGCGCTCGGCGTGCTCGATCACCATCAGGCTGGCGTTCGCCACATCCACGCCCACCTCGATGACCGTCGTGCTCACGAGCACCGCCATCTCCCCGCCGCTGAAGAGCGACATCGCCGCCGCTTTCTCCGCCGCCGGCATGCGGCCGTGAAGCAGCCCCACCATGCGTCCGGGCAGCGCCTCGCACAGCTGCTGGTGTGTGGCGGTGGCGTCCTTGAGGTCGAGGTGCTCCGATTCCTCGATGAGGGGGCACACCCAGTACACCTGACGGCCCTGCGCGACCTCGTCGCGAATGCGTGCGATCACGGCGTCGCGCTTGCTGTCGGCGAAGACCTTGGTGACCACGGGCGTGCGGCCGGGCGGCAGCTCGTCGATGGTGCTGATGTCGAGGTCGGCGAACAGCGTCATCGCGAGCGTGCGCGGGATGGGTGTGGCGCTCATCATTAGCGTGTGCGGCTCGAGTGCCTGCTGCTCCAGCTTGCTGCGCAAAGCCAGCCGCTGCTGCACGCCGAAGCGGTGCTGCTCATCGATGATGGCCAGCCCCAGGCGAGCGAACTCGACCTCGTCCTCGATCACGGCATGCGTGCCGACCACCAGCCCCGCTTCGCCCGACGCGACGCGCGTCAGCATGGCTTTCCGGCCCTTGCCGCGCCGGCTGCCGGTGAGCCAAGCCACGCCCACGCCGAGCGGTTCGAGCCACTGCACCAGCTTGCGAAAGTGCTGCTCCGCGAGGATCTCGGTGGGCGCCATCAAGGCGCACTGCCAGCCCTGGCCGATGGCGATGGCGGCGGCCAGCGCAGCCACCACCGTCTTGCCCGAGCCGACATCGCCCTGGAGCAGGCGGTGCATGGGCGTGGCCAGCGCAGATGCCGCGGCTTCGCCCGGCGCCGGGCGCTGCAGGTCGCTGGCGATCTCCTCCACCACGCGCCGCTGGGCATTCGTCAGCGCGAACGGCAGTGCGGCGAGCAGGCGCTCTTGCAGCCCGCCCTCGGCGCTCGCCAGCCGAGGTGCGCGTTGCTGCGCACGCTCGAACCGGGCTTGCAGCTGCGACAGCTGCTGCGCGAGCAGCTCTTCGAACTTGAGCCGACGCCACGCAGCGTGGCTGTGGTCTTCGAGCGTGCCCAGGCGCACGTCGGGTGAGGGCTGGTGCAGGAACCGCAGTGCCTCGCGCAGGCGGGGCAGGCCGGGTGGTAGCTGCTCGGCGGGCACGATCTCCGAAAGATCCGCCCGTGACAGCCCCGAGGCCACGGCCTTGCGCAGATAGGCTTGCGGTAGCGCGGCGCTGCTGGGGTACACGGGGGTCAGTGCGCTCGCCAGCGGCGTGTCTTCGTCCACAGGCTTGAACACGGGGTGCACCATCTCCAGCCCGAAGAAGCCGCCTCGCGCATCGCCACGCACGCGCACCCGGTGCCCTTCGGCCAAGGTTTTCTGGTGCGAGGGGTAGAAGTGGATGAACCGCAGCACCAGTTCATCGCCGACGTCGTCGACCAGATGCACCACGAGCTGTCGGCGCGGCCGAAGCTGCACGCGGCTGGCGCGCACCGTGCCCTCTACCTGCGCGGTGTCGCCATCGCGCAGTGCGGCCACGGGCGTGAGGCGCGTCTCGTCCTCGTAGCGCAACGGCAGGTGCAGCGCCAAGTCGATGTCGCGCAGAAGGCCCAGCTTCTCAAGCGCCTTCTGCGGTGCGGACTTCTCCTGTCGTGATGTCGGCGAGGTCGGCTGCGGAAGGCCCATGGGACAATTTTGCCCTCCTTGGCATGGGTCTCGTCCGGCCCTCAACGGCATGCATCCTTCCGCGACACCGCTTCGATTGGCCGATTTCGATTTCGCTCTCCCCCCCGAGCTCATCGCCCAGCATCCTGCATCGGAGCGAAGCGCCTCGCGTCTGCTCGACGGCACCGGTGAGCGCCCGGTCGACCGCATCTTCCGCGAGTTGCCCTCGCTGCTGCGCGCGGGCGACCTAATAGTGTTCAACGACACCAAGGTCATCAAGGCGCGGCTGCTGGGCCACAAGGCCACGGGCGGCGCGGTGGAGGCGCTGGTGGAGCGGGTGTTGCCTGGCTTCGAGGTGTGGGCCCACCTGAGGGCCAGCAAGTCTCCGCGGGCTGGGGCGGTCGTTCTTTTCACGGCGCCGGACGGCGAGCGATTTGCCGCTGAGGTGATGGGCCGCGTGGGGCCGGAAGAGTCGCTCTTTCACCTGCGCTTTCCCGGCGAACCGCACGCGCTGCTGGAGCATTTCGGCCACGTGCCATTGCCGCCGTACATCACGCACACCGACAGTGCTGACGATGAACGGCGCTACCAGACGGTGTTTGCGCGCACGCCCGGCGCGGTGGCCGCACCCACGGCGGCGCTCCACTTCGATGAGGCCCTCCTGGGTGAACTGAGCGAGCACGGCATCGGCCGCACCCACGTGACGCAGCACGTGGGTGCGGGTACCATTCAGCCCGTGCGCAGCGAAGACCACTCGCAGCACCGCATGCACCGCCAGTGGTTAGAGGTCGGGGCCGACACCGTGAGCGCCATCGAACGCACGCGCGCCGCCGGTGGACGCGTCGTCGCTGTGGGCACGACGACGATGCGGGCGCTGGAGTCGGCTGCACAAGGTGGGCGGCTCGAGGCCGGCGCACGCGAGACAGAGATCTTCATCACGCCGGGTTTCGAGTTCCGCGTGGCCGACGTGCTGATCACCAACTTCCACCTGCCCCGCAGCACCTTGCTGATGCTGGTCAGCGCCTTCGCGGGCTACGAGCGCATCCGGGCGCTCTACGAGCACGCCATCCGCGAGCGCTACCGATTCTTCAGCTACGGCGACGCCATGCTGCTGCAGCGCGACACCCGGATTTCATGATGTCAATGCGCGGTCCGGTTCGGGACTGTGGGCGGGCCTGGGCAGCCGCAGGCCGAGCCGGGCTGCCGCCAGCACTGCCTGCGTTCGTGAATTGACGCCCAGCCGCCGGAAGACGGCGAGCAAATGGGTCTTGACGGTGGACTCGGAGAGGTTCAGCTCGCGGCAGATGGCCTTGTTCCTCTTGCCCTCGATCAGCAGCCGGAGCACCTCGACCTGACGCGGTGACAGGTCCAGGGACGCACCATGCGGAGCATCGAGCGTGGTGTGCGGCACATGGATGCTGCCGGCGAGTACCTGCCGCAGCACGTCGAGCAGGGCCGAACCCGGCGCGGTCTTGGGCACGAAGCCGGCCGCGCCGGCCTCGAGGGCGGCGATGGCGGTCTCGGGGCGCAGGTCGGCCGACAAGACGATCACGCTCGTGAGCGGGGCTTCTTTGCGAAGCCGAACCAGGCCGTCCAGGCCCTCGGTGTCGGGCAGGTCGAGATCGAGAAGGGCCACCGCCACGTCGGTGTGCGCTTCCAACACCGCCATGGCCTCGGCCAGGGTGCCGGCTTGCAGCAGGGTGAGGTCAGGAAGCTGACGTCCGATGAGCAGGCAAAGCGCATCGCGCAGCAGCGCATGGTCGTCGATCAGCAGGGCATTCATTGGAACGGCACGACGGCCTTGCCGATGCATGCACGCGGTGACGGCGCGAATTACAGCACGGCGCAACGCGGCAGCTCATCCGTTCGGTCGATGGTGCACGCAGCCGCCCCTTCAAAGAATCGACAGCCCCGTGCGACGTGTGCGGGAAACGACAACTTTCAAGGTTACGGAGGGATTCATGCAGCAACGTGCACTGTGGGTCGCCATGTTGAGCGCTGGCCTGTTGATGGCATGCGGAGGCGGCGGTGGCGGCGAGGAGCCGGCGTCCACTGCGGCCGAGGTCTCGGTGAGCGGGGTCGCGGCCAAGGGCCTCATGGCCGGTGCCGTGGTCACGGTGCACGCGGTCGCCGCTGACGGCACCGTCGGGGAGGCGCTCGTCACCACGCCGGCCGAGGTGATCACCGACGCCGCCGGCCAGTACACCCTCAGCTTCGCGGGCACGAAGGACCAGCCGTATGTGATCAAGGTCGCGGCGCGCGCCGGGACTACCCACATCGACGAAGTGACGAGTGCCGAGGCGGGTGTTCCCACCAGCCGGCCATTGCCCCTGGGATTTGCGATGCGCACGCTCGTCGTGCCGACGACCACTGGACAAGTGAGCACTGCGGCCAGCGTGACGCCCTTCAGCGAAATGGCGGTGGCGGCGGCTGAGCGAGCCAGCGGTGGCATCACCTCGGCCAACGCCGCGCAATCCGTGTCCGCCGTGGGCCAGCTGCTCGGCTTCAATCCGACGACGGTTTTGCCCGCGGCCAATGGGAGCACACCCGAGCAGCAGAAGCTCGCGGTCATGTTGACTGCGGTGTCGAAGCTCGCAAGCACCGGCGCGCTGGGCTGCGCTACCGGCGACGACGGCCAGAAGACACAGTGCGTGGTCGACGCCCTGGCCAGCGCGGCCTCGGCCACGTCGATCAAGCTGAGTGTCAGCGACAACGGCAGCACCACCGATGTGTCCGCCGCGCTGGGCACTGCCCTGTCCGAGGTGCTCGCCGACGAAACCTTGCGTGGCAGCGTCGAGGCATCCTTGCTCGGGCCGATCGTGGCGGGCCTGGAGTGTGCCGGCGACGAGTGCATCGCGGCGCCGGCGCCTGGCAACACGTCGGCAGCCGCTGCCATTGCGGCGGCGAAGACCCTGTTTGCCAACGTCAAGGCCGACTGGTCGTCGCTCTTCAGTCGCGGCGGTGCGAGCGCGATCGCCACCGGTGCAGCCAACGCCGAGCTGTGGAAGTTCAGAGAGGCCATGTCGGGCGTTCAAGTGCCGGCGGAAGTGATGGTCAAGGACGCTTCCACGCTGCTCATGGGCATCGACCTGTACAACGACTATCTGGCCGGCCGTGAGACGCTGCCCCAGCGCGGCCGCGGCGAGGGTGTCACCGCGAACGACGGCTCGCCGGGCGTAGCGGACTTCAACGCTTCCGGTTGCAGCCTGTACCAGGACAGCGACACCACCGTGCTCGCGACCGCGCCCGCCAATGCCAAATTCATCGGCTGCCGCAGCTTGTTCTATGTGCAGAAAGAGGTCGTCGGCGACGCCACGGTCACCACCGAATGGCGGCATGGCTTCACCATCACGCCCGAGGATGGGGGCAACTTCACCTATGGGACACGGGCGCGCCAGCGCGTGAACACCTGCACCGGGGGCGCGTGCACGGTCCAGAACATCGCTTTGCAGACCAGCAGCTACAGCGGCACGGTGGCCACCACGGTGACCGCGGGTCACATCACCGGCTTCACGATCGAGGGCGGGCTGGCGGGGGCATTCGAGTCGGGATCGACCACGCTGGTGAACGAGCGTCACACCTGGTCGCTCAGCGGCACGCGATCGGTAGACGCACAGAACATGTCGTCGACCAGCCTCTCCGGCAGCCTCGTGGCTTATGACAGCGACAATGCCGTCCAGGGAACGCTGGCCGTCGTGTCGGGCGCCACCAGCGAGACACCGATCTGGCGCGATGAGTCGGGCAACGAGGTGAAGCCTGGCTCTGCCACCGCGGTTTCGCCGTTCGGCGGCGCGATATCGGGTGTCGCGCTCACGTTGAAATGGACCACGGCGGGTGCCGAATTCGAGGGTACGTTGGCGGCCACCGATGCGGTGTGGGATGCGAGCGGCACAAGTCTCGCCCCGACGAAAGCCACGCTTGCTGGTGCATTGCGCAACGTCAGCGGCGGCGCCACGCAGGAGTTCCTGAGCGGAAAGCTCGAGGCCGGCATGACCGGCTATGCCGGCTACGACACGCAGCAGCCCGATTCGGCCACCAACTTCTACACGGTGACGATGGCCTTCGAGGGCAAGGCGACCGCCCCCGGCCGTCCCGTGCTGGAGCTGACCATGGGGACGTCGATGAAGAGCTACGAGGACCGGCCCGCTGCAGCCACCCTGCAGTACCGCTCGCTGGTGGACGGTGCCCCGAGGTCGGTCATCGCTGTGGCCGCCACACGCGGCAGCGATGGTGAGATGAACGTGAGTCTCACCGAGGCGACGTCTGACTTGTCCCTGACCTGGTCGGAAGGTGCTGCGAGCGGCGACCTGAAGTGGGGCACCACGACGATCGGCGTGGTGAGCAAGGGTGCTCAGGGCGTGACGTTCAGCAACGGCGAGTTCATGTCGCTCGACGTGGGCCTGTGACGCGAAGGCGCGGCATCTGAGCGCCCCCACGCCTGCCGCTTCGCGTCAGGCCCCCCCGAGGGGGTCAAGGAAACTTGGGGGCGGCCCGGCGTTTCCTTGAGGGCCAAGGGCTTGCGCCAGCGCGCAAGCCCTTCTTGTTTGGTGCGCCCAGCATGGGCGCACTCTTGCGGGTGCAAGTCCCGCCGTAAGT
>CBFHAS010000148.1:0-9609 GCA_965653625.1 uncultured Burkholderiaceae bacterium | reverse complement strand
TCGTGCCCACGTTCACGTGCGGCTTGGTCCGTTCAAATTTGCCTTTTGCCATTTCTCGCTCCTAGCAGCCACCCACCGTGGGGAATGAATCTTGGTGCCCATGACGCGGATCGAACGCGTGACCTCTCCCTTACCAAGGGAGTGCTCTACCACTGAGCCACATGGGCTGTCGACACGGGCCTGAACACCTGGGATGCACAAGCCGGTAGCGACGCCTGCCAGGGCTGGAGCGGGAGACGGGAATCGAACCCGCGTCATTAGCTTGGAAGGCTAAGGTTCTACCATTGAACTACTCCCGCCCGGGAGTTGCCCTGCACTCTCGCGTTGCCCAACAACCACCGAACCCGTCGCCATGGTGGAGGAGGTTGGATTCGAACCAACGTAGGCGTAAGCCAACAGATTTACAGTCTGCCCCCTTTAACCACTCGGGCACCCCTCCGTGGCGAACCGCAGAGTATAGCAGCGGTTTTCGCAACCGAGCCGCAACTGCTTCACTCGTGTTTGGACGTTCGGATTGCGGGAACGATGCGCAGTAGGGCCTCGCGAGGCAAGAAGTGCAACAGGACCTTCTGCGAGCCGGGGCCAACGACCCTTGGCGCTCGTCGACGCCGCGGAGTCAGCTCGAACCTCAAGCCGCACACAAGAGCTCGATTGCCTCTCCTTCGGCAACGACCCCTGTGATCCGCAGGTCGCGGTCGAGCACCACCGCATCGGCCCATGCCCCGGGCGCCAACCGGCCACGGTCCATCAAGCCGAGGTAGTCGGCGGCGAACGTGGAGACGCGGCGCGAGGCGTCGGCCAGATCGAGTCCGAGCGAGTGAACCAGATTGCGCAGCGCCTCGTCCATGGTCAGAGCGGAGCCGGCCAGCGTGCCGTCCGTCAGACGCACACCACCCAGGCACTTGGTTACTACGCGGCGACCGAGCCGGTACTCGCCGTCGGGCATGCCGGCGGCCGCGGTGGAATCGGTCACACAGTACAGGCAGGCAATGCTTCGCAGCGCAGCGCGAATGGCGCCCGGATGTACGTGGAGAAGGTCGGGAATGATCTCCGCATAACGGGCGTGAGCAAGCGCCGCGCCCACCATGCCGGGCTCACGGTGGTGCAGTGCCGTCATCGCATTGAACAAGTGGGTGAAGCCGCCGGCACCGCGCGCGAGCGCCTGCACGCCGTCCTCGTAACTGCCGAGCGTGTGACCAATCTGCACTCTGAAGCCCGCGGAGACGAGCGCCTCGATCACCCCCATGTGGCCCGGCACTTCGGGCGCCAGGGTGATGAGCCGGATGGGCGCCCGCTCGTTCAAGCGACGCAGTTCGTCGGCGTCGAAGGGACGAGTTGCTTCGGGCTGCGCGCCGAGCTTGTCAGGATTGATGTAAGGCCCCTCCAGATGCACCCCGAGGATGCGCGCGGCATTCGGGGCGCGGCGAGCACAGGCGGCCTCCAGGCCGGCAAAGGCTTCCTCGAGCTCGGCCATGGGCGCGGTCATCGTGGTAGCCAGCAGCGAGGTGGTGCCGTGTCTGGCGTGCATGGCAGCCACGCGGGTGGCGGCGTCGCCGCCGTCCATGATGTCGCGGCCACCACCCCCATGCACGTGCAGATCGACGAAGCCCGGCAGCACGATGGGCTCCGCGGCATCGCGGATCGCGTCAACCGTGACGGGATCGCCGACGATGCGCGTCACGCGGCCCGCATCGAACTCGATCTCGCCCGCCACGAAACCGTGCGGGGTTAGGATCTGGCCGCGAAGACACCTCATCTGCCGCCCCCTTCCGCTTGATCGTTGACGCATGGTCGATGTGCCTCGCAGGTTCACGCGCTCACTCTCACTGTATGCGGCCCCGCCAGGTCCCTACCAGCGGATGGGCGGCGTTCCCGGCCGCAACTGGGCCAGCAGCGCATTGGTCTGGCTGAAGTGCCGGCAACCGATGAAGGGCTCCGGGGGCCGTCGGGCTGACAACGGCGACGGGTGGTTGGCGGTGAGTACGCGGTGCGGGTCGCGTTCAACCAGGGCTCGTTTGCGCTGCGCCGCCGCGCCCCACAGCAGGAAGACGACTGGCTCGCTTTGCGCCGCGACGTGCGCCAGCAGCGCATCGACCAACGCTTCCCACCCCTTGCCGGCATGGCTTTGCGGGCGCCCGTCTTCCACCGTGAGCGAGGTATTGATCAGCAGCACGCCTTGGCGCGCCCAGGCGGCCAAGTCGCCCAAGCACTGCGAAGGCTGCCCGGTGTCTGCCCGCACCTCCTGAAGCATGTTGCGCAGACTGGGCGGCAGCTTGTGGTCGTCGCGCACGGAGAACGCCAGCCCCTGAGCCTGGCCCGTGCCGTGGTACGGGTCCTGACCCAGGATGACCACGCGCACCGCTTCGGGCGGCGTGAGCTCGAGCGCGCGGAAGACGGTGGCGGGATACACCCGCGCCCCCTCTTGCACCCGGTGGTCGATGTAACCCACCAGTTCGCGGCCGGCGGGAGAGGCCAGAAAGGCATCAGTCACCGGGCGCCAGCCCGCCGGCACGCGGGCGAACAGTTCGGACAGCGGCTTGCGAAGACAGTTGTCAGTCAAGGAAGGCGTCGGCGTCAGATCGAGTGCGGCTTGCGAGGCACCGGCCACAGATGCCTTGTGCACCTTCACTGGAAAAGGCCCGCCAGCGCCGCGCCCGGATCTGGGGCGCGCATGAATGCTTCGCCCACCAGGAAGGTATGCACGCCTGCATCGCGCATGCGCTGCACATCGGCGCGGCTGAGGATGCCGCTTTCGGTGACCAGCAGACGATCCGCCGGCAAATGCGGGCGCAGCGCGAGTGTGGTGTCGAGCGTGACTTCGAAGGTGCGCAGGTTGCGGTTGTTGATGCCCACCAGCGGCGTTTTCAAGCGCAAGGCTCGATCGAGTTCGACGCTATCGTGCACCTCCACGAGCACGGCCATGCCCAGTGCGTGCGCCTGGGCTTCCAGGTCGGCCATGCGCGCATCGTCGAGGCTGGCGGCGATGAGCAGGATGCAGTCGGCGCCCAGGGCTCGCGCCTCGAAGACCTGATAGGCGTCGACCATGAAATCCTTGCGCAGCACGGGCAGCGCGCATGAGGCCCGGGCTTGCTCCAGGTACTCGGACGCCCCCTGGAAGAAGCGCTCATCGGTGAGCACGCTTAGGCAGGCTGCACCATGCGTCGCATAGCTGGCCGCGATCTCCGTCGGCACGAAACGCTCGCGCAGCACACCCTTGCTCGGGCTGGCCTTCTTGATCTCGGCGATCACGGCGGCATCGCCCGCTGCGAGCTTTGCACGCACGCTGCCTACGAAATCGCGAAGGCCACCCAGCGACTCGGCATCGCGGCGGAGGGACGCGAGGTCGCGCCGGGTCTTGGCCGCGGCCACCTCCTCGCGCTTGACCGCAACGATCTTCTGAAGAATGTCGCTCATCGCTGATCCCCGGCCTTCATGCCTGCGCCAGCGCCTTCGTGCGGTCGATGAACTGGTGCATCTTGGCCAGCGCCTTGCCTGAGGCGAGCGCGTCACGCGCAACGGCCACGCCTTCAGCAATGGTCGGCACGACGTTGGCGGCATACAGCGCCACACCGGCGTTGATCATGACGATGTCGCGTGCCGGGCCGGGCTCGTTGTCGAGCACCGAGCGAAGAAGGCTGCGCGACTGCTCCGGCGACTCGACCTTGAGTGTGCGGTTGCTCGCCATGGTGAGACCAAAGTCTTCGGGGTGAATCTCGTACTCCTGGATTGCACCGTCCTTGTATTCGCCCACCATGGTGGCCGCGCCCAGCGAGACCTCGTCCATGCCGTCGCGGCCGTAGACCACCAGGGCGTGCTCGGCACCCAGGCGCTGCAGCGCGCGGACCTGGATGCCCACCAGATCGGGGTGGAAGACCCCCATGAGGATGTTCGGCGCGTCGGCAGGGTTGGTGAGCGGCCCCAGGATGTTGAAGATGGTCCGCACGCCCAGCTCTTTGCGCACAGGCGCCACGTTCTTCATCGCCGGGTGGTGGTTTGGCGCGAACATGAAGCCGATGCCGGTGTCGGCGATGCACTGGGCGATCTGCGCGGGCGACAGGTTGAGGCTCACCCCGAGCGCCTCCAGCACGTCTGCGCTGCCTGACTTGCTCGACACGCCCCGGTTTCCGTGCTTGCTGACGCGCGCGCCAGCCGCTGCCGCCACGAACATGCTGCAGGTGGAGATGTTGAAGGTGTGCGAGCCGTCGCCGCCAGTGCCGACAATATCGACCAGATGGGTGCGGTCGGTCACCTCCACCTTGGTGGAGAATTCGCGCATCACCTGGGCAGCGGCGGTGATCTCGCCGATGGTTTCCTTCTTGACGCGCAAGCCCATGAGCAGCGCCGCGGTCATGACCGGCGACATCTCGCCGCCCATGATGCGGCGCATCAGGGCCAGCATCTCGTCGTGGAAGATCTCGCGATGCTCGATGGCGCGAGTGAGCGCCTCGGTGTTCGTAATGGGCATGTCTTCCTCTCAGGAGCCGAAATGCTCGCGCACGGCCGCGATGGCCTGGTCGATGCCGGCAGCATCTACATCGAGATGGGTCACGAAGCGCAGCTGCGTGACTCCGGTGGTCAGCACGCCACGGGACTTCAGGTGCGCCACCAGCCCGGCGGCACGTTCGCCGCGCGCTTCGACGAACACCATGTTGGTCTGCGGCGGCTCCACACTCAAGCCGGGGATGCCCTGCAGCCCCTGGGCCAGGCGCGCGGCCAACGCATGGTCATCCTTCAGGCGCTCGATGTGGTGCTCCAGCGCATACAGCGACGCGCCGGCGAGCACGCCTGCCTGGCGCATCGCGCCGCCAAGCATCTTGCGCCAGCGGCGGGCCTCGCGGATCAACTCTCGCGGGCCGACCAGCGCCGAGCCGGCCGGCGCGCCAAGACCCTTGGAAAAGCACACCGACACGGTGTCGAAGTGCCGGGCGATCTCGCGCGCCGGCACGCCGAGCTTTACCGCAGCGTTGAAGAGTCGGGCACCCTCGAGGTGGGTCGACAGTCCCTTCCGGCGCGCCAGCGCGGTAGCCTCGGCCATGTAGCTCAGCGGCAGCGCCTTGCCGCCTACCGTGTTCTCCAGCGCCAGCAGTCGCGTGCGGGCAAAGTGGTCGTCGTCCGGTTTGATGGCGGCTTCGACGTCGGCCAGCGCTAGCGTACCGTCCGGCTGATGGACGACAGGCTGTGGCTGCACGCTTCCCAACACCGCCGCACCGCCGGCTTCCCAGCGGTAGGTGTGGGCCATCTGGCCGACGATCATTTCGTCGCCGCGCTGGCAGTGGCTCAGCGTGGCGACCAGGTTGCCCTGCGTGCCGCTAGTGACGAACAGCGCGGCCTCCTTGTCCAGCAGCGAAGCAACGCGCTCCTGCAGCGCATGGACAGTGGGGTCCTCGCCGAACACGTCATCCCCCAGTTCGGCGCGCATCATCGCGTCGCGCATGCCCGGCGTGGGCCGGGTGACGGTGTCGCTGCGCAGGTCGACGATCTTCACCGCGGTGCCTGCATGGTGAGAAAGTTTTTCAGCATCGCATGCCCGTGCTCGCTGAGAACGGACTCGGGATGGAACTGCACGCCTTCAAGCGGCGTGTGTGTGGCCACCAGTTCGCGGTGGCGCACTCCCATGATCTCTCCGTCCTCCGCGGTGGAGGTGATCTCCAGCTCAGCCGGCAGCGTGTCGTGCTCGATGGCCAGCGAGTGGTAGCGGATCACGCTGAACTGGGTCGGCAACCCGGCGTACACGCCGCGCTGGTCGGTAGTGATCACGCTCACCTTGCCGTGCATCTGGCGCTGGGCACGGATGATTCGCCCGCCCAGCGCCGCGCCAATCGCCTGGTGACCGAGGCACACGCCGAGAATGGGCAGCTTGCCGGTGAAGTGACGGATGGCCTCGATGCAGATGCCCGCCTCCGCGGGAGAGCAAGGGCCGGGCGACAGCACCAGGCGCTCGGGCTTGAGCCCTTCGATGCCTTCCAGCGTGATCTCGTCGTTGCGGAAGACGCGCACGTCCTCGCCCAGTTCGCCGAAATACTGCACCAAGTTGAAGGTGAAGCTGTCGTAATTGTCGATCATCAGCAGCATGGTCAGAACCCCTCTTCCACGAGCTCCGCGGCGCGCAGCAGGGCGCGGGCCTTGGCTTCCGTTTCCTTCCACTCGATCTCAGGGACCGAATCGGCCACGATGCCGGCTGCGGCCTGCACGTACAGCGTCTGGTTCTGCACGATGCCCGTGCGGATGGCAATGGCCACATCCATGTCGCCGGCGAAGCTCAAGTAGCCGCAGGCGCCACCGTAGATGCCGCGCTTGATCGGCTCGAGCTCGTCGATGATCTCCATCGCGCGGATCTTCGGCGCGCCGGTCAGTGTGCCGGCGGGGAACGTCGCCTTCAGCACATCGAGGTTCGTCATGCCGGGCTTAAGCAAGCCCTCGACATTGCTCACGATGTGCATCACGTGCGAGTAGCGCTCCACCACGAAGGCTTCGGTCACCTTGACGCTGCCGGTCTGCGCGATGCGGCCGATGTCGTTGCGCGCCAGGTCGATGAGCATCAGGTGCTCGGCGCGCTCCTTCGGATCGTTGGAAAGCTCCACCTCCAGCGCCTCGTCCTGCTCCGGCGTGGCGCCGCGCGGCCGCGTTCCGGCAAGCGGGCGGATAGTCACCTTGTCGCCCTCGGTCGTGCGCTCATGGCGCACCAGAATCTCCGGTGAGGCACCGACGATCTGGAAGTCGCCCATGTCGTAGAAGTACATGTAAGGCGACGGGTTGAGCGAACGCAACGCGCGGTACAGCGACAGGGGCGACTCGGTGTAGCGCTTGTGCAGCCGCTGGCCGATCTGCACTTGCATCATGTCGCCAGCGGCGATGTATTCCTTGCTCTTGTGCACCGCGGCCAGGTACTCGGCCTTGCTGAACTCGCGTTCCACGCCATGCGCGGCGCCGCGTTTGACCGCAGGCGCCGTGACGCTGTAGCGCAGCTTGTCGGCAAGTTCGGCCAGCCTCCGCTTTGCGCGGTGGAAAGCCTCCGTCTCGGACGGGTTCGCATACACGATCAGGTACAGCCGACCCGACAGGTTGTCGATGACCGCGAGCTCCTCGCACTGCAACAACAGGATGTCCGGCGTGTCGAGGCCGCCGGTCTTCTGCGTTTTCGCCAGTTTGGGCTCGATGTAGCGCACGGCGTCGTAGCCGAAATAGCCGGCGAGCCCGCCGCAAAAGCGCGGCAATCCCGGCCGCAGCGCCACCTTGAAGCGCTGCTGGTACTCGGCGATGAAGTCCAGCGGGTTGCCTTGGTGCGTTTCGACCACGGCACCGTCGCTGACCACCTCGGTCTTGAAACCCGTGGCACGCAGCAGCGTGCGCGCCGGCAAACCGATGAAGGAGTAACGGCCGAAGCGCTCGCCGCCCACCACGGATTCGAGCAGGAAGGAGTTCTTGCCGCCACCAGCCGCATGGGCCAGCTTCAGGTACAGCGACAACGGGGTCTCGAGGTCGGCGAAGGCTTCCGCGATGAGCGGGATGCGATTGAAGCCTTGTCCGGCGAGGCTCTTGAATTCAAGTTCGGTGATCACGTTCAGCCCTCCACAGCCCCGGCCGGGGCGACGAGGCGCCAGCCGGGTAAAGCGATTTGGATGCGGTGGCGGCCAAGACGCCGCCGGTGGAGCCGTGGAGCATGCCCGTGGAAGGCATTGCGGCCGCGGCCAAGCCAAGAGGCGCTCAAGCGGGGAAGAGGCTTCCCGGCCAATGCGCCGGACTGATCAGGCCCGCCAGGGCCATGCTCCCCGGTCCTGGGACCCTCTGGTTGGCTTGCGCGCTGTGAACATCGCAAAAGTGTAGCAGCGGCCTTGCTGGGCGAGCAGGAGGCGGCCTCGGACAGGACCGGCCGGCCGAGCAACGAACCGCGCATGCAGCACACAGTGGAGTGCGTACGCCGCGAACTCGACCACGGCGGGCTGCTGCTGCGCTACGAGCGGCTCGACGCCTCGACAAACCGGAGGCGTTCCCGGCCTGCACCTTCTGGCTGGCAGTGCCTGGCACACGAGGGCGCCTCGACCAGGTTGCAATTACTACCAGCACTGCGAGCGTGCGGTGCGTGCTGCAACGGAAGCGGCCCTGCGCGGGCGTCCGCGATGACGACCAACGGCGACGTCTTCTTGCGGGCGAAGCATCCAGAGGATGCGGCAAGGCGTGTGCCGCATCCCTTGCACGGGGTGCGGCCTCAGCGGGCGAGGCGCTCGCGCATATCGGCGATCACGCGCCGGTAGTCCGGTTGGCCAAAGATGGCGCTGCCCGCCACGAAGGTGTCCGCACCCGCGTCGGCCACCTGGCGGATGTTCTCGACCTTGATGCCGCCGTCGACTTCTAGCCGAATGTCCCGGCCGCTGGCGTCGATCAGCTTGCGAGCCTGCTCGATCTTCTTCAGCGCGGACGGGATGAAGCTCTGCCCGCCGAAGCCGGGGTTGACGCTCATGATCAGCACGAGATCGACCTTGTCGATCACCCACTCGAGCACGTCGAGCGGCGTGGCCGGGTTGAACGCCAAGCCGGTCTGGCGGCCTTCGGCGCGGATGAGCTGCAGCGTACGGTCGACGTGGGCAGAGCCCTCCGGATGGAAGCTCACCAGATCGGCGCCCGCCCTGCAGAATGCCTGGGCCAGTGCGTCGACGGGCTGCACCATGAGGTGAACGTCGATCGGCACCGAAGTGCCGTCGGCCTTGACTGTGTGCTTGCGCAACGCCTGGCACACCATCGGCCCCACGGTGAGGTTGGGCACGTAGTGGTTGTCCATCACATCGAAGTGAATCCAGTCGGCGCCAGCGGCGATGACGATCCTCACTTCCTCGCCCAGGCGGGCGAAGTCCGCCGAGAGGATGCTGGGGGCGATGCGATGGACTTTGCTCATGGGCCGCGATTCTAGGTTTGCGGGCCTCACGAGCCAGGAGCGCGGGCCTTGCGGCCCGTGCCTCACCTCACGGATTGCCGCGCTGCTTGCGGTTGGTTGGGATCGGAGGCCGGCGCCCCAGATCGACAGGCTGCCGTCATCGACGAGTGCCAGCGAATCCGCATACCCCGCACCGAGGGAGGCGGCGCCCGCAAGCTGCCCGTTGCCAGAGCATGCTTTCCGCATCGGGCAACGCGGAGCTGTTCAGGCACGGAGGCGCCGCCCCGTCGCCCAGTCCGCCGCCTTGCGGGCAACCCCAGCTCCAGACCTTGCCGCCCGTATCCAAGGCAACGGGGTGGTCGACACCCGCAGCCGCCATTACGATTTGCTCGAGGAGCCGGTGCCGCCCGGCGCCATCACCGGAACCGCGCCGCAAGGGGTGCGCTGGAAACGCGCCTTGGTGCCAACCTAGCTCCATGGGCTTGGCTAAGCAGCGTGCGGCTTGTTGCGCACATGGTCGCCTTGTGAGGCGTGCCAAGTCGGGGCAATTCTAGAAGTCGCGGCAACTGGCCGGACCGCACCTTTAGGGAACCAGGCGTCACATCGTTACCGGTGCGTCACGGGACAGCGAGGGGGATCAATGCAGCCACCCCACGATGCAGGCGATATCGCCCCGCCTAGGAGTCTGTCGGGCTTTCCAGTCTTCCAGGCGGTGACGGCGTCCTTGACAATCGCTGCCG
>CBFHAS010000147.1:0-9856 GCA_965653625.1 uncultured Burkholderiaceae bacterium | reverse complement strand
GGCCCCACATGCCATGACTGACCCCGCTGCCCCCGCCGCCGGCCCACGGCGCCGGCCGACGCCGCGCCGAATCACCGTCACCCGTGTGCAGACGTTGAGCCCCGCCGTGCGCCGCATCACTTTCCATGGCCCCAACCTCGCGGGCTTCGGCCCGCCCGCGCCCGCCGGCTACATCAAGCTCGTCTTTCCGGAGCCTGGGCAGCGCGAAGCCGTGCCACCCACGCCCGACGGTCCCCGGCCGCCGTCGATGCGCACCTACACACCGCGCCGCTTCGACGCTGCGGCGCTGGAGCTCGACGTCGACTTCGTGGTGCACGGTGAAGGGCCCGCCTCCGCCTGGGCCGAGCAAGTGCAGCCGGGGCAGGTGCTCTACATGATGGGCCCGGGGCCGGGCTACATGCCTGACCCGGCCAGCTCGATGCACTGGATGATCGGCGACGACACCGCGCTGCCCGCCATCGAGACCATCCTGCTGGTGCTGCCGGTGCACAGCGCCGCCGCGGTGTTCGCTGAAGTCGTAAGCAGTGATGAGGAACGCAGCCTCGCCACTGCGGTGCCCACCCAAGTGCACTGGTTGCCACGCGGTGCCGACCTGCAGCCCGGCACGGCGCTGGAGGCTGCACTGCGCAGTGCCGTGCCCCCGCCTGCCGGCACGCACGTGTACGTGGCCTGCGAGGCGGGTGCGATGCGGCGCGTGCGCCAGCTGCTGATCGATCGACTCGGCGTGCCCAAGTCGCAGATCGTCAGCCGCGGCTACTGGAAGCTGGGCACCGCGAATCCCCCGGACAACGACTACGGCGAAGACTGACCACAGATGGCGGAAGCGCGGTTCAACAACTACTACGCCGCCACCCTCGGTGAGCCGTCGCGGCGCGCGCCCCTGGAGCGGTCGATCGACACCGAGGTGTGCATCGTGGGCGCAGGCTTCGCCGGCTTGGCGACGGCCATGGGGCTGGTGGAGCGCGGCCTGAGCGACCTGGTCGTGCTCGACGCGCAGCACGTTGGCTTCGGCGCTTCGGGCCGCAACGGCGGCTTCGTGTTCAGCGGCTACAGCCTCGACTGCGCGGAGCTGCTCGAGCATCTCGGCCCCGAGCGCGCAAAGGCCGTCTATGGGCTCACGCGCCGGGCAGTCGACCTGATCCGCGAGCGCATCCGGCATCACCGCATCGACTGCGAGGCTGTGGAAGGCGGCGCCCTGATGGCCAACTGGTTCGACGACGACGAGTTGCTGCGTGAACAGCAGCGGCTGATGGCCGAGCACTTCGACGTGCATTGGCGCTTCGTCGAGCGAGAGGAACTGCAACGCTGGGTCCGCTCGCCGCGCTACACCGCCGGCCTGCTGGAGCCCGATGCCTTTCACTTCCATCCGCTCAAATACGCGCTGGGCGAGGCAGCGGCGATCGAGGCCGCCGGTGGCCGCATCTTCGAGGGTTCTCCGGTGACCGGCGTCGCGCCCCGTGGGGAGGGCAGCGAGGTGTCCACGCCCCGCGGCAGGGTGCGCGCGCGCCACGTCGTCATCGCGGGCGGCGGCTATCTCACTGGCCTGGTGCCCGCGCTGGAACGAGCCATCCTGCCCATTGCCACCTACGTGATGGTGACTGAGCCGCTGGGCGACACGCTGGAGCGCCTCATCCCCTCGCGCGCCGCCATCTACGACACCCGCTTCGCGTTCGACTACTACCGGCGCCTGAACGACACGCGGCTGCTGTGGGGCGGTCGCATCTCGGTGCGCGACCGCACCGCCGACGACATTGCGCGCTTTCTCAAGCAGGACATGGTCCGCGTCTTCCCCGAACTGCACGCCAAGCGAATCGAATACGCCTGGGGCGGCATGATGAGCTACGCGCGTCACAAGATGCCGCAGATCGGCCGCCTGCCTCATGGCCGCCACGGCGCGCTCTGGTACGGCCTGGCCTTCGGCGGGCACGGCGTGGCGCCCACCACCGCCGCAGGCGAAGTGCTCGCCGCGGCCATCGCCCACGGCGAACCCGTGCCCGAGCCATTCCAACGTTATGGCCTCGCACCGACCTTCCGGCCCGCCGGGCTCGCGGCGGCTCAAGCCACCTACAGCTGGATGCAGTGGAAGGACCGGTGGAAAGAGATGCAGATGCGCGGCGAGCGAAGCCCGCCCTGAACACCGCACGCGTTGGCTCGCCACAAGGCCCTCTGCGGCGCCATGAGCACGCCGATAATCCGCCGATGCGACTGCCCTTCACCAAGATGCAAGGCGCGGGCAACGACTTCGTCGTGCTCGATGCCACGCGGTCACCCCTGAACCTCACGGCCGAGCAATACCGGCGCCTGGGCGACCGGCGCTTCGGCGTGGGGGCCGACCAGATCCTCGTGGTCGAGCGCAGCGCCACCCCGGGCGTGGACTTCCGCTACCGCATCTTCAACAACAGCGGCGATGAGGTCGAGCAGTGCGGCAACGGCGCGCGCTGCTTCGTGCGATTCGTGCGCGACAAGGGCCTCACCGACCGGGACACCATCCGCGTCGAAACCATGAACACGCTGCTGGAACTGCACCTGCAGCCCGACGGCCGCGTCACCGTGGACATGAACGCGCCGGTCTTCGAGCTGGACCGCGTGCCCTTCGACCCGACCGGCCTCACCCCGCAGACCGTGGGCGGCTTCGAGCTGTGGCCGCTGGACCTGGGCGACTACACCGTGCCGGTGGCGGTGCTCTCCATGGGCAATCCGCACGCGGTGCAGATCGTGGCCGACGCAGACCATGCGCCGGTCGCCATGCAAGGCCCGTCCATCGAGGCCCATGCGCGCTTTCCGCGCCGCGTGAACGCGGGCTTCATGCAGGTGGTGGCGCGCGATCACATCCGCCTGCGCGTGCACGAGCGCGGCGCAGGCGAAACGCTGGCCTGTGGCACGGGCGCCTGCGCCGCCGTGGTGGCCGGCATCCGGCTCGGCCTGCTCGACGACCGGGTCAACGTCGATACGCATGGCGGGCAGCTCACCATCGAATGGGCCGGCGGCACGGGGCATGTGCTGATGACCGGCCCGGCGCAAACCGTCTTTGAAGGAGAAATCGAACTGTGAGCACCGCATCAGGCATCCAGGGCATCACCGAGCACGACATCGCTGACTACCTGGCCAACACGCCGAGCTTCTTCGAGCGCCACGCCGAGCTGCTGGGCAGCATCCAGCTCACCAGCCCACATGGCCAGCGCGCCGTGTCGCTGCAGGAGCGCCAGATGGAAATGCTGCGCGACAAGATCAAGGCCATGGAGCACAAGGTCATGGAGATGATCCGCCACGGCCAGGAGAACGTGGCCATCGCCGACCGACTGCATCGCTTCACACAGGCCGTGATGCTGACCGGCAACGGGGCCGACCTGCCCAGCGTGGTGGTTCAGCAGGCGATGCAGCAGTTCATGATCCCGCAGGCCGGCATCCGCGTGTGGGACGCGGCATCCGACTTCGCCGGGCTGGACTTCGCCCAACGCGTGAGCGACGACGTGAAGAGCTTCGCCGCCAGCCTCAGCGTGCCCTACTGCGGCCTCAATGCAAGCTTCGAAGCGACACAGTGGCTAGAGGAGCCGGGCACGGTGTCGTCCGTCGCGCTCATCCCGCTGCGCCATGGCAGCGCGATGCAAACTTTCGGCATGCTGGTGCTGGGCTCACCCGATCCCACCCGCTACACCGCCGACATGGGCACCGAGTTCCTCTCGCGCATCGGCGAAATCGCCAGCGCCGGCCTGTCGCGCCTGCTGCCACCGGCCGGCTGATTGCCGAGCGAAGCAGGCACCATGAAAGCGGTGGTTGCATCGGCAGTGCCTTTGCAGGGCGCCCCGCTGCCCCATGCGGAGGTGCAGCGGCACCTCCTGCACCTCCAGACTGAGCGGCGCGTCGCCACACGCACGCTGGCCCTCTACTCCGAGGCCTTCGATCGACTCCAGCGATTCGCCGCCGCGGCCCCGGTGGATCTGCTGCACGTTCAACCGCATCACGTGCGCCGCTGGGCGGGCCAGTTGCACGTGCAAGGACTCGCGCCGCGCAGCATCGCGCTGGTGTTGTCGGCTTGGCGCGGCCTGTACCGCTGGCTGGGCCGCGAAGGCCGGATCGCCGCCAATCCAGTGGAAGGCGTGCGCGCGCCCAAGACGCCCAAGCCATTGCCCAAAGCCCTGTCGGTGGACCACGCGGTCGCGCTGGCGGACGCTCCACCGGACGACGCCACTGCCCCCGCGCTGGCCGCTCGCGACCGCTGCATGGTCGAGCTGCTGTACGGTTGCGGTTTGCGCGTGGGCGAGCTGGTGGGACTCGACGTCCAGCCCGGCGCCCAGGCCACGGGATGGATCGACGCAGCCGATGCGACGGCGCATGTCTCGGGCAAGGGCAGCAAGCGGCGAAGCCTCCCTGTCGGGCGGCCTGCGCTCCAGGCGCTGCACGAATGGCTGTCCCAGCGGGGCTCCATAGCCGCCCCCGGCGAGTCCGCACTCTTCGTGAGCCAACGCGGCACCCGGCTCACCGACAGCCAGGTGCGTTCGCGCCTCAAGCGCTGCGCGCTGACGGCCGGGCTGCCCACCCACGTGCATCCCCACATGCTGCGGCACTCGTTCGCGTCCCACCTGCTGCAGTCCAGCGGCGACCTGCGCGCCGTGCAGGAACTGCTCGGGCACGCCAGCATCGGTACCACGCAGATTTATACGCAGCTCGATTTCGGACACCTGTCCAAGGTGTACGACGCGGCCCATCCTCGCGCGAAGAAGCGAAGCGCGTAGCGATCGCCACCGGCCGCTTGCAGCGGCGCCGCCGCATCGACAATCAGGCCCATGAAAGTGATCAAGCTTCGTGAGGGCAAGGAGCGCTCGCTGCTGCGGCGTCACCCGTGGGTGTTCGAGGGCAGCATTGCACGCGGCAAGGCAGACAGCGGCGAAACCGTGCGCGTGGAGTCGCATGACGGCCGCTTCCTGGCTTGGGCGGCATACAGCCCCAGCTCCATGATCCGTGTGCGGGCCTGGAGCTTCGAGGAAGGCGAGCGCATCGATGCCGGCTTTTTCCGCCGCCGCGTCGAGGCCGCTCTCGCCATCCGCCGCCGCTTGCCGATCGCCAGCGACGGCTTGCGTCTCATCCATGGCGAGGCCGACGGCCTGCCGGGTCTGATCGTCGACCGCTATGGCGACACGCTGTCGGCGCAGTTCCTATCCACGGGCGTCGAGCGCTGGAAGTCCACCCTCGCCGATCTGCTGCTCGAGACCACCGGCCTGACCCGGCTCTACGAGCGCAGCGATGCCGGCGTTCGCAGCCTCGAAGGCCTGCCCAGCGCGACCGGGTGGCTGCGCGGCGACGGCCCGACCGACTGCACGATCCGCGAGCACGCCTGGTCGCTCACACTCGACGTGGCAGAAGGCCACAAAACCGGCTTCTACCTCGACCAGCGTGACAACCGCAAGCTTTTCGCCGACACCGTGCGCCACTTTGGCCTGCAGCGGGTTCTCAACTGCTACTGCTACACCGGCGGCTTCAGCGTAGCCGCGCTGGCGGGCGGCGCAACGCATGTGACCAGCGTGGACTCATCGGCCCCCGCCCTCGAGCGTGCGCGAGCGCATGTCGCGCTGAACGGCTTCGACGCGGCACGGCATGAGACGCTGGACGCCGATGTGAACCACACGCTGCGCGAGATGCTCAGGCAGGGCCGCAGCTTCGACGCCATCGTGCTGGACCCACCCAAGTTCGCGCCCACCATGTCGCATGCCGAGCGCGCCGCTCGTGCCTACAAGGACATCAACCTGCTGGCCTTCAAGCTGCTCGAGCCAGGCGGCGCGCTGTTCACCTTCTCGTGCTCGGGCGGCGTGGGGGCCGACCTCTTCCACAAGATCGTCGCCGGCGCCGGCATGGATGCTGGCGCCGACGGCCTGATCTACGCCCGCGTCGGCGCCGCACCGGACCATGCGATGACGGTCACCTTTCCGGAAGGCGAATACCTCAAGGGCCTGCTGATCCTCAAGCGCTGATCTTGAAGCGCTTGAGCCTTGCGCGGCGGGGCTTGCCACGCCGACCACCCACGGTGCAGCATGCGCGGATGAACTCGCCCTCCCTCCTCTACACCCTCGCTCTTCGCCGACTGGCCCTGTCCATGGCCGCGGTGGCCACTGCCGGCTGCAGCCAACCCGCGAGTACCGCGCCGACCGTCAACACACCTGAGTTGCCGGCGTCCATCTCACGATCTGCGCTGGCGGACATCGAGTCTCTGATCGGCGATGCCGCCTGCGAATCCGATGCGCAGTGCCGCACCATCGGCATCGGTCACAGACCGTGCGGCGGCCCAGCGCGCTACCTGGCCTGGTCTGTTTTGCGCACCGACGAGAAGACGCTGCAAGCTGCAGTTGCGCAACATGCCGCGGCGCAGCGTCGTGAGCAGGTGATTGACGGCCGAGCGTCAACATGCGAGGTCGTCCCAGATCCCGGCGCTTACTGCGACAAGCGCATGGCCGCCGCAAGCACAACAGGCGTGTGCCGTCTCCAACAGAGCGGTGGCGCTGGCGGACCACCCGCCCGCTGAAGCCCGGCCGTTTCTTCAGCGCGACGCGGGCAGAGGCACCCTCGTGTCGAACTTGGCCCTGCGCACGCTGAAGAAGCTTTTCACATTGCGCACGTTGGCATCCTGAGTGAACAACCGCTCGACCAGCCCGTTCCAGGCCGCCATGTCGGCCACCTGCAGCACGAGCACGAAGTCCGGCCCTGGCGAGACACGGTGACACTGCTGCACCGCGTCGTCGGCCACCGCCCGGCGCTCGAATTCGGCCAAGTGCTCGGCGCCCTGCCGGTCCAGCGTCACTTCCGCGATGACCGTCAGCCCCGCACCCAACCGCTCCGGGGAAAGGATGGCCACCCGCCGCTCGATGATGCCCGCATCCACCATGCGCTTGACGCGCCGCAGGCAGGTGGCCGCCGAGGTGAGTGCCGCAACTGACAAGGCCTGGTTGGACAACGAGGCGTCTCGTTGCAACACATTGAGGATGCGCAAGTCGGTCGCATCTAGCGACGGCACCGAGGAATCATTAACCATTCGAACGCATCAAATGAACAATTATTTCACCGTAATCCGGACTTAGCCATTTTCGGTGTTTTTTATCGCTTTTTGCACGTTAATTTCAACCCGGCATCCCTACGATGCCCGCCTCCCCACCCTGCGAGGCGGTCATCATGTGTGGCATCGTCGGCGCCGTCAGCGCGCGCAACATCGTTCCCGTGCTCATTGAAGGCCTGAAGCGCCTGGAGTACCGGGGCTACGACTCCTGTGGCGTGGCTGTCCACCAGGATGGCGCATTGCGCCGCGCACGCAGCACGGCACGCGTGGCCGAACTCGAGGCCGGCGTGAACACCGACCACATCCAGGGCGGCACGGGCATCGCCCACACCCGCTGGGCGACCCACGGCGCCCCCGCCTTGCACAACGCCCACCCGCACTTCTCGCATGGCCCGAACACCCGCCAAGCGAGCGCGGGGCGTATCGCGCTGGTCCACAACGGCATCATCGAGAACCACGATGAGTTGCGGGCCGAGTTGAAGGCGCGCGGCTACGCCTTCGACAGCCAGACCGATACGGAGGTCATCGCTCACCTGGTCGAGCACCTCTACGACGGCGATCTGCTGGAGGCCGTGCAGCGCGCGACCTTGCGCCTGCGCGGCGCCTTTGCCATCGCCGTGTTCTGCCGCGACGAGCCGAACCGCGTCGTAGGGGCCCGTGAGGGCTCACCGCTGGTGCTGGGCGTCGGCACGGCTGAGCGCGCCGGCGACCATTTCCTTGCCTCCGACGCCATGGCGCTGGCCGGCGTCACCGACCAGATCGTCTACCTCGAAGAAGGCGACGTGGTCGATCTTCAGCTCGGCAAGGCCTGGGTCACGAAGCGCACGCCGGAGGGCCGCTACGTCAGCGCCGACCGAGAGGTGCGCACGGTGCACGCCCATTCCGGCACCGCAGACCTTGGCCCCTACCGTCACTACATGCAAAAGGAGATCTTCGAGCAGCCCAAGGCCATCGCCGACACGCTGGATGCGGTGAACGCTGTCTCACCCGAGCTGTTCGGAGACGGCGCCTTCCGTGTCTTCAAAGAATTGGACTCGGTGCTGATCCTCGCCTGCGGCACCAGCTACTACAGCGGCGCCACCGCCAAGTACTGGCTCGAGAGCATCGCCAAGATCCCCACCAGCGTGGAAATCGCCAGCGAATACCGCTACCGCGACAGCGTACCCAACCCGCGCACGCTGGTCGTCACCATCAGCCAGAGCGGTGAGACGGCCGACACGCTGGCCGCGCTCAAGCATGCACGCTCGCTCGGCATGCCCCACACGCTGACCATTTGCAACGTGGCCACCAGCGCGATGGTTCGGGAGTGTGAGTTCGCTTACATCACCCGCGCTGGCGCGGAGATCGGGGTCGCCTCGACCAAGGCATTCACGACGCAACTTGTGGGCCTGTTTCTGCTGACTCTCGCGCTGGCCCAGGTGCGCGGCCACCTCCCCGAGCAACAGGAAGCGCGGCATCTGAAGGCGCTTCGCCACGTGCCGATGGCCGTGCAAGCGGTGCTGGCGCTGGAGCCGCAGATCATCGCCTGGAGCGAGGAGTTCGCCCGCAAGGAGAATGCGCTGTTCCTCGGCCGAGGCCTTCACTACCCGATTGCACTGGAAGGCGCACTGAAGCTCAAGGAGATTAGCTACATCCACGCCGAGGCCTACCCAGCTGGCGAGCTAAAGCACGGCCCCCTGGCGCTGGTGACGGCGGCGATGCCGGTGGTGACAGTCGCGCCAAATGATCAGCTCCTCGAAAAGCTCAAGAGCAACATGCAGGAAGTGCGTGCGCGTGGCGGGGAACTGTTCGTCTTCGCCGACAACGACACCCGCATCGAAAGCGAGTCGGGCGTACACGTCATTCGCATGCCGGAACACTACGGCGCGCTGTCACCGCTGCTGCACGTGGTTCCCTTGCAGCTGCTCGCCTACCACACGGCCTGCGCGCGCGGCACGGATGTGGACAAGCCACGCAACCTGGCCAAGAGTGTGACAGTGGAGTGAGCTGGCCCGGCGAACGCGAAGCCGCCTCCATCCGCAAGAGCTTTGCACGCGATTGCGGCCTGGACGGATTGGTTCAGTCCAGTAGTCGGCTCCAGCACGACATTGCGACATGAGCCTCAGCTCGCTCCACTCCCGGCAGATTCGATCTGCCGCCGAAGAATGGGGTGTCTGTTGACATCCTTGATCGGGTGGTAGAGCCCTTCGACCTGCAGTTCCTCGACTGACCAGTCTTTTCTCCAAACCACACCCTTCAGTTCCTCCGCAACAACGACATTCAATCGGTGGTGCAAAGCAAGGGTGTGGAATACGAACTCAATATTCAGGCACGCAGCGTTCCTCACCTCGTCGCGAGCGACAAAGTGCTTGAGCGCTCCGAGCAGCGCTCGGCTGAGCCTCACCGCACATACCATTGACCAGGCCCATGGCAGTGGCAAGGCATCCGAAGGAATGTGCCGCCACCAGAACCATGAATCAAGCTCCCCAGTTTCATTCAAGTTGTTGGCAGCACAGATGATGTCCGCATCGCCATACCTCACGTTCCATGTCACCCAAGTTCGACAGTTCCGACGGCCGATTTCGCGGTTTCGTCTAGATGAATCAACGACTTGCGAGCGTTTTTCGCCAACTTCTGTAGTGACACGACATTTGTCGTAAGCCGCTTTAAGGCCAGCTTGGTGGGCCTATAGTGGTGACATGTTCGTCAAACTCACCCGATCAGGATCACGCTCGTACGTCAAGTTGGTCGAGGCATATCGTGACGAAGCGGGCGTAGCCCGACAGCGGGTCGTTGCCACCCTGGGTCGCCTGGAGCAAGTGCGCGCTGGCGCTG
>CBFHAS010000146.1:0-9874 GCA_965653625.1 uncultured Burkholderiaceae bacterium | reverse complement strand
CACCGACTCGTCGCTCTCGCCATAGGCGTGCTTCAAGTACAGCAGCGCCACCATCCGCCGGATCGGCAAACGGGGCCGGCCCCGATTGCTGAGGCCGGCACCCTCGAAAGCCATCGTCGGACCAAACAGATCAGCGTCTTCGACCACGCGCCCCGCACGATGGCGATGTGCAAACAGCGGCGCCAGCGACGCTTCGATGTCACTCCACCGCATGCGCGTGGCCAGCGCCGCCAGCGGGTGACGCATGTCCGATCATCGTGTCCAAACGAGCGCGGAAGAAATCGTCGGTGGCCATCGGTGGTGGTCTTGAAACTCCCAGGAATCGCGTGCCATTGCATCGCAAACCGGGAGCTCCGCCTATCGGCGATCACCCGCAAAGCCAGTGTTCATGCGGCCTCGCGGGGTTTTGCAGGTCCGACTCTGTAATCTCCTCGAGCAGCGTCTTGAGCTCACCGTCGATGACGATGCGCAGCTTCGCCGTGGTCTTGTCCTGCGTCACTCGCAAGATGCCGCCTGCGGTGTCGGCCTCGCTCATCTGGTCGCGATGGCGATTTCGCTTCGTCGCGCGGGGTCCTGTGCGATATGCGCCACCGCGTCCTCGATCAGCGGCGGGAGCGGCACGTCCTCGGCCTTGGTGTCCCTGCCCAGGCGGACCTTCGCGAGCGTCGGCTTGACCGCGACATAGCTGCTGGACCACAGGTGCGCTCCGTCGAGATCGAAGGCGACGGCGAGCACGAAGGCCAGGGTCCCGATGCGTTCGAAGTTGTCGTCCCAATCGCGCGACACGTACAGCCCGGTATCGGTGCCGACGGCAAGCTGGTTCGGATCGGTCGGATGCACGGCCAGCTGGTGCATCGGGCCGCCCAGCCCCTGCAGGGCGGCGCGGTGCCATGCGACCCCGTCGTTGCGCGTGTAGTGGACGCCGGTTTCGCTCATGCGCGAGGTTGGCACCCGGTTGGCGACATACACGACGTTCGTCTCGTAGCCGGCCGATGTGGAAGTCGGCGTCGACCTTCAGGCCGACCGCGCGCCAGGTCTTGCCGCCGTCCACGCTCTTGATGAGGCCCATTGGGTTGGGCAGGCCGGACTCGGCCGCCGGATGCCCGCTGCTGTACAGCGCATTGCGTTGACCGAGAAGCCCGCGTGGTTGTGCCCCGGCCCACACACGTTGGACCAGCGCCCGTCGGCATAGGCGACGATCCCCTGGTGGCCGCCGATCATGAGCCGCGCCCCGTCGGCACTGAAGCCGAGCCCGTGGATGTGCATGAAGACCACGGGCGTGCCGGCATTGACTGACCCTGCTGCCATCGCGCAGCCGAGCAGCGCTGCGAGCATGAAACCGCGAAGAATCAGCTTGTCGAATGCCATGGTTGCCTCCTGTACCGGCGCCGCAGCCACTCATTGATTGGACGCGCGGTTCAGGCGATCCCGAATCAGGGTCAGCACCGGGGGCGCGTCCCAATTGGCGGGCCCCAGCTTCCTCCCGACTTCGCGCCCCTCCCGGTCGATGAGAAAGGTCGCCGGGATGCCGGCAGCGGCGAGGCTCGCGGAGGCCTCGCGGAACGCATCCACGTAAGGATGCAGCGCCTTGATGCCGGTGCGCCGGAAGAACGACTGCACCGCAGGTGCGCCGGCTTCGTCGATCGACAGCGCGACGACCTCGAAGTCCGGCCCGCCCAGCGCCGATTGCAGGCGGTCGAGGGTCGGCATCTCTTTGACGCAGGGCGCGCACCAGCTCGCCCACAGGTTGAGCAGGACAACCCTGCCACGGAAGGCGGCGAGGCTGGTGGGCATGGCCCGGCCATCGTTGAATCGCAGCGCCGGAAACTCCCGCGGGCGCTCGTGGATGACCAGTGCCGGAGACGGCGCCTTGCCTGCGCCCCTGCGGACGACCCACTGCGCCGCTGCGGCCAGACCCACGATGCCGACGAGCGCGAGCAGATCCCGTCGCGCTGGCGCGGTTGGTTTCGTGTTCGGCTCAGGCAACAAGCACGGCGGCGGCCATCAGGGTGCGGAAGGTACTCATGCTCGATTTCCTTTGGATCAATCGTTGTCGCGTTCAGCGCGCCGCCAGCTTCGGGGCGCCGCCGACCTTGATGGTGCCCTTCATGCCGGCCTCGCAATGCCCGGCGATCAGACACGCGAACTCGAACTCGCCGGGCCGGTTGAAGGTCCAGACTATCTCGCCCGTCTTGCCGGGGGCGACGTGCGCCATGTAGGGCTCGTCGTGCTCCATGCCCGGGAACTTCTTCATCAGCTCGGCGTGCGCCTGGTTCTCCTTCTTCGTGCCGATCACGAACTCGTGCATCACCTTGCCGTCATTGCGGACGATGAAGCGCACCGTGTCGCCGACGTTCACCTGGGCGAAGTCGGGCGTGAAGCGCATCGTGTCCTTCGCACTGTGCTCGATCGTCAGCTTGACCGCCTTCACGTCGCCGGCGATGCCCCAGTCCTTCTGCTCCTTCTTGACGGGGGCGGCCTTCTTGGGCGGCTGACCCATGCGAGCGTCATGCCGTCGTGCGTGGTGAGTACCCGGTCTTCCGACACGCCCACCACTTCGCCGTAGGCGCGCGCTACGGCTTCGGCGCCGTACACCGCCCGCGCGCCCTCGACCAGCTTGCCGGGGTCGATGAGATGCCGCGCACCGCGGGGATGCACCACCCGCCGGGCTTGTGGCAAGTGCTGCATCAGGAGCCCGGCTCCACCGGCATGGTCAAGGTGCACGTGGGTAGCAATGACCCAATCGATATCTGCGGGCTGCAGGCCGGTGGCTTCCAGAGCGGCCAGCAGTCGCGGCACGGCGGCGTTCGGGCCGGTGTCGATGAAGGCGCCGCGACCGCTGTCGATCAGCAGGTAGGACGCATCGAAGCGCGGGCGGTGAAAACCCGTGTCGATGACATGGATGCCATCGCCGTGGTTCTGGATCCGGGTTTCCTCAGGCAGCATGGCGGGACAGGGAGCAATAAAACGGCGCCCAGTTCGAGCGACGGCTTCGCCGCATCCTCCGTGGGCAGCGCCGTGCAGCAGGCATCACGTGCCACAACTCCCGATGACGCGCCTCATCCTGTACGGCATCACCAACTGCGACACCGTCAAGCGGGCCCGTGCCTGGTTGGAAGATCGCGGCGTCGAGCATTCCTTCCATGACTTCAAAAAGATGGGCGTGCCGGCGGACCGCATGGACCGCTGGATCGCGACGCTGGGGTGGGAGGCGCTGCTGAACCGGCAGGGCACGACCTGGCGCAAGCTCGACGACGCCACAAAGGCCGGCGTCACCAACGCCCAGGCGGCGCGCGCGGCGATGATCGCCCACTCGAGTCTGATCCGAAGGCCAGTGTTGGAGTGGCCTTCCGGCGACATCACCATCGGCTTCACCCACGACTCGTTCAAGCAGCATACGAGGGATTTTTAGGCCGCTGAGCGATCGGGCTCGATGCCCGATCGCGAAGTTGCAGACGGCGGTATCCGCACAGCCACGTTCACCGGAAACGGCCCAGTCGCGACCATCTCTAACCCGCGAGCAACTGCCGCAACACGAACGGCAGGATACCCCCATGCCGGTAGTAATCGACCTCGATCGGCGTGTCGATGCGCAGGGTGAGCGTCACGCGGCGCTGGGTGCCGTCCGGGGACGTGATGACGAGCGCGGCATCCTGCTGCGGCCGCAGGGGCGGCTCCAGCTCGATGTCGAACATCTCGTTGCCGCGGATACCCAGCGACTGCCAGCTGTCAGTACCCTTGAACTGCATCGGCAAGACGCCCATGCCCACCAGATTGCTGCGGTGGATGCGCTCGAAGCTGCGGGCGATGACGGCCTTGACACCGAGGAGCTGTGTGCCCTTGGCGGCCCAGTCGCGCGAGGAGCCAGTGCCGTATTCCTCGCCACCGAAGATCACCGTCGGCGTGCCCTGGGCGATGTACTTCATCGCCGCGTCGTAGATGGTCATCTTCTCGCCGCCGGGCTGGAACAGCGTGAGGCCGCCTTCCTCATGGTTGCCATCGGGCAGCGGCGGGATCATGAGGTTCTTGATGCGCACGTTGGCGAAGGTGCCGCGCATCATGACCTCGTGGTGGCCGCGTCGGGACCCGTAGGAGTTGAAGTCGGCCTTCAGCACGCCGTGCGCCTTGAGCCATTGGCCGGCGGGCGAGGTCTCCTTGATGGAGCCGGCCGGCGAGATGTGGTCGGTGGTGATCGAGTCGCCGAAGAGTGCCATCACTCGCGCGCCCTTCACGCCCGGCGTGCCCGCCTGCGGCTCCATGGTGAAGCCGTCGAAGAAGGGCGGCCTTGCGATGTACGTGGAAGGCGGCCACGTGTACACCTGACCCTGCACGCCGTTGATCTTCTTCCACAGATCGCCCGGGTCGGCGGCCACCTTTTCGTAGTTCTCGCGGTACGTCCGGGGATTGAGCGCGTGCTTGAGCAGCGCATGGACCTCGCTGCTCGAAGGCCAGATGTCGCCGAGGTAGATGTCGCGCCCGCCGTTGCCCCGGCCGACCGGCTCTGTCATGAGGTCGCGCAGCACTGTCCCGGCGATGGCATAGGCCACCACCAGCGGCGGGCTGGCGAGGAAGTTGGCCTTGATGTTGGGGTGGATGCGGGCCTCGAAGTTGCGGTTGCCCGACAGCACCGCGGCGCACACGAGGTTGTTCGTGTAGATGGTCTCGTTGATCTCGGCCGTCAGGTCGCCCGCGTTGCCGATGCAGGTGGTACAGCCATACGCCGCCACCGTGAAGCCCAACTCCTCCAGGTAGGGCAGGAGCTCCGTCTTCTGCAGGTACTCGGTGACGATGCGCGAGCCGGGGGCCAATGAGGTTTTGACGTGCTTCTTGACCTTGAGGCCTGCCTTCACCGCCTTCTTGGCGAGCAGGCCCGCGGCCAGCAGCACGCTGGGGTTGGAGGTGTTGGTGCAGGAGGTGATGGCGGCGATGAGCACGTCGCCGTTGCGCAGGTCGATGCCGTCGCGCGTGGTGAACACATGGCTGAGCTTCTCGGCCGGCTGGTTGAAGCCGTTTTCAGCTGCGGGCTTGGAGTAGAGCGCGGTGAACTGCTCTTTCACGTGGCCGATCTCGATCCGGTCCTGCGGACGCTTGGGGCCCGCCAAGCTCGGCGCGACCGTGCCCAGGTCGAGCCTCACCACGCTGCTGTAGTCGATGTCTCCCGGCATCGGCACGCCGAACAGGCCCTGAGCCTTGAAATACGCCTCGAAGGTTTCGATCTCCCTGGGTGTGCGGCCGGTGCCGCCGAAGTAGTCGATGGTCTTGGCGTCGACCGGGAAGAAGCCCATGGTCGCGCCGTACTCCGGTGCCATGTTGGCGATGGTGGCGCGGTCGGGCACGGCGAGGCTGGCCGTACCTTCGCCGAAGAACTCCACGAACTTGCCCACCACCTTCTCGCGGCGCAGGATCTCGGTGACGGTGAGCACCAGGTCGGTGGCGGTCACGCCTTCGCGAAGCTGCCCGGTGAGCTCGAAGCCCACCACGTCAGGCGTCAAAAGGTACACCGGCTGGCCCAGCATGCCGGCCTCGGCTTCGATGCCGCCGACCCCCCAGCCCACGACACCAATGCCGTTGATCATCGTCGTGTGGCTGTCCGTGCCCACCAGTGTGTCGGGGTAGTACACGTCGTCATTCGTGCGATGCACCCCGCGCGCCAGGTACTCCAGATTCACCTGGTGCACGATGCCAAAACCGGGCGGCACCACGCCGAAGGTGTCGAATGCCTGCATGCCCCATTTCATGAACTCGTAGCGCTCCTGGTTGCGCTGGAACTCGAGTTTCATGTTGAGGTCGAGCGCGTCGCGCGTGCCGTAGTGGTCGACCATCACCGAGTGGTCGACGACCAGGTCCACGGGCACCAGCGGCTCGATGGTCTTCGGGTTCTTGCCCATCTCGGCAGCCACGTTGCGCATGGCCGCCACGTCGGCCAGGAGCGGCACGCCGGTGAAGTCTTGCAGCACCACCCGTGCCACCACGAACGGGATCTCGTCAGTGCGTGGCGCGTTGGGCTTCCAGCAGGCCAGTTGGGCCACGTGATCCGCAGTCACCTTCTTGCCGTCGCAGTTGCGCAGCACGCTCTCGAGCACCACGCGAAGCGATACCGGAAGCCGATTCACCTGTGGGTACGCACGCGCCAATTCGAGCAGCGAGAACAAGGCACCCTCGCGGCCGGGCCCGGATTTGAAGCTCTTCAGGGTGTCGGAGAAGGCGTGGCTGGCGGGCATGTGGGGCATGGCGAGAGACCTCCTGGCGTGGGGTGGCAAGCATCACGGGTGGGGCGGGAATTATTGTGTGAAGCCGCGCGACGGCGCAGGGTCGCGGGCGATTCCTGTACGGCGTGCAGGCCCTCACCGGTTCTCAATCCTGCGACACCAGGCGGTCGATTTCATGCAGCACCTCCGCCAACTCCGCGCGCGTACGCTCGAACCGCCCTGCCGCGGCCTGCGCGTCCCGTGCGGTGATCGCCGACTGCAACGCCTGCGCCGCGGAGTGCAGCCCCTGCGCGCCTATCGTGCCGGCCAAGCCCTTCAGATCGTGCACGGGGCCCAGGGCTTCGTCCCAGGCGCCGCGCTGGATCACCTTGCCGACCACCTCGGCGAAGTCGAGGTGGGCGTCGCGAAACCCTCGCAGGATGCGCCGGTACAGGTGGGCCTTGCCCATGCAGCGGGCAAGGCCATCCTCGGTGTCGATCGGTCCCATGTCTCGGGTCGGCGCCCAGTCGGTGAGGGGTCCCGGCTCCACCGGCGGCGCGTGGCGCTGCCTCGGAACGATCAACTCGGCCATGGTGCTCAGCATGTCGGCCACGTGCAGGGGCTTGGCGATGTGAGCGTTCATGCCACTCGTCAGCGCGCGCTCTCGGTCCTCGGCGAGCGCGCTAGCCGTCATCGCAATCACGGGCAGGCCGGCGAAGCGAGCTTCCGCACGCATGCGACGCGTGGCTGTGTAGCCGTCCATGACCGGCATCTGGCAGTCCATGAGCACGCCGTCGAAAGGGCCGTCGTGGTCGAGCTTGTCGAGCGCTTCCTCGCCATTGCGGGCCAGGACGACATCCATCCCTGCGCGGCGCAGCAGCTCGCACGCCAGCTCCTGGTTGAGCGGGTGGTCCTCGGCGAGCAGGATGCGCGCGCCTTCAAGCCGGGCGCGCGCCGACTCGATGGCCGCCTGCGGGTCGGCGGTCGGCTGGCGCTGTGCGGCGTCTCCCCGGCGCGACTGCGGGCTCAGCGCTTTGCCCCGGCCCAGGCGCACGCTGAAGTGGAAAATCGATCCGCGGCCGGGCTCGCTGCTCGCCCAGAGGCGGCCGCCCATGCGCTCGACCAGATGGCGGCCGATCACAAGCCCCAGGCCCGTGCCGCCGAAGCGCCGGGTGGTGGAGCTGTCGGCTTGCATGAATGGCTGGAACAGGTGCGCCAGCTGCTCTTCAGTCAACCCCACGCCGGTGTCGCGCACCCATCCATGCAGCTCGATCGCTTCGGGGTGCTGTGCGCAGACCTCCAAGCCCACGGTCACCTCGCCCGAGTCGGTGAACTTGATCGCGTTGCTGCCGAGGTTGAACAGCACTTGGCGCAGCCGGGCCGGGTCGCCGACCAAGCTGGGTGGCAGGTCGGGCGCAGCATGCCATTGAAGCGCCAACCCCTTCTCTCTTGCCTGTGGCTCCAGCATGTCGCGCACGCGCTGAAGCACCGGTTCCAGCTCGAACTCCGCCCGCTGGAGCGGCACGTCGCCTGCTTCGATCCGTGAAGCGTCCAGGATGTCGTTCAGGATCTCCAGCAGGTTGCTTGCGGCCATGTTCGCCTTTTCAACGTAGTCACGCTGGCGCGGCGGCAAGCCGTCTTCCAGTGCCAGATGAGTCATGCCGATGATGGCGTTCATCGGCGTGCGCAGCTCGTGCGACATGTTGGTGAGAAAGGCCGACTTCGTCTGGCTCGCCGCCTCGGCCGCCTCGCGGGCCTGCTGCATTGCGGCCTCGGCGTGCTTGCGCTCGGTGACGTCGTGAATGACGGCGCAAAACTGCGGCAGTCCACCCCAGTTGAGGGCGATGACGCTGACCTCGGTGTCGAAGCAGCTTCCGTTGAGCCGGCAGAACCGCCACTCCGACGTCTGCAGGCGGTTGCCGGAGTCCACGTGCTTGCGCATCAGCTGGCGTGCCAGCTCCCGGCTCGGCTGGCCACTGGGCTGAAACGGAGGTGAGAGGTCAGGGAACCAGACGATCCGCCCCATCAGTTGCCCCGGCTCCCCGGCGCCGAACAGGCGCAACGTGGCCGGATTGCAGTGGCTGACGCCATGCTTCGCATCAAAGAACAGGTAGCCGTCGGCCGCATGCTCGAACACCGCGGCAAACCGCTCCTCCGCCGCCCGCCAGGCGGACACGTCCAGCCAGTAGCCGTAGTAGACCGTGCTGCCGTCGGGCCGGGCCTGCGGCGTGCTGTGCGAGAGCACACGCACAGCGCGCTCGCCGTGCGGCACGGTGAACTCGGTGGGTTCGGTCGGCGGCTGCCGCGCGGGCTGTCCCGCCAGCCGCCAGGGCAGGTTGGGATCCTTTTCCAGCCGGCCCGGGCCCACGCCGAATAGTTCGCGCACGCCGCGGCCCAGAAAGGAGAAGCTTCCAGGGCCATTGCCATGGGGCGGGCGCCAGTAGCAGAACACCGTGAGCGGCAGAGCGTGCGCCATGTCGAGCAGCTCCCGCCTGGCCTGCAGCGCCGCATCGAGCACTTGCGTGTGCCGCCAGCCGGCCCACAGCAACAGGGCGCCGGCCAGCCACACCATCAAGGCGATGAGCGCCCCGCGTGCGGCCATGTGGGACTCGCTTGGCAGCGGAGACAGCACCCATACCTTGAACGGCCGGTCGTCCAGCGTCGCGGAGAGGGCCAAGTGGCGCAGGCCGCCCCATTCGGCCGTAGGCATGGGGCGCCCGCGAATGGTCATCGTCGACATGCGCCACGCCAGCGGTTCGAGGCCGCGCGGGTACAGCGCACTCGGCTGCCCGCCCGGCGGCATCGGCATGCCGGGCAGGCTTCGCAACAAATCGGCCCGGCGGCTGCCGAGCACCACCACGCCGTTCTCATCGGTCAGGATGATCACGCTGCCCTCGGCGCCGGCGAGCAGGCGGTTGAGCCTCTCAGCGTCGCGCCGGACGGCCACGACGCCCAGCGCCTGACCGTCTCGCTCCACGCGGTGTCCGAAGTACAAGTGGGGAACCGGGCTGGTCCGCTCGGTTAGAAACTGCGACGACTGTCCCGAGCGCATTGCTTCGGCAAAGTACTGGCGGGCGCCGAGCGGGCTGCTGAGCGGTCTGCCCGACATGGCTTGGCTGCCTATGCCGCTGGCCACGGCCGTACCGCGGTGATCGATCAGCAGCACCAACTGCAGTTCGAAGTCCTGTGCGACGGTGTGGAGCAGCTTGGCCATGGCCTGCACGGCAGGCTCGAAGTGCTGCGCCTGCTGCCATGCCAGTCCTTGGGCCTCGGTGAGCGACGAGGTCTCGGGTAGATGCGGGGAGGCCAGGAACGCCAGCACGTCGCCGTTGTGCGCCAAGCTTCGCGGAAGCTCCGCGAGCTGCTGGAAGGCGAGCGACAGCGTGTCCTTCACGCCGGACAGCCGCACGGTGGCCGTTGACAGCACTTCCTCGCGCTCGTCGCGTGCGCGTTCGTCGATCAACCACCAGGCGGCGGTCACGACAGCGGCTGTCCACAACATCGCGACAACGCAAAGCACCCGAACACGCCGGCCGCTTACCCGCGCAGGAGGCAATCCCGACTGCATTACCTGGACTCCGTGGGTTATGCCCCCCGACACCCGCCCGCGGATCGTTGTACCAGAAAGCGCGGCGCTCGCCGCGCCAATTGCGCTTGGTGCCGCCAAAAGCAAAGCGGCCGCACCG
>CBFHAS010000145.1:0-9981 GCA_965653625.1 uncultured Burkholderiaceae bacterium | reverse complement strand
TCGTGCCCACGTTCACGTGCGGCTTGGTCCGTTCAAATTTGCCTTTTGCCATTTCGTATCTCCAATAAAGAACAGTGCCGCGTCAAGCCTTCCCGCGGGCCGTGATGATCGCGTCGGCCACGTTCTTCGGCGCCTCGGCGTAGTGCTTGAACTCCATGGTGTAGGTCGCGCGGCCTTGCGACATCGAGCGCAGTGTGGTTGAGTAGCCGAACATCTCGGACAGGGGCACCTCCGCCTTGATGACCTTTCCGCCACCAGGCATGTCATCCATACCCTGCACCATGCCGCGCCGGGAAGACAGGTCACCCATCACCGAGCCCGCATAGTCTTCCGGCGTCTCAACCTCGACGGCCATCATCGGCTCCAGCAGAACCGGACTTGCGCGGCGGCACGCCTCCTTGAAGCCGATGGACGCGGCCATCTTGAACGCATTCTCGTTCGAGTCGACCTCGTGGTAAGAGCCGAAGGTCAGCGTGACCTTCACGTCCACCACCGGGTAGCCGGCCAGCACCCCGTTGGGCAGCGTGTCTTCCACGCCCTTTTGCACTGCCGGGATGTACTCGCGCGGCACCACGCCGCCCTTGATGCCATCGACGAACTGAAACCCTTTGCCTGGCTCCTGGGGATCCAGCGAGAACACGACGTGACCGTATTGGCCCTTGCCGCCCGACTGGCGAACGAACTTGCCCTCTACGTCGCTCACTGGCTTACGAATGGTCTCGCGGTAGGCCACCTGCGGCTTGCCCACGTTGGCCTCCACGCCGAACTCGCGTTTCATGCGGTCGACGATGATCTCAAGGTGCAATTCACCCATGCCGGAGATGATGGTCTGACCGGACTCTTCATCGGTGCGGACACGGAACGACGGGTCTTCCTGCGCCAGGCGGCCCAGCGCAATACCCATCTTTTCCTGGTCGGCCTTTGTCCTGGGCTCCACCGCCTGGCTGATCACCGGCTCGGGAAACTCCATCTTCTCGAGCGTGATAATCGCGTCCGGGTCGCATAGCGTCTCGCCAGTCGTGACGTCCTTTAAGCCCACGCATGCGGCGATGTCGCCGGCCAGAATTTCCTTTATCTCCTCACGCTGGTTAGCATGCATCTGCAGGATCCGACCGATGCGCTCCTTCTTGCCGCGGATCGGGTTGTAGACAGAATCGCCTGACTTCAGCACGCCCGAGTACACGCGCACAAAGGTCAGCTGACCAACGTAAGGATCAGTCATCAGCTTGAACGCCAGCGCCGCGAACTTCTCGTTGTCGTCGGCGCGGCGGACCGCCTCCTTATCGTCATCGTCATGGCCCGAGACCGGCGGAATGTCCACCGGCGAAGGCAGAAATTCAACCACCGCATCGAGCATTCGCTGCACGCCCTTGTTCTTGAACGCAGTGCCGCATAACATGGGCTGGATCTCGCAGCCTATGGTGCGGGCGCGCAAGCCCCTCTTGATCTCTTCCTCGCTCAGCTCGCCGGACTCGAGGTACTTGTTCATCAGTTCTTCGGACGACTCGGCAGCCGCCTCGATCATCTGCTCGCGCCACTTCTGGCAGTCAGCGTCGAGTTCGGCAGGGATGGGGCCGTACTCGAACTTCATGCCCTGGCTGGCCTCGTCCCACACGATGGCCTTCATCTTGAACAGGTCCACGACACCCTTGAAGTTCTCCTCGGCACCGATCGGCACCACGATGGGCACCGGGTTAGCCTTGAGACGCGTCTTCATCTGGTCGTAGACTTTGAAGAAATTCGCGCCCGTGCGGTCCATCTTGTTGACGAAGGCCAAGCGGGGCACCTTGTATTTGTTGGCCTGGCGCCAGACGGTTTCCGACTGCGGCTGCACGCCCCCTACGGCACAGTACACCATGCAGGCGCCATCGAGCACGCGCATGGAGCGCTCCACCTCGATGGTGAAGTCAACGTGCCCCGGAGTGTCAATGATGTTGATGCGGTGCTCAGGAAGGGACAGTTCCATTCCCTTCCAGAAGCAGGTAGTGGCCGCCGAAGTGATGGTTATGCCGCGCTCCTGCTCCTGCTCCATCCAATCCATGGTCGCAGCACCGTCGTGCACTTCGCCGATCTTGTGATTCACACCTGTGTAGAACAGGATGCGTTCGGTCGTCGTGGTCTTGCCGGCGTCGATGTGAGCCGAGATACCGATATTGCGGTAGCGCTCGATCGGGGTCTTGCGGGACATGGTGTCACTCCAAATACAGGGGCCGCTCGCGGATCAACACTGACCCGAAGAGCGGCCAAAGGGAACAGGGGGATCAGCGTCAGAAGCGGAAATGCGAGAAGGCCTTGTTCGCCTCGGCCATGCGGTGGACTTCGTCACGCTTCTTCATCGCGCCGCCACGGCCCTCCACAGCCTCCAGCAGTTCATTGGCCAAGCGCTGTGCCATCGATTTCTCGCCGCGCCGACGCGCCGACTCCTTGAGCCAGCGCATGGCCAGGGCCACGCGGCGCACAGGGCGAACTTCCACGGGAACTTGGTAGTTCGCGCCGCCCACGCGGCGTGATTTCACCTCGACCATCGGCTTGATGTTGTTGAGCGCGACGTTGAAGATCTCCAGCGGATCCTTGCCCGACTTCTTCTCCACCTGGTCGAGCGCGCCGTAGATGATGCGCTCCGCAACCGCCTTCTTGCCCGACTCCATGATCACGTTCATGAACTTGGACAGCTCGACCGATCCGAACTTGGGATCCGGCAGGATTTCTCTTTTGGGAACTTCGCGACGACGTGGCATTTCTCTCTTCCTTTTTGCTTCAGTTGGCTCGGGCCCTGGCCCTCGCTCCGGGCACCACCAACTTCTGGGGCCACCCACTTACTCGACAGGCCAATCGACCCGTCGAACGACGTTCTTCCGCGTGCGGCGTTACGCCTTCTTGGGCCGCTTGGCGCCGTACTTGGAGCGCGACTGCTTGCGATCCTTGACACCCTGCAAGTCCAGCGAGCCACGCACGATGTGGTAGCGCACACCCGGGAGATCCTTCACCCGACCCCCGCGCACCAGAACAACGCTGTGCTCCTGGAGGTTATGACCCTCTCCGCCGATGTAGGAGATGACCTCGAAGCCGTTGGTCAGACGCACCTTGGCAACTTTACGCAGCGCGGAGTTCGGCTTCTTGGGTGTGGTGGTGTACACCCGGGTACACACGCCGCGGCGCTGGGGGCTACCCTGCATCGCTGGCGACTTGGACTTCGTGACTTCGGTCTGGCGACCTTGGCGCACGAGTTGGTTGATGGTTGGCATAGGTAACTTGTTCCCGTTTGAAGTCACTTCGTTTCCGGCGGAACGCAAAGCACCTCAATGGGAGGGCTCAGCCCGAAGCCGCAAGCCGGTTTCCGTGAGCACGAAAGGAACGTACCCAATAAACCTCGTGGTGAGCCGCCCGACCGAGAGCGCGCAATACCTGCCGAAAAGCCCTCGATTATATTCAGGGACACCCCCACCCGCAACACACGCCCGCCCGGAAGGGGGCTTTCAGACTCCATGCAAGATCACCGTTACCCACCGGCACGGGGCCCTAGCGGCCCGCGGCCGCCGACGGTCGTGCTGGACACCAACGTCGTCATGGACTGGCTGGTCTTTCGGAATCCGACCTGCGCGACCTGGACACAGTGGTTCGACACCTCGGGCATGCGATGGCTGGTCAGCGATGCAATGCGGGAAGAACTTGCCCACGTGTTGGAGCGAGGGGCCACGCACACGTGGGAACCTTCTCTCGTGGACGTGTGGCGGGCATGGGACCGCTATGCCGTCACGGTATTGGCGGGGCCAGCAAGCGGCGCCACAACCCGGATCCGCTGCACCGACGGCGATGACCAAAAGTTCCTGGACCTCGCGCTAGACCATGGCGCACACTGGCTCGTGAGCCGCGACAAAGCACTGCTTCGGCTGAATCGTCGAGTTCGCCCGCTCGGACTCGATGTCCTGACGCCGCAAGACTGGGCCGGCGCGCGGATCGCCTGACGGTCCTGATCGCTCGCGGAGCGATCCATCGAAAAAGGGCGGCCGAAAGAAAAAGGGGCGGCCGAAACCGCCCCCGCACTGACGAGACCGGGCGGACTCTATTCAACACCACCCTCGCCAGCGCCCGCGTCCACCTGCGCCAGCTGTGCCGAAGCGAGTTCCTCCGCCTCCTGCATGGCGATTGCGCGCCGCTCGGCGTCGTCCATCTCTTCCTTGGTCTTGCGTGCAGCGTGATACGCCATGCCAGTGCCAGCAGGAATGAGCCGGCCTACGATGACGTTTTCCTTCAGGCCACGCAGCTCGTCGCGCTTGCCCATGATGGCCGCCTCGGTGAGCACGCGAGTGGTCTCCTGGAAAGAAGCTGCCGAGATGAAGCTGTCGGTCGACAGAGATGCCTTCGTGATACCCAGCAGCACATCGCTGTGCGTGGCGGGCAACTTGCTTTCGGACAGCATTTTGTCATTCGTCCCAAGCAGCTCGGAGCGCTCCACCTGTTCTCCTGCGATGTAGCCGGTGTCGCCCGCGTTGACGATCTGGACGCGCCGCAGCATTTGACGAACGATCACCTCAATGTGCTTGTCGTTGATCTTCACGCCCTGCAGACGGTAGACATCTTGCACCTCATCGACGATGTAGCGGGCCAGCTCCTCGATGCCCAATAGGCGCAGGATGTCCTGGGGATCGGCCGGGCCGTCGACGATGAGTTCGCCTTTGTTCACCACTTGCCCCTCGTGCACGAGGATGTTCTTCTCTTTGGGGACAAGCTCTTCGAAAACCTTGCCATCCGGGTCAGTGATCTGCAGACGCACCTTGCCCTTCGTTTCCTTGCCGAAGGAGACCGTGCCGGTAATCTCGGCCAGCGTGCCCTTGTCCTTCGGTGAACGCGCCTCGAACAACTCAGCCACGCGCGGCAGACCGCCCGTGATGTCGCGGGTCTTCTGACCTTCGACCGGGATGCGCGCGAGCACTTCGCCAGGGGCCAGATCCTGGCCGTCGCGCACCTGGATGAGCGCGCCCACCGGGAAGCCGATGGTCACCGAGTGATCGGTACCGGGAATCTTCACCTCGTGTCCGTTGGCATCGGACAACTTGACCTGTGGACGCACGACCTTGGCGGAGCCGCGCCGCTTCGGGTCGATGACTACCAGTGTCGAAAGGCCGGTGACCTCGTCCACCTGCTTGGCGACTGTGACGCCCTCCTCGACATTTTCGAACTTCGCGCGGCCGGCGAACTCGGTGATGATGGGTCGGGTCAGCGGATCCCACGTGGCGAGCACTTGACCAGCCTTGATCTGCTGGTCGGCTTTGATAGACAGCAGCGCGCCGTACGGCACCTTGTGGCGCTCACGCTCGCGACCATGCGGGTCGGTGATGATGATCTCACCGGAACGCGAAATCACCACCAGCTCGCCCTTGCTATTGGTCACGTAGCGCATGGTGGTATTGAAGCCAACGTGGCCGTCGCTCTTCGCCTCCACGCTGGACGCCACCGCCGCACGCGAAGCTGCGCCACCGATGTGGAAGGTCCGCATCGTCAGCTGCGTGCCCGGCTCGCCGATGGACTGGGCAGCAATCACGCCTACCGCCTCGCCCACGTTGACCAAACCGCCGCGGCCGAGATCGCGGCCGTAGCACTTGGCGCACAGGCCGAAGCGCGTGGCACAGGTGAGCGCGGTGCGAACTTTCACCTCGTCGACACCGGCGTTCTCAAGCATGTCGAGCGAATCCTCGTCCAACATCTCGCCGGCCGGTAGCAACACCTCCTGGGTCTCGGGATGCAACACCTCGATGGCGGTCACGCGACCGAGGATGCGGTCACGCAGCGATTCGATCACCTCGCCGCCCTCGACCAGCGCGCGCTGGTTCATGCCGTTCTGCGTGCCGCAGTCGTCCTCGGTAACCACGAGATCCTGTGTCACGTCGACGAGGCGACGCGTCAGATAACCAGAGTTCGCAGTCTTCAGCGCCGTGTCGGCAAGGCCCTTACGGGCGCCGTGCGTGGAGATGAAGTATTGCAGCACGTTGAGGCCCTCACGGAAGTTCGCCGTGATGGGCGTCTCGATGATTGAGCCGTCCGGCTTGGCCATCAGGCCACGCATGCCCGCCAGCTGGCGGATCTGCGCAGCGGAGCCCCGCGCTCCGGAGTCGGCCATCATGTAAATGGAGTTGAACGACTCCTGGTCGACTTCCTTGCCTTTGCGGTCCAGAACCTTCTGTTTGGACAACTGGGCCATCATGACTTTGCCGACTTCGTCGCCGGTCTTGCCCCAGATGTCGACCACCTTGTTGTACCGCTCGCCGGCGGTTACCAAGCCCGAGACGTACTGCTGCTCGATCTCCTTGACCTCCTTCTCGGCACGCTCAATGAGGCCATGCTTCTCCTTAGGGACCAGCATGTCATCGATGGCGATGGAGATGCCCGCGCGCGTGGCCAGGCGGAAGCCCGACTGCAGCAGCTTGTCGGCGAGAACCACCGTGTCCTTCAGGCCGCATTTGCGGAACGACGTGTTGATCAGGCGCGAGATCTCCTTCTTCTTCAGCGCCTTGTTCATATTGGAAAAAGGCAGTCCCTTAGGCAAGATCTCGCTCAGCAGCGCACGACCGACCGTCGTGTCAACCAGCCTGGTCTCCGGCACGAACTCGCCCGTGTCCTTGTTCTTGACGTACTCAGTCAGGCGCACGCTAATCCGCGCGGTGATTTCGACCTGCTCGTTGTCCAGCGCACGCTGCACCTCCGGCACGTCGCTGAAGATGATGCCTTCGCCCTTGGCGTTGATGCGTTCGCGCGTGGCGTAGTACAGGCCCAGCACCACGTCCTGGCTCGGCACGATGGAGGGCTCGCCGTTGGCGGGGAACAGCACATTGTTAGATGCCAACATGAGGCAGCGGGCTTCCATCTGTGCTTCGATGGACAGCGGCACGTGCACGGCCATCTGATCGCCGTCGAAGTCGGCGTTGAACGCCGAGCACACCAGCGGATGCAGTTGGATGGCCTTGCCTTCGATAAGCACCGGCTCGAACGCCTGAATGCCCAGGCGGTGCAGCGTCGGCGCGCGGTTGAGCATGACCGGATGCTCCTTGATGACTTCCTCAAGGATGTCCCACACCACCGGCGTACCGGCTTCCACTTCCTTCTTGGCGGCCTTGATGGTCGTGGCGATGCCCATCGCCTCCAGGCGCGAGAAGATGAAGGGCTTGAACAGCTCCAGCGCCATCAGCTTGGGCAGGCCGCACTGGTGCAGCTTGAGCGTCGGGCCCACCACGATGACCGAACGTCCGGAGTAGTCGACCCGCTTGCCCAGCAGGTTTTGGCGGAAGCGACCACTCTTGCCCTTGATCATGTCGGCCAGCGACTTGAGCGCGCGCTTGTTGGCACCCGTCATGGCCTTGCCGCGGCGGCCGTTGTCGAGGAGCGAGTCGACGGCCTCCTGCAGCATGCGCTTCTCGTTGCGAACGATGATCTCGGGCGCCTTCAACTCCAGCAGGCGCGCCAGGCGGTTGTTGCGGTTGATGACGCGACGGTACAGGTCGTTCAGGTCGGAGGTCGCGAAGCGGCCACCGTCCAGTGGCACCAGCGGACGCAGGTCCGGCGGCAGCACGGGCAGCACGTCGAGCACCATCCAGTTAGGCTTGATGCCGGACTTCTTGAAGGCCTCCATGACCTTCAGGCGTTTGGAGTTCTTCTTGACCTTGAGCTCCGAGCCGGTCATGTCGCCTCGCAGCCTCTCGATCTCGGTGTCGAGGTCAATCTCCTCCAGAAGCTTCTTGATGCCTTCGGCGCCCATCAGTGCGATGAACTCGTCGCCGTACTCGGCCCGCTTGGCCTCGTAATCGTCCTCGCTCATGATGCTGAACTTCTTCAGCGGGGTCATGCCGGGGTCGACCACCACGTAGGCTTCGAAGTACAGCACGCGCTCGATGTCGCGCAGCGTCATGTCCAGTACCAGGCCCAGACGGCTCGGCAAGCTCTTCAGGAACCAGATGTGCGCGCAGGGCGCGGCCAAGTCGATGTGGCCCATGCGGTCGCGGCGGACCTTTGTCTGGGTGACTTCCACGCCGCACTTCTCGCAAATCACGCCGCGATGCTTCAGACGCTTGTATTTCCCGCACAGGCACTCGTAGTCCTTTATCGGGCCGAAGATCTTGGCGCAGAACAGGCCATCGCGCTCCGGCTTGAAGGTGCGGTAGTTGATCGTCTCGGGCTTCTTCACCTCGCCAAACGACCAGCTGCGGATCTTCTCCGGCGACGCAAGGCCGATCTTGATGGCATCGAAATGCTCATCAGGGGTGAACTGCTTGAACAGGTCGAGCAAGCCTTTCATGATTGCCTAGTCCTTCTCTATCAGTTGCGCTCAAGTTCAATGTCGATGCCCAGAGAACGAATCTCCTTGACAAGAACGTTGAACGACTCCGGCATGCCGGCCTCGATGGCGTGCTCACCCTTGACGATGTTTTCGTAGACCTTGGTGCGGCCATTCACGTCATCGGACTTCACGGTGAGCATTTCCTGCAGCACGTAGGACGCGCCGTATGCCTCGAGCGCCCACACTTCCATCTCGCCGAAGCGCTGCCCGCCGAACTGGGCCTTGCCGCCCAGCGGCTGCTGTGTGACCAGGCTGTACGGACCGGTGGAGCGCGCGTGCATCTTGTCGTCGACCAGGTGGTGCAGCTTGAGCACGTGCATGTAGCCCACCGTCACCGGGCGCTCGAAGGCATCACCAGTGCGACCGTCGAACAACGTGGCCTGCGTGCGTGTGGCCGTGAGACCCTTGACCTTGGCGATCTCGTCGGGGTAGGCCAGTTTGAGCATGCCGCGGATCTCGTTTTCCGAGGCGCCGTCGAACACCGGCGTGGCGAAGGGAACGCCATGCGAGAGGTTCTGCGCCATCTCGATGATTTGTTCGTCGCGGATGTGGTCGAGCTTCTCGGTCTTGCCGCCCGACTTGTTGTACAGCTCGTCGAGGAAAGCGCGCAACTCGGCCACCTTGGCCTGCTGCTGGAGCATGTCGCCCAGGCGCTGTCCGATACCCTTGCCTGCCCAGCCTAAGTGGACTTCGAGCACCTGGCCCACGTTCATGCGCGAAGGAACACCCAACGGATTGAGCACGATGTCGCACGGCGTGCCGTCGGTCATGTGGGGCATGTCCTCGACCGGAACGATCTTGGATACCACACCCTTGTTGCCGTGCCGACCCGCCATCTTGTCGCCGGGCTGCAGGCGACGCTTCACAGCCAGGTAGACCTTCACCATCTTCAGCACGCCAGCGGGAAGCTCATCGCCTTGCGTTAGCTTCTTTCGCTTCTCCTCGAACGCGAGGTCGAAGCTGTGGCGGGTCTGCTCCAGCGAGTTCTTGATGCTTTCGAGTTGCAAGGCCACATCGTCTTCCGCTGGGCGGATGTCGAACCAGTGATACTTTTCGACGCTGGCAAGGTAGGCCTTGTCGATCACCGTCCCCTTGGCGATGCGCTGAGGGCCGCCGTTGACCGCCTTGCCCACCATCAGCTTCTCGATCCGGTCGAAGGCGTCGGCTTCCACGATGCGCAACTGGTCATTGAGGTCCAGCCGGTAGCGCTTAAGCTCGTCGTCGATGATCTGCTGGGCGCGTTTGTCGCGCGGGATGCCCTCGCGGGTAAACACTTGCACGTCGATCACCGTGCCGCTGGTGCCTTGATCAACCCGCAGCGAGGTGTCCTTCACGTCGGAAGCCTTCTCGCCGAAAATCGCACGGAGCAGCTTCTCTTCCGGCGTCAGCGTGGTCTCGCCCTTGGGCGTGACCTTGCCGACCAACGTGTCGCCGGGGCCCACTTCCGCACCCACGTACACGATGCCCGATTCGTCGAGCCGCGCTAGCTGCTGCTCGCTTAGGTTGGGGATGTCGCGGGTGATTTCCTCGGCGCCCAACTTGGTGTCGCGTGCCATCACCACCAACTCCTCGATATGGATGGAGGTGTAGCGGTCGTCGGCTACCACGCGTTCGGAGATCAGGATCGAGTCTTCGAAGTTGTAGCCGTTCCA
>CBFHAS010000144.1:0-10136 GCA_965653625.1 uncultured Burkholderiaceae bacterium | reverse complement strand
ACGGCCGCGGCCACCCCGAGAGTCCCGGAGGCGCGGGGGGGCACACGGCGGAACTCGCGCGCCGGCGCCACGCCGGGGAAGAACCCGCCGCCCAGATCGCCGGCCAGCAGCCGCAGCGCCAGCGCGGCCAGCGCGGCGCCCAGCGCCAGTCCGAGCGAACTGCCCAGCGCGCCGAGCAGCGCCGATTCGGCGAGCACCAGCTTCAGCCGCTCGTGTGCGCCCAGGCCCAGCACGCCCAGCAGAGCGAACTGCGGCTGCCGCTTGGCCACCGACAGCGACAGGATCGAAAACACCAGGAAGGCGCCGGTGAACAGCGCCACCAGCGACAGCACCGTCAGGTTCACGCGGTAGGCGCGCGACACGTTGGACACGCGCTGGGCCGCTTCGTCCGGTGAGGCGGCGCGCAGGTCCGCGGGGAGTGCCAGCTCTTGCAACACGGCCTCGCGCCGTGCGCCGGGATGCAATCGCACATCGATGCGACTGATTCGCCCTAAGCGCCCGAAAACCGATTGCGCCCCAGCGATGTCCATGATCGCCAACGGCAGCCCGCCGGCGCTCACGCTGCCCGCCACGCGCAGCTCGATCACGCCGCTCGCTGCCTGCACACGCACGCGACGCGGCTGGCCGAGCTGCTGCCGCGAAGGCTGGTTGAGGAACACAAGCTCCGGATCGACGACCGCGAAGCGGCCCGAACCTTCGTCGGGCCGCGGCACCAGCGCCGGGGCCACGGCCGCGGCGGCCAGCGCATCGAGGCCGAGCACGCGCAGCGGCACACGCTGGCCGTCCGGGGCGAGCGCCACGGTCTCGATCTCCAGCACCGGGCTCGCCAACGAGACTTGCGGATGCGCCGCCACACGCGCATACCAAGTCTCGTCGAAGCCCTCGCGCGGGCCGCGCAGTTCGAAGTCGGGTTGGCCGTTCACCGAGCGCACGGCCGACGAAAACTCCGCCAGTGCCGACTGGTTGATGAGCTGCACCGAATACGCCAGCGCCACGCCCAGCACCACCGACAGCAGCGCCGCCGCATGGCGCCAGGGGTGATGGCGAAGTTCGGGCCAGGAGAGCTCACGCAGCAACGAATTCACTGCTCGATGCCCATCGGCGTGAGTGTCAGCACCCGGTCAGCGCGCGAGGCGGCCATGCGCGAGTGGGTGACCAGCACGCAGGCGGCATGCCGCTCCCGCACCTGCTCGGCGAACAAGTCCATCACCTTCTCCGCGGTGCGCGGGTCGAGGTTGCCAGTCGGCTCGTCGGCCAGCAGCAAGCGCGGTCCGTGCACCAGCGCGCGGGCAATCGCGACGCGCTGCAGCTGGCCGCCGGAAAGCGTTTGCGGCAGCCGATCGCCCAGCCCTTGCAGGCCCACGGAGCCGAGCAGCGACTGCACGCGCGCCGGGTCGGGCCGCTTGAGCAGCAAAAGCGGCAGGCCCACGTTGTGCGCCACGTCCAGATGGGGCAGCACGTGGAAGGCCTGGAACACGAAGCCCAGGTGCGCGCGCCGGAACAGCGCCTTGCGGGTTTCATCGAGCGTGGTGATCTCGGTGCCGTCGATGCGCACCGTGCCGGCATCGGGCGTGTCCAGCCCCGCGATGCAGTTGAGCAGCGTCGACTTGCCCACGCCCGACTCCCCCAGGATCGCCACGAACTCGCCGGCCGCCACGGACAGATCCACTCCCTGGAACACCGGCTCGCCGCCATAACTCTTGGCGAGCCCCTTCACCTCAAGTAGCACGTGCCATGCCTTCGGCGATGCGCCGCGCGTGCGCAACCACCTGTTGCACCGCGCCGGGCTGATCGCAAGCCACCACCTCGCGATCCATCCCGCGCAGCCAGGTGAGTTGTCGCTTGGCGAGCTGGCGAGTGGCGGCGATGCCCTTGTCGCGCAGCCCTTCCAGATCGCCCGCGTCGAGCGCTTCCCACGTCTGCCGGTAGCCCACGCAGCGCATCGAAGGCAGCCCCGCATGCAGATCGCCGCGTGCGCGCAGCCGCCTCACCTCGTCAATGAAACCGGCGGCCAGCATGGCGTCGAAGCGATCGGCGATGCGCGCATGCAGCCACGCGCGGTCCTGCGGCTCCAGCGACACGAGCGGCGCCGCATCGCGCATCGGCCGTTCGCGGTGAAAGCTCGACAGCGGCCGGCCGGTGAGCCGCCACACCTCCAGCGCGCGCTGGATGCGCTGGCTGTCGTTGGGCGGCAGCCTCGCGGCCGTGGCCGGGTCGACCTGCGCCAGGCGCGCATGCATGGCCGGCCATCCTTCACGCGCCGCCTCAGCGTCAAGCTCGGCACGCACGCCGGGGTCCGAGGCCGGCATCTCGTCCAGCCCTTCGAACAGCGCCTTGAAGTACAGCATCGTCCCGCCTACCAGCAGCGGCAGATGGCCGCGAGCGCGGATCTCTGCGATGAGCGTCGTCGCCTCGGCGACGAAGCGCGCGGCGGAATACGCCTCGCTCGGTTCGATGACATCGATCAGGTGGTGCCGTGCCTGCAACAGTTCGTCGGCCGACGGCTTGGCGGTGCCGATGTCCATGCCTCGGTAGACCAGCGCGGAATCGACGCTGACGATCTCGACCGGGCGAAACGCACGCAGCGCCTCGGCGATGGCCAGCGCCGCGGCGGTCTTGCCGGCGGCAGTGGGGCCAGCGAGGCACAGGTACGCGGCCATCGCTCAGGCTGCCTGTGGCGCGGGGGCCGGTTCGCCGTGTCGCTGCACCAGCGTCCACGCGACCGTCGCCACGCCGATGCTGCAAGCGCCGATGCCGAGCGTGAGCGGATACACCGTGCCGTTCAGTGCGCGGCCCAACCACAGGCCGATCAGGAACGCGGTCGCCATCATGATGAAGCCCGACAGCGCCGCTGCCGTGCCGGCCTTCTCGGGGAAGGGGCCGACCGCGCCAGCCTGCCCGCAGGGCTGATGGATGCCGTGGCCAAACGAAAAAATCCATTGCGGCACCAGCACCGCCCACACCGTGTGCACGCCGGACAGACTGAGCAGTGCCGAAGCCAAGCCCCCTGCCAGCGTGAAGGCGGCGGCGAGCTTCACAGTGCGCGTGAGCCCGCGCGTGGTCAGCAGCTGCCGGCACACCACCGTGCCCGCGGTGTAGGCGAAGGAGTTCGAGGTCATGATCGCGCCGTAGCCCACGCGCGAAACGCCCAGCACCTCGATGAACACGAACGACGAAGCTGCGAGAAAGACGAACAGGCCGCCGTAGGTCATCGCCAGCAGCGAGGCCCAGGCGCGAAAGCCCGGATGGTGAAGCAACACTGACCAGTTGCGCAGCATGGGCCCCAGCCGAGTGGCCGCTACGTTGCGCGCCGGCACGGTTTCCTGGAAGCGCCACGCGATGAAGCCAAGCGCGCCCGCGCCGAACAGCGCCGGCACCAGGAGCGCGGCCTTCCAGTTCACCCACTGCACCAAGGTGCCGCCCACCAGCGGGCTCAGCATCGCGATGACGCCCAACCCGCCCATGGCGCGCGACATGGCGCGCGCCCCTTCGTGCGGCTCGTACAGGTCGCGCACGATGGAGCGTCCGCAGGTCACCGCCGACGCCATGGCTGCGCCCTGCAACGCACGCCAGCCGACCAGCCACTCGATGGTGGGTGCCAGCGCGCTTGCCACGCTGGCCGCCGTGTACAGCGCCATGCCGCCCAAGAGCACCGGCCGGCGGCCGAAGCGGTCGGCCAGCGGGCCGAACACGAGCTGCGCCAAACCGAAGGAAATGATGAGGACCGACAACGTCAGCTGCGCCGGGCCCATCCCCGCATCCAGGTCGGCCGCGATCGTGGGCAGTGCCGGCAGGTAGAGGTCTGTGGTGAGGGGCTGGATGCCCAGCAGCAAGGTCAGCAGCACCACCACGACCGGTGTGCTCATCCGCGTGCTCGGTCCGGCGGGCGTGGGCATGCGCCGAGGGTAGCAGGCGAGGCGCGCGGCTGCCGCCACGCGGCAGCCAGCCCGGCAGGTTTCAAACCGTGACGCCACCGGCCGGCAGGCTGGTTACGATGGCGGAGGCTGCGGTTCGCGCCAAGGCCGCCATAACTGATCACATGCATTCCAGTCCCGGAAAGGAACGTCCATGACACGAACGACCCGTTGGATCGCCCGGCTTCTCGCCGTCTGCCTCAGCTTCGCTGGATTCATGCAGGGCGCGCAGGCCACGTTGATCACCACGGAACAGGTGGCCGCCAGCGAAGGCGTGCGCAGCGCGACCGCCGCGCGTGACTATGTGAACGCCACGCTGGCCCGCGCCGATGTCATGGCCGGCCTGCAGGAGCGCGGCGTGAGCGTCGAGCAGGCGCGTGCCCGGGTGGCCGCCCTCACCGATGACGAGGTCGCCATCGTGGCGCACACGCTGGACACCGCGCCCGCCGGTGCGGCTGATGTGCTGGGTGTGTTGCTCACGGTGTTCGTGGTGCTGCTGATCACCGACATCCTCGGCTTCACGAAGGTGTTCCCCTTCACGCGTTCCATCCGCTGAGGCTTCGCGCGAGCGCCGCAAATCCGGGCGCTCGTCGATTCATCCGAAGATGCAGTTCTCTTCGACCCATGCGCGGCCCCCACAGTGGGCCGCGTTTTTCATGGTGGCCCTGCTGCTCATGCTGGCGGGCTGCGCCACCCAGACGCGTGCCCTGCTGCAGTCTCCGCCGGTCGGGATGGCGCGCTCGGCGGAGCTGTCGGACACGCCGTTCTTCCCGCAGACCGAGTACCACTGCGGTCCCGCCGCGCTCGCCACCGTGCTGGCTGCGGCGGGCCTGGGCGCCGAACCCGAAGCCCTCGGGACGCAAGTGTTCCTGCCGGCGCGCACCGGCACCTTGCAGATCGAAATGATCGCGGGCGCCCGCCGCCAAGGGGCTGTGGCCACGCGCCTGCCGCCTTCTCTGGAGGCTCTGCTGGGCGAGGTGCAAGCCGGGCATCCAGTGGTCGTGCTGCAGAACCTCGGCCTCTCCTGGGCGCCGATGTGGCACTACGCGGTGGTCGTGGGCTACGACCTCGACGCCAGGGAGGTGGTGCTTCGCTCGGGCACCACGCGGCGCGCCGTCATGGCACTACGTACCTTCGAGCACACGTGGCAGCGCTCGGGCGCCTGGGCGTTCGCGGCACTGCCCCCGGGGCAATGGCCGCACAGCGCGGACGAGCGCGCCATCGTGGAGGCCAGCGTGGGTTTCGAGCGGGCCGCGCCGCCGGGGCAAGCGGTGGCGGTGTACCGCAGCGCGCTGAGGCGCGTGCCAAGCAACCTCTCCTTGATGATGGGTCTGGGCAACAGCCTGCACGCGGCTGGCGATCAGGCCGCCGCGGCCGAAGCCTTCCGCGACGCCGCCCAGTGGCATGCCAGCGCGCCGGCGTGGATCAACCTGGCGAGCACGCTGCTGGAGCTGGGCCGCGCCAGCGAGGCGATGCAGGCGGCGCGCGAGGCCGTGGCGGTCAGCGACGCGACCTGGCGTGAGCGCGCCCATGCGGTACTCGCACAGACGATGGCCGACGCACCCAGATGAGGTGGGAAGTTCCTCCTGTGCGGCGTGATAGCGTTGCGTCACGTCACAGGGGAGTCCGCCACGTGATCGAGCAGTACGACATCGCATTGGCTGCGATGGCCGATTCGAGCGCCATCGCCGAGCTTTCGCGCGACACCATCGAATATGGCCTGCCGTGGACCTGGACGCCGCGCCGCGTTGCGCGCAGCATCCGCGACCGCGCCACCAATGTGGTGGTGGCACGCCAGGGCCGTCGCATCCTGGGCTTCGGGATCATGAAGTACGACGACGAAGAGGCCCACCTGCTATTGCTAGCCGTGGAAGCGGGCCAGCGCCGCCGCGGCATCGGCACGGCCTTGCTGAGCTGGCTGGAGGTCACGGTCATCGTGGCCGGTATTCCGATCGTGCTGCTGGAGACACGGGCCAGCAACGCCCAGGCCCGCGCCTTCTACCGTGGCCACGGCTTCGCCGAGCTGGGCGTGCACCACGGCTACTACCAAGGCGTGGAAGACGCGATGCGCATGGGCAAGAACCTGCGCCGGCGCCCCGCGTGACGGGCGCTGCTGGCCTTCAGCGCAGCTTGTCGCCTGGCGTGGCCTCAGCCACGGGCGGCGTTTCGAACGATTCGTCGTAGCGCAGGTACCGCCACTGCCCCGGAGGCAGCGCGCCCAACGTGATCTCCCCGATGCGCACCCGCTTGAGCCCCAGGACTTTCAATCCGACCGCCTCGCACATGCGCCGGATCTGCCGCTTCTTTCCCTCGCGCAGCACGAAGCGCAGCTGATCCGGGTTGGCCCACTCGACGCGCGCCGGTTTGAGCGGCTCGCCGTCGAGCTCGAGCCCATGATTGAGCAGCGCGAGCTGCTCATCGGTGAGCGGCTGGCCGGTGACCGACTCGACCCGCACGAGGTACTCCTTGTCGATCTCGCTGTCCTCGCCGATGAGCTGCCGAGCGATGCGCCCATCCTGGGTGAGCACCAGCAGGCCCACCGAGTCGATGTCCAGCCGGCCAGCCGGCGCCAGACTGCGCAGGTGCACGCGTTGGAACTGGATGCCGGAACGGTCCTCGCGCCACTGGTTGGCCGGTGTGATGAGCACGGAGGCCGGCTCGTGGCCGTCCTCGGCCTGGCCGCTGACATAGCCGACCGGCTTGTTCAGCAACACCGTGACCCGCTGGTCCTGCTGTTGCCGCGCGCGCGGGTCGATGGTGATGCGTTGTTCGGGACGCACGCGCGAGCCCAGTTCTTTCACTACGCGACCGTCGACGCGCACCCAACCCTTGGGGATCCACTCGTCCGCCTCGCGGCGTGAGGCGAGGCCCAACTGGCTCATGCGCTTCGACAGGCGCAGGCTGTCCGGAGAATCGATATGGTCGGCGTGCTCGCTTTGTTCCTCGTGCCGCGAGGGCGGGGCCGCGGGCTTGGCCCGCGGCCGACCGGCGGCCGGCGTCGCCGGTTGGCTTATCGGCCGCCCGGCAGGCGGACCGCGACGTGCTTGGTCGATGGGCGGTCCCCGCCGTGCTTGCTCAGCCGGCGGTCCCCGCCGTGCTTGGTCGGTGGGCGATCGCCGCCGTGTTTGGTCCATGGGCGGTTCCCGCCGCGCTTGGTCCGTGGACGGTCCCCGTCGTGCTTGCTCGGCCGGCGGACCACCGCGGCGTGCTTGCTCGCTCGGCTGACCGCGACGTGCTTGCTCAACGGGCTGACCGCGCCGTGCCTGCTCTCCGGGCGGCCAATGATCGGTGGCCGGCCGCTCGCGTCCCGTTGGCGCCGGCTGGCGCTGTGGCCCTGCGCGCAGCGGCTGTGCGCCTTTCTGTGCCGGCCGCTTCGCGGGGAAGGGGCCCCCCTCGCGACCTTGCCGCGACGCCTCGGCTTCGGCCTGCGTGGGGCGCTTTCGCGGTGCGGAGCCCGCTCCTCGCAGCGGCGCGCGTTCGGCGCGCGGCGCGGTCGGGCGGGGGGTCTTCTTCAGCTTGATCGTGGCCATGCCCTATTGTCGGGCGGCGGACTTACAACCCGAACAGTTCCTTGAGCGCCTCGCGGTACTGCGGCTGCCCCAGCGCATGGGTGCTGTAGTGAGTGCCGCCCTCGACAAGCACGAATCGCTTCGGCGACCCAGCCTGCTCGTACAGGGCGCGGCCCAGATCCGGAGGGATGAGCCGATCACGGCTGCCATGCACCACCAGCACCGGCGCCTTCACGCGGCCGATCTTGCTGGCCGAATCGAAGCGCTGCGTGATGAAGGCAGTGACCGGCAGCCAGCCCCACTTCATGTTGCGAAACACATCGGCGATGGACGGGAAGGTGCCCTCGACCATGAGGCCGTTCGCATCGTCCACCTCGCTGGCCAATTGCACGGCGATGGCGCCGCCCAGCGAGTGGCCGAAGATGTAGCGCCCCCGGCCGGGATACCGGCTCGCCAGCCAAGCCCATGCGGCCCGCGCATCCTGGTAGACCGATTCTTCCGAAGGCAGGTCGCCCGCACTGCGGCCGAAGCCGCGGTAGTCGATTCCCAGCACGGAGAAGCCAAGGTTGCGCATGCGGCGCATGCGAAAGGCGCTCGCTCCAATGGGTCGGCCTGCGCCATGCAGGTACAGCAGCACGGGGCTGTTCGGCGATTCATGAGGCAGCCACAGCGCATGCAGACGCACGTCGCGGGCATCGATCTTCGACGCATGCTCGATCCACACCTCGTCCATGCCTTCGGTGCTTCCGTAGGACGCTGCGGAGCCATAGCCCGAGTTGTTGAAGATCCACCTGCGCTGTTGCGTATCGAGCGCCGCGCAACCGGCCAGCAGCAACGCGGCCAACAGTGCCGCGGCAAACCATCGCCAGCGCAGCATCCTCGGCATGGCGAACAGGCCGCTCATCGCCGCGGGACGTTCAGCGCCCGCGCCAGAACAGCGCGTCGAGCTCGCGCAGTGTGAGCTGGCGCCAGGTGGGCCGGCCGTGGTTGCACTGGTCGGCACGCTCGGTGCGCTCCATGTCGCGCAGCAGCGCGTTCATCTCGTCCAGCGTAAGCCGTCTGTTGGCGCGCACTGCACCATGGCAGGCCATGGTCGACAGGATTTCATGCTGCGCCCGCTCGACCGCGCCACTGGCCCCCACCTGCGCCAGTTCGGCCAGCACGCTGCGCGCAAGCTCCACCACATCGGCCTGGCCCAAGGCCGCTGGCCGTGAGCGCACCGCCAACACGGTGGGCGACAGCGCGCCCACTTCGAGCCCCAGCGTCGCGAGCGCTTCGGCCTGCGCCTCGGCGGTAACGATTTCCTGCGGTGTGGCGGCGAAGGTGGCCGGGATGAGCAACGGCTGGGCCTCGATGCGCGAGCCCCCGAGTGACGCCTTCAGCCGCTCGTAGACGATGCGCTCGTGCGCCGCGTGCATGTCGACGATGACCAGGCCCTGGCGGTTTTCCGCCAGGATGTAGATGCCGGCGATCTGCGCGACGGCCCGGCCAAGCGGCCATTCCTCAGGGTCTGCTGCGGGGTCGGCGGTCGGTGAAGTCGCGTCAGGTGGGCTCCATGCCGCGGGTGCCTCGCGGGCGTAGAGCACGGCGGCCTGCTGCAAGGCAAGGCGGCCTTGTAGAGTGGGCCGCTCCTCTGCCCGGCGCTCGCTCCAGAGGGCAGAGGAAGACCCTCGCGCAGCGCCTTGCGACGGCCCCATGGGCGACGACGATGCCCATAGGCTCTCGGTGCCTGCCACCTGCACATTCCCCGGCGCGATGGACTGTTCCCTCGCCTCCCCGGCCCCCAAGGTGCCGGCGCGCGGTATCGCAAGCGCAGCCTCCACCGCCCTCCGCACTGCCTGATGCACCTCGCGGGAATCACGGAAGCGGACTTCGATTTTGGTGGGGTGCACATTCACGTCCACCCGGTCCGGCGCAATGTCGATGAACAGCGTGTACTGCGGCTGCCGACCTCCGTGCAGCACGTCTTCATAAGCCGAGCGCACGCCGTGGGCAATGAGCTTGTCGCGCACGAAGCGGCCGTTGACGTAAACGTACTGGCTGTCAGCCCGTGTGCGCGCCGATTCCGGCGTGCCCGCGCGACCCTGGATGCGCAGCACGCCGAGGTCGAGCTGCACTTCGCGGCTGTCCTGCACGAACTCCTCGCCCAGCGCATCGCGCAGCCGGCCGGCGGCGTCGGCGCGGCGCCACTGCTGCACCAGCTTGCCGTCGTGCCACACCGTGAAGCCCACGTCCGGTCGGGCCAATGCATGGCGACGCACGGCTTCGACGCAGTGAGCCAGCTCGGTCGATTCCGTCTTCAAAAACTTGCGCCGAGCCGGCGTGCTGAAAAACAACTCGCGCACCTCCACGCTCGTGCCCGTGCCGCGGGCCGCGGGCACGAGTTCGCCGGAGCGCGCATCGAGCCGCAGCGCATGAGTCGCGTCTTGCACACGGCTGGCGATGCTCACCTCGGCCACCGAGGCGATGGCGGCCAGCGCCTCGCCGCGAAAGCCCATGGTGGCCACGCTCTCCAATTCACTGAGCGAGGCGATCTTGCTCGTGGCGTGCCGCCGCAAGGCCAGCGCGAGTTCGTCGCCCGGAATGCCGCAGCCGTCGTCTTCCACCAGCACTGCGCGGATACCGCCGCCGGTGAGCTTGACGGTGACGGACGCGGCGCCGGCGTCCAGCGCGTTGTCGACCAGCTCGCGCACCACCGAGGCCGGCCGCTCCA
>CBFHAS010000143.1:0-10139 GCA_965653625.1 uncultured Burkholderiaceae bacterium | reverse complement strand
TGGCGCGCTGTGGCGGCCGCGTCGCAGCGCCCCTCGCCCCAGGGCGCCATGGCGAGGTACAGGTGCAGCACGCGCGCCTTGCCGAGCGTGCGATCGAGTTCCACCGCGTAGAGCAGCTCGCGCAGCTTGCGAAGGTGATGGCGGTCGTCGCCCGCGTAGATGAGCTTGGCCAGCTGCTGCGACAGTGTGCTGCCCCGCGCGCGGCGTCGTGGTGGCGCTGGTTGAGCGACCATGCGGCGCCGATCTCCTGCATGTCGAAGCCGGTGTGCAAGCAGCGCGCCGAGCGCCAGCAGTGCGGCCAGGATCCATCGGCCCCCGCGCTTCACAAGGCCCTCGCCACGGTAATGGCCTGCCAAGGGCCGGCGGAGCGCTGCAACTGCGCGGCCCAGAACCAACTCGACGCGTCGACAAAGGCCTGGCCGTTGGCGTCGACGATTCGCTCGCACACCCGTACGCTGCGGCCTTCGCGCTCGGCCACGAAGCAACGCCACAGCAGGGCGTTGTCGTCGCGTTCCAGATGCGCGTCTGCAATGCGGTAGCCCAGGCCGCGATAGCAGTCGGCGGCCGGGTGGAGCATGCGCGTGGGCGCGGCGACTTCGCGCCACGCCAGCACCTGCTCGCCATCGGTGAGCCTCGCGATGCGGCCCGGGAAGCGGCGTGCGAAGCGCTGCTCCACCTCGCCCAGGGCTAGGAAGCGAAGCGCCCTGCCGTTCCACTGAGTGGGCGGTTCGCTGCCGGCGTGCGTGCCATCGGCTGGTGCGAGCTTGGCGAGCGGCGCCAGCGCGCAGACGACGAGCACACTCCCATGTAGACCAGCTTCACGAGGGCCGGGGTTCGCTCATGCGCGACCATCGCGGCCTCCTCCAACGACGAGCAATGCCACGGTCGCGCACACCGCCCCAGCACCGCGAGCCCCACGCCTTCGTGAAGCGCTGAAGTCGCCACGCCGCGCGCCTCGGCACAGACGAGCACTGTGTTGCGCACCACGTTGCCTGCCAACACCACGAGTCCGATGCCGGGCAGCCGCCGGGCAAAGCGCCCATCGCCCAGGCCCGCGATCAGTGCGGTGGCGCACGCGGTGAAGTAGGCCATCCACGCCATCTGCACGCCGGAGCACGGCGCGTCGACGATGACCAGACGCCCTTCCACCTCCATCGCGGAACCGCTGCGCTGCGCTGCCCAGCCGGCCAACCGTAGGAGCCGGCTGCTCAGCTCGGCGGTCGCGACGCGAAGCGGGTAGCCCGCGTAGAACTGCAGCGGGACGAGAGCAACGGCAGAGCGAGCACCGCCAGTCCCGCGAGCGGCAGCATGGCGCGCCCGTGCGGTACGAACGCACGCAGGCCGCAGGCCAGGGCCAGTGCGGCCAGCAGCGCGCCGACCAGCGGCGGTGCGGCGAAAACGGCCAGCGTGGCGGCCATGCTCAGGGCAAGTGCGGCGGCCAGCCAGCCGGGCGTGGGGTCGCGTCGCAGTGACGGCGCGAGGCGCCACACCGCCCAGCCGAGCAGTGCCATGGCGACGAGCCCCAGCGGCTCGTCAGAGCCGTCGGTCAGCCGGGCTGCGGCCCAGCGCCAGTGAACCCAAAGTGCCGAGGGCCTGGAGTGCCAGCCAGGCCGCCGGCGTAAACGCGTGGAGCCGCAAGGCCCAGTGGCCCAGGCGCGATGTCGCGATGGCGAACGTCATGCCGGCTCTCTCTAGCCGCGACGGCGCGACAAGACGGTCGCGGCCACGACGAATGCCACCACGCCAAGCGCCATCCAGGCGGTTGGGCTCCGGCGTGCTGGGCACCTCGGCGTCGATGGCCAGCGCGCTCACACCTTCGGGCAGCGGCGATGGCTGGTCCACGGTCGGCGTGCCGGCCGGATCGGCATTGCGCACGAGCTGATCGACGGCGATGAAGCTGGTGCATTGCGTCAATAGCCCGTAGCGCAGCCCCAGTCCGGTGATGGCTTCCTTGTGCCGCGGGCCGCCTTCCAGTGCTTCCTGGTCGGACAGGTTCTCGATGCGCCGGCGCGCCCACAGGTGGCGAAGCGCTGCGGCGCCGGGCCGCTCACTCGACTCGGCCGCCACCTCGCCGCGCCACGGCCCTTGCGGCGTGATCCCTTCCACCACGAGCCGGGCGTTTGCGGGCAGGAGTCCATCGCCGCGCCACTTGCCGAACACCATCACCGGGCGGCCCCCCAGCACGTCGGGCAGGACGATCGGCTCTACATCGTGCTCTCCACCGCGACAAATCCATCAGTGACCACAATCACGGTGCGCGACACGTCGGGCGTCTTGGGCAGCGCCGCAATGCGCTTGAGTGCCGGCACGATTTCCGTGCCGCCGCCGCCGGATGTCTCGCGCAGCAGCTGAAGCGCCTGGTTTGATGCTGGCCATGGTGGCCGGAACCGACTGCGGCGCGAGCATGCGACTGTTGCCCGAGAACAGCATCACGTTGAAGCTGTCGCTGGGTCGCAGCCCGCCGATCAGATGCTGCAGCAGCACCTTGGCCGTCTCCAGCGGAAAGCCGTGCATGGAACCGGAGACATCGATTACGAAGATGTACTCGCGCGGGCTGACCTGCTGCACAGGCACCGCCTGCGGCGGCTCGACCATCGCGAGAAAGAAGTTCTCCTCCACGCCTCGGTAGAGCATGAGGCCCGATTCGATTCGCTCGCCGGCCAGGCGGTACTGCAGGATGAAGTCGCGGTCGTGGTGCGGCTTGGCCGGCGCGGGGGGCAGCGTCACGCGGGCCTGCGTCAGGCCTCGCCCTTCGAGGGCGAGAGGATGTCTTTCACCGGCAGCGGCGCGTCGAGAATGACTTGAAGCTGGAAGGCCGAATCGGGTGGCACGCCTTCGCGCAGGTAGGGCGTGGCCACCCATCGCTCGCCGGCCGCGGCGCCTTGCGGGCTGTTGTAGCGCGGGCCCACGACGGTGGGAAATACGAAGCCGTACTGCCCGTCGCTCGGCACGAGCAGCTCGGTGTAGCGCAGCTCCACCGCCACGTCGTCGCCCGGCAGGATGTTGGCCACGTTCATTTCGAACACGTTGGACCGTTGCTGCTCCAGCAAGGCGGCTGTCTTGCCGTGGCGCTTGGCGCTGTCGTACTCGATGCGTGCCTGCTGCTTCTCGCGCATGCGCGCCGTCAGCACCCGATTGCCCAGCCGCACCGTCAGCGCATGCACGGCGGCCTGCGTGGAGCCGGGGAAGACATAGCGCGCCTCGCTCCCCGTCATGCCGCTCTCGCGCGACAACCCGGGAGAACAACGTGTTCCTGTTTCGCTATCCCGCGCGCCCGCTGGGCTGGGTCGGCAAGGCATCGCGAGCCAGGGCGAAGCGAGTGCGAAGGCGGCGTGAAGGGGAAGCGGTTTGCGTGAGTCAGGCCTGCGAGGGCAGCCGCGCTTTGCCGCAGCGCCACGGTGACTGCGGCGCCCGCAGGCGAGAAGTCGATGGCGTTGTCGATCAGGTTGGCGATGGCCCGCCGCAGGAGGAAGGAGTCGCCTTCGACCCAGGCTTCTTCACCGGGCTCGACGTCCACACGCACGTCTCGCGCCGCCCCGGAGGCCCGGGCGCTCGCGGCTAGTTCATCGAGCAGCCCTCGCAAGGGCACCGCCGCAGGCGACTGCAACCCGCGGCGTGACCCAGTGCAGTGAGTTCCATCATGCGGTCCACCAACCCCTGGATGCGCTGCGTCTCGCGCGCGATGTTGGCCGCGAAACGGGCGCGGTCGGCATCGGGCATGGGTTCTTGCAGCAGTTCGGCCGCGCCGCGGATGGCGGACAGGGGGCTCCTCACCTCGTGCGTGAGCGTCTGCACGTAATCGGCCACGTAGTTGCGCCCGGCCAGCGCGTCGCGCATCTCCTGGTAGGCCGCGCCGATCACGCCGAGCGCGACGTCGTTCCAGCCAGAGAAGTCTTCGCCCAGGCTGCGCCCGCGCGAGTCGAACACGACGCGGCCGGTCGCGTCGACGATGACCACGCGCAGCTCCACCCGCGTCTTCTCGAAGCCGAAGATCTCGGCCTTGAAGCGGCGTGCATACAGCGACTGGAACACCGGCTGCAGCACCTCGGGGCGCAGCACGCCGTCGGCGGAGGCCGATTCGACCGTGGCGGCCAACAGGTGGGCGGTTTCGACGAGCGACTCTTCCGCCGATTCTCGATAGCGCGGATCGATGTCGCCCAGCAGCCGGTACAGCAGCACGCCGACGCCCACCGCGTAGGCGAGCAGGATGCCGATGAAGATGCGGGTGCGCCTTGTCACGGGCAGGGCCGCATTGCTCACTCGGGCAGCGTGGCCGGCAGGTCTTCGGCCAGCGCATAACCCGTGCCGCGATGCGTGCGAATCGGGTCAAGGCTGGGCGCCACCTGCTTCATCTTCGCCCGCAAGGTTTTCACATGCGCGTCCACCGTGCGATCCAGGCTTTCGCCGGGGTCGTCCCACACGCGTTCGAGCAGCGCGTCGCGCGTGAACACATGGCCGGGGCGCGAGGCCAGTGTCTTCAGCAGGCCATATTCGTAGCGCGACAGTTCCAGGGGCCGGCCTCTTCGCCGGTGGCCGTCCACGCCGGATCGAAGCCGTCGGTGCGCAAGGTGTACTGCAGCGTGTCGGCGATGCCGGGCTCGTCCTCGACGAGGAGGATGCGCGGTCTCATGGCCGTCGCGTCACTCCGTCGGCAGGAAACCTTCGATGGAGAGATACCGCTCGCCCGTGTCGTAGTTGAAGCCCAGCACCGTCGCGCCCTTGGGCAGATCGGGCAGCTTCTGTGCGATGGCTGCGAGCGTGGCACCGGACGAGATGCCGACCAGCATGCCTTCCTCGCGCGCGGCGCGGCGCGCCATTTCCCTGGCGGCCTCGGCCTCCACCTGGATCACGCCGTCGAGCAGGCCGGTGTGCAGGTTCTTGGGAATGAACCCCGCGCCGATGCCCTGGATCGGGTGCGGTGCGGGCTTGCCGCCGCTGATGACGGGCGACGCGGAGGGCTCGACCGCATACACCTTAAGCTTGGGCCACAGCGGCTTGAGCACCTGCGCGCAGCCGGTGATGTGGCCGCCGGTACCCACGCCGGTGATGATCGCGTCGATGCCGCTCGGGAAGTCGGCTGCGATCTCCTGTGCGGTGGCGCGCGCATGCACCTCGATGTTGGCGGAGTTCTCGAATTGATGCGGCATCCATGCGCCGGGTGTGGAGGCCACGATTTCGGTGGCGCGCGCCACCGCGCCGTTCATGCCCTTCTCGCGCGGCGTCAGCTCGAAGCGCGCGCCATAGGCCAATATCAGGCGCCGGCGCTCCACGCTCATGCTTTCGGGCATGACAAGGATCAGCTTGTAGCCCTTCACGGCCGCCACCATGGCCAGCCCCACGCCGGTGTTTCCCGAGGTGGGCTCCACGATAGTGGCGCCCGGCTTTAGAAGGCCCGCGGCCTCGGCCGCCTCGATCATCGAGAGCGCGATGCGATCCTTGATGGACCCGCCGGGGTTGCTGCGCTCGCTCTTGATGTAGATCGTGTGCCCACTTCCGAAAAGACGGTTGATGCGGATGTGCGGCGTGTTGCCAATGGTGTGCAGGATGTCGTTGGCGAGCATGGGCTTCCGTGGGGCTGGGGGCCAGGTGCGGCGATTATGGGGCGTGATAATCCCGCGATGTTTGCGCCCCTAGAGAACGACACCTTTCTTCGCGCATGCCGGCGTGAACCCACCGCTTACACGCCGGTGTGGCTGATGCGCCAGGCGGGACGCTATCTTCCCGAGTACTGCGTTACGCGCGCCAAGGCCGGCAGCTTCATGGGCTTGGCGACCAACGTCGACTTCGCCACCGAAGTGACGCTGCAGCCGCTCGCGCGCTATGCCCTGGACGCGGCCATTCTGTTTTCCGACATCCTCACCGTGCCCGACGCGATGGGCCTGGGCCTGAGCTTCGCGATCGGCGAGGGTCCGCGCTTCGCGCACCCGGTGCGCGACGAGGCCGCGGTGGCGCGCCTCGAAGTGCCCGACATGGCGAAGCTGCGCTACGTGTTCGATGCCGTTACGTCTATCCGCCACGCGCTCAAGGGCCGCGTGCCGCTGATCGGCTTTGCCGGCAGCCCCTGGACACTGGCCTGCTACATGGTTGAAGGCGCGGGGTCCGACGACTATCGCCTGGTCAAGACCATGCTGTACGCGCGGCCCGACCTGATGCACCGCATGCTCGCCGTGAACGCCGATGCCGTGGCCGTCTACCTCAATGCCCAGATCGAAGCCGGTGCACAGGCAGTCATGATTTTCGACAGCTGGGGTGGCGTTCTGGCCGATGGTGCGTTCCAGGAGTTCAGCCTCGCCTACACCCGGCGTGTGCTGCAGCAGCTGCGCCGCGAGCGCGACGGCCAGCAGGTACCCGCCATCCTCTTCACCAAGGGCGGGGGCCTCTGGCTCGAAGACATGGCACAAAGCGGGGCCGACGTGCTGGGGATCGACTGGACAGTCAACCTTGGCGCGGCCCGTGCACGCGTCGGGCACCAGGTGGCACTCCAGGGCAACCTTGATCCGAACGTGCTGTTCGCCGCGCCCGATTGCATCGAGACCCAGGTGAGGCGCGCGCTGGATAGCTTCGGGCCGTGCGGCCAGGGCAACGGCACAGCGGCCGGCCACGTGTTCAACCTGGGACACGGCATCAGCCAGCACACTCCGCCGGAACACGTGGCGGTGCTCGTGGACACCGTGCATGCGCACTCTCGCACGCTCCACGCTGCCTGCTGATTCGTGGTTTTTTTCAATGTGAGCTCACTCCAGGCTTGACTTATCCCCAAAGTCAAGTAGGAAGGTCGGCTACACCATCTTCTGCTGCGGTGCAATACAGCTCTAGGAATGGGTGATGCTAAGTCCTTGATTTAAATGAACTCCCGCAACTGCTTCTAAAGCGGGCAGCGCAACGGACGGTCCAGCGAATCAACGGTTTAGCGGCGCTTTGTTCAGCTTGCCCACAAAGTTGTCCACAGGAGCCGTGGACAGTGGGCAGGAACCCCCTCAAATCAAGGACTTACAGCGTTTTCCTTAGATTCTCTTCAGGTTTTCCCTGTAAAGCGCCGGATTTCGAACGGGATGTGACGATACGTATCAGAGTTGCGGTGGAAACACCTCAGCACAGCGGGCTGGGGCAGCCGCTGGACTACCTCGCGCCCGAGCCGCTGGTGCCCGGAAGCTTGGTGCGCGTCCCCCTCGGCCGGCGCGATGTGCCGGGCGTCGTTTGGCCCGGCACCTTGGCAGAGGAGGCGCCAGATGGGCTCAAGCCCGTGCGCGAGTGCCATGGATCGCTGCCTCCGCTCGGCCCGCGCTGGTGCGAGCTGGTCGAGTTCGCGGCCGGCTACTACCAGCGCGGGGTGGGCGAAGTGGCGCTTGCCGTCCTGCCGCCCGAACTGCGCCGACTGGACGACCGGCAGCTGGCGCGCCGGGTTGAGAAGTTGCGCAAGCGGCTGGCCGAGCCGGCATCGTCCGACGTGACCGCGCGGCCTGAGCTTCCGGCGCTGTCGCCGGACCAGGCCGATGCGCTTCAGCGCCTCGCTGAACTCGCAGGCTCCCCGTTACCGGGCACGGTGCTGCTGCACGGCGTGACCGGCAGCGGCAAGACGGAGGTCTACCTGCGTGCCGCCGACGCGGCACTGCAGGCGGGGCGGCAGGTGCTCGTGCTGGTGCCCGAGATCAACCTCACGCCACAACTGGAGTCGCGATTCGCCGAGCGTTTTGCGGGGCGGCACATCGTGTCCTTGCACAGCGCGCTCACGCCGGCGCAGCGCCTGGCCCATTGGCTGGCGGCACACCTGGGTCTGGCCGACCTGGTGCTGGGCACGCGGCTGGCAGTGTTCGCCTCGCTGCCGCGCCTGGGGCTCATCGTGGTCGACGAGGAGCATGACCCTTCCTATAAGCAGCAGGAAGGCGCGCGCTACTCGGCGCGCGACCTCGCGGTCTACCGCGGTCGGCTCGAGGGTGCGCCGGTGCTGCTCGGTTCGGCCACGCCGTCGCTGGAGAGCTGGCATCGCGCCTCCGAAGGCCGCTATGTGCGGCTGGCGCTGCCCGCGCGCATCGGGGGCGGCGCGCTGCCGCGCGTGCGGCTGGTCGACATGAACCTGCTGCCCAAGACCAAGGGCGCCACCACGGCGGTTTCGCCGCCGCTGGTGGCGGCGCTGCAGGAGCGCATCGCGCGCGGCGAGCAGAGCATGGTCTTCCTTAACCGCCGCGGCTATGCCCCGGTGCTCCATTGCGGCGATTGCGGCTGGAAAAGCGGCTGCCCGCACTGCAGCGCATGGCGGGTGTTCCACAAGCTCGACCGCACGCTGCGATGCCACCACTGCGGATTCGCCGAGCGCGTGCCGCGCGCCTGCCCGGAATGCGGCAATCTCGACATCGCCCCCATCGGCCGCGGCACCGAGCGCCTGGAGGAGCAACTTGCACAACTGCTCCAGGGCGCCGACGGCAAGGCGGCGCGGATCGCGCGCATCGATGCCGATTCGACTCGCCACAAGGGCGCCCTCGAAGCCCAGCTGAGCGCCGTGCATGCGGGCGAGGTCGATGTGCTGGTGGGCACGCAGATGGTCACCAAGGGCCATGATTTCCGGCGCATCACGCTGGTGGCGGCGGTCAACCCGGATGGATCCCTGTTCAGCAGCGACTTCCGCGGGCCCGAGCGGCTGTTCGCACTGCTCATGCAGGCCGCCGGCCGCGCCGGCCGCGATGCGGCACAGGCGGCGCGCAGTGAGATGTGGGTGCAGACCTGGCATCCGCAGCACGCGCTCTACGCAGCACTCACGAAGCACGACTTCACCGCCTTCGCGCACAGCCAGTTGAAGGAGCGCGACATGGCTGGGCTGCCGCCGTATTCGCATCTGGCCATGTTGCGCGCCGAGGCGCGCACGGTGGAGGCGGCGCGCGGTTTCCTCGAAGCGGCTTCGTCGCTGGCCGCCAAGATGGAGGAAGCTGCGGCCGTGACGCTCTACGCTCCGGTCCCGCCGGCAGTGGCGCGCGTGGCCGACGTGGATCGCATGCAGATGCTCGTGGAGTCGGCCTCGCGCGCGTCGCTGCAGCGGTTCCTGGCGGCATGGTTGCCTCGGCTGCACGAGGAGCGTCGGTCAGGGGCCCAGCGCATCCTGCGCTGGGCGGTGGATGTCGATCCTTTGGCGATCTGACGGTCGGCTCAACCCGCACCCAATGCCCAGGCCACCGTCGAAAACGTGCCGAACGCCAGCACCGTGCTCGCCATGATGATCCGCGCGATGCGGCCGTTGTCGGCGCCATAGCGTTCGGCCAGCAGCGAGACGTTGCTGGCGCTGGGCAGGGCGGCGGCCAGCACCATGACGGTCAGGCCGAAGACAGGTACCGCCAGGCCGGCCTGATCGGCCAGCACGCCCAGGCTCAACACCAGCAGCGGGTGAACCAGCAGCTTGATGAGCGCCACCGGAAACACCTCGCGCATTGGCGTGCGCGTATGCACGTGCTGCCCGGCACGCCACAGCACCGCGCCGATGGTGAACAGCGCCACCGGCGACGCGGCGTCGCCCAGCATGCGCACGATCTGCCAAGGCGGGCCCGGCATCCGCCACCCGCTTGCGCCGTACAGCGCGCCCAGCGCGATGGCCCAGGGCAGCGGATTCGTCATGGCGCCTCGCAGTGAGCGCAGCGCCGAGCTTGCGGGACTCGCCGGGACCGCGTTCGCGCCGCCGCGCAGAGGCTGTGCGATGGCAATGCACAGCGTGCTGGTGAGGATGAGGTCGGTGAGGATCGTGCCGATCACCGGCCCGGCCGCACGCTCGCCGAACAGCGCCACCAGCAGCGGAACGCCCATGAAGCCGGTGTTCGGAAAGGCGGCGACCAACGCACCGAAGGCCGCGTCCTTCAGATCGACGCCGTGCCGGCCTTCGTCGCGGCGCAGGGTGGCGCCCACGGTGAAGAACACCACCAGCAAGGCGGTCAGCGCATAAATGCCGATCAACACGGGATCGATCAGTTCGCCCAGGGGCATGCTCGCTCCGAAGCGAAACAGCATGCAAGGAAGCGCGAAGAACAGTACGAAGGCGTTCATGCCTGGAATGGCCGCCTCGGGAAGCACGCCGCGCCAGGCGGCGAGCCAGCCGCACAGGATGAGTGCGAAGAAGGGAAGGGTGACGGCGAGGATCGCCTGCATGGCGGCGCAGTATC
>CBFHAS010000142.1:0-10167 GCA_965653625.1 uncultured Burkholderiaceae bacterium | reverse complement strand
AGCGTCTCCGCCACCTGGATGGTGGCCATGCCCTGCCCTTGCTGCCCCGCCACGGGCTGCAACAGCACAGCCACGCGCACGGGCACGTCGCGGTACCGGTCATCGTAGAAGTCCACCAGGGCCGCATAGGGTCCCTTGGCCGGCAAGCTTCCGCGCCAGGGCGACAGGTCTTCGAAGCCCGACACCATCTCGCCGGAAAAACCCGTCACCTTGTAGAACATCCGGCTGCGGTTGTCGGCCTCGAAAGCCTCCAGCGCCGAGTACGGCACGGTCGCCATGAGCCGCGCCTCCTCGCCCACGCCGGTCACCGCCAGCAGCTCGCCGATGGATTTGGCCGAGGCCAGCAAGGTGCGGTCATAGGCCGTGTCCGCCGCACGCAGCGCCTGCCAGTACAGGCTCACGGTGTTGACCGACACGATGGCCAGCACCGGCAGAAGGATGCCCGCCATGAGTTGTCGGCGAAGCGAGCGGCGATGCGCCACCGCGGGTGCGCGAGCCGCAGCCGCAGCGGCCGGTACCGCTGCCGGCCCGCTCTCGGCCGCCGGGTGCTCGGTGCGTCCGGGCAGTGCGGCGCTCATGACGCAAACCCCGTGCGGCGCGGGCGCTTGCAAAGCGGCCGGGCGGGGCTCATCCCTGGGCCTTCAACAGGTAGCCCAGGCCGCGCAGCGTGACGAGTTGCGCGCCGGTGTCGGCCATGCGCTTGCGAAGCCGGTAGACCACCACCTCGATGGCCTCGTAGTGCACATCGTGCTCGCCCGGAAACACAAGGTCGAACAGCCGCTCCTTGGGGACGGCATGCCCCGGCTTGGCGAGCAGCGCGCGCAGCAGTGCGGCCTCGCGAGGCGCCAGTTCCATGGGCTCGCCGTGGTGGTAGATGGCCCCGCTCTCCAAGTCGCAGCGCATGCCGCAAAACGGCTCGAAACCACCCGACACGAAATCAGCTGTCACGGGCACCGAGCGGCGGCAGAGCGCCCGAATGCGCGCTTCGAGCTCATCCAGATCGAAGGGCTTGGCGAGATAGTCGTCCGCGCCCGTGTTGAGGCCCAGCACCCGGTCGCCCACCGTGCCGCGAGCGGTGAGGATGAGCACCGGCGTCTTCAGCTGCTGCGCGCGCGCATGCTCCAGCACGACCAGACCATCGAGGCCCGGCAGGCTGAGGTCGAGAACCACCACGTCGGGCACGGCGGCGCGCCAGCGTTCCAGTGCCCTGGAGCCATCGCCGCAGGCCGCGACCTGCATGCCCCGGCGCTCCAGCGCACGCACCAGCGTGGCCTGCATGCCGGGGTCATCTTCGACCAGGAGCAGCTTCATGCACCACACGTTAGCATTTGCCCCTACGAGTCGGACAGCGGACTGACAGCCACGCACCAGAAGATGGCACCTGTCGGTAATCCACAAAGGAGACACGCATGCGTCGCGACACCTTCCTCAAGTCCCTGGCCGCACTGGCCGCCGCGGGCGCCCTGCCCCTCGACGTGCTGGCCGCCACCAACTACAAGATGATGATCCCGGCCAACCCCGGCGGCGGCTGGGACACCACCGGGCGCGCCCTCGGCAAGGCCATGCAGGACGCCGGCGTAGCGTCCTCGGTCACGTACGAGAACAAGGGCGGCGCGGCCGGCGCCATCGGGCTGGCGCAGTTCGTGAACGCGAGCAAGGCCGACCCCAATGCGCTGATGGTCATGGGCGCGGTGATGCTGGGCGGCATCATCACCGGCAAGCCGCCGGTGAGCCTGTCGCAGGCCACGCCGATCGCGCGGCTGACCACCGAGTACAACGTGTTCGTGCTGCCGGCCAACTCGCCGCTGAAGAACATGTCCGAGGTGGTGGCGCAGATGAAGAAGGACCCCGGCAGCGTCAAGTGGGGCGGCGGCTCGCGCGGCGCCACGGAACACATCGCCGCGGCCATGATCGCCCGCGAGGCCGGCGTCGATCCGGCCAAGATCAACTACGTGCCCTTCCGCGGAGGCGGCGAGGCCACGGCGGCCATTCTCGGCGGCAACGTCACGGTGGGCGGCAGCGGCTTCAGCGAATTCGCGCAGTACATCGAAAGCGGAAAGATGAGGGCCATCGCGGTCACCTCCGGCACGCGCATCAAGGGCATCAACGTGCCCACGCTGAAGGAACAGGGCATCAACGTCGAGATCGGCAACTGGCGCGGCGTGTACGGCGCGCCGGGCATCAACCCCGAGCAGCGCAAGCAACTGACCGACGCCGTGCTCAAGGCGCTCAAGAGCAAGTCGTGGCAGGAGTCGCTGGAGAAGAACGCCTGGACACCCGCCGTCATGGCCGGCAAGGAGTTCGAGGACTTCGTCGACCGCGAGTTCGCCAGCCTGCGGGCCACCATGGTCAAGGCCGGGATGGTCTGATCACCGGCCCCCGCGCGGGCCTGGCTCACTGGAGTACCTTCGTACTGCGCACTCCGGTGGCCCTTGGGGCGGCCCGGCGTGCTCACTGGACTACCACATGCGGGGAAGCCGACCGGCCTTCCCGCGTTTCCCTCCCCTCCAACGCGAAAGGACCGACCGCCATGTCGACGTCTTCCGCAGCAAGGCTCCATCAGACGCTGATCGGCGCAGGCGCCATCGTGGTGGCAGCGGCGATGGCCTACGGCGCCACGGCCATTCCCTCGGCCTCCGGATATGCCGGCGTGGGCCCCAATTTCCTGCCCTGGCTGGTGGCCGCGGCGCTGCTGGCCTGCGGCGTGTGGCTGGTGTGGGAAGCGCGCAGCGGCGGCTTTCGCGCCATGGAAGAGCCCTCGGGCGGGGAGCGCGGCGACTGGCCGGCCTTCGCCTGGGTCTCCGCAGGCGTGCTGGCCAACGCGGCGCTCATCACCACCATCGGCTTCGTGCTGAGCTGCGCGCTGTGCTTCACGCTGGCGGTGCGCGGCCTGCGCCGATCCGAAGGCCGCGCTGCCGGTGGGGCGCGGCAGACCGTGGTCGATGCGGCGACCGGCCTCGTGATCGCGGCGCCCGCGTTCTGGCTGTTCACCAAGGTGCTTTCCATCACGCTCCCGGGCCTCACCGGCAGCGGCTGGCTGTAGGAGGGGCAAGCCATGGAACTCTGGACCCAACTGATGGGCGGCTTTGCCACCGCCGCCACACCCATCAACCTGATGTGGGCCTTCTTCGGCTGCGCCCTCGGCACGGCCATCGGCGTGCTGCCGGGGCTGGGGCCTGCCGTCACGGTGGCGATGCTGCTGCCGATCACCGCGCAGGTGGAGCCCACCGCGTCGATGATCTTCTTCGCGGGCATCTACTACGGCGCCATGTACGGCGGCTCCACCACTTCCATCCTGCTCAACACGCCGGGCGAGACGGGCACCATGGTGACTGCGCTCGAAGGCTTCAAGATGGCCAAGAGCGGCCGCGCAGGCGCGGCGCTCGCCACCTCGGCCATCGGCTCCTTCGTCGCCGGGACCATCGCCACGATGCTGGTCACGACCTTCGCGCCGGTGGTGGCGGAGTTCGCTGTCAAGCTGGGGCCGCCCGAGTATTTTTGCCTGATGCTGCTGGCGTTCACCACGGTGAGCGCGGTGCTGGGCAAGAGCACGCTGCGCGGGCTGACCGCCCTGTTCATCGGCATCGCCATGGGCACGGTGGGCATCGACCAGATCAGCGGCCAGGCGCGCTACAGCGTGGGGGTGCCTGAACTGCTCGACGGCGTGGAGGTGGTGCTGATCGCGGTGGGGCTGTTCGCCGTCGGCGAAGCGTTCTACACCGCGCTCTACGAAGGCAAGGTCCGCCCGGCCATGAACCGGATGAACAAGGTGCACATGACGCGCACCGAGTGGCGGCGCTCATGGCCCGCGTGGCTGCGCGGCACGGCGCTGGGGTTCCCGTTCGGCACCATTCCGGCCGGCGGCACGGAGATTCCGACCTTTCTGTCGTACGGTGTGGAGCGAAAGATGTCGCGCCACAAGGAAGAGTTCGGCACCACCGGCGCCATCGAGGGCGTGGCCGGCCCCGAGGCAGCCAACAACGCCGCCGTAACCGCCACGCTCGTGCCGCTGCTGACACTGGGGATCCCAACGTCGGTGACCGCGGCCATCCTGCTGTCGGCCCTGCAGAACTACGGCATCCAGGCGGGCCCGCAGCTGTTCGAGACCTCATCGGGCCTGGTGTGGGCGCTCATCGCCTCGCTGTACATCGGCAACGTGATGCTGCTCGTGCTGAACCTGCCGCTGGTAGGGCTGTGGGTCAAGCTGCTGAAGATCCCGCGTCCGCAGCTGTATGCGGGCATCCTGATCTTCGCCACCGTCGGCGTGTACGGCATGCGCCAGAGCAGCTTCGACCTGTTCCTGATGTACGGCGTGGGGGTGCTCGGCGTGCTGATGCGCCGTTTCGATTTCCCCACCGCCCCGGTGATCGTGGGTCTGATCCTGGGGCCGCTGGCAGAAGCCCAGATGCGCAACGCGCTGTCCATCGGCGAAGGCCGCTGGAGCGTCTTTCTGGAGCGGCCGATGTCGCTGGCGCTGCTCGTGGTCGTGGTGCTGATCCTGCTGCTGCCACGGCTGTTCAAACTGCGCAAGGAGCGGGTGCGGGCCAGCGGGGAGCCTGTGGCACCGCAGGACGCGCGATGACGCAGGCGGCATGAGCGACGGGGCCCGTCTCGTGCGAGATGACGTTCTCAAGGGCAGGATCAAAGTGCTCTTAGCCGCGCCAGCCACGCGGCGAAATGCGGGCACTCCGCCTCGATCTTGGCCAGACCGATCCGCTCGGCGGCGATAGGCCCATGCCGAAGCTTTCGATAGCCGGGTCCGTGCAACAGTCCCTCCAATCGGGAGGATGGCTTGGTGGCATGACCCTGGTTGATGTGTTCGGGAGTTGCCACCGTAGCGCGAACCTGAGACAAGGCGCCCAGCGCCTCGGGCCAAGCGGCCTCGACTGTGGTCAGCGCTTCGACATCGCTGAACAGCAACGCCTCGAACTCATGGGGTTGGATGTAGGGGATGAATCGCGCCGGGTCGCAGGCACAGTGCGTCACGATGTCCGTGTGGAGCGCCGCTTCCAGCGCTTGCAGCCGTGCCGGCAGGTTGGGCTGCGCCATGGCGGCGATGTGACCCGGGAAATCCGTGTCGAGCTTGTACAGGTCGATGAGTGTCGTAACCGCCACCACTCGCCCGTTGGCCAACGCATTGCGCAGCGCCGGGCGCAGCCGGGCGTAGCGCATCGCACCGCCCTTGTGGCCGGGCGAGGTCTCCACCGTGATGCCTTGGAGGTGCAAGCCGCTGGCCAGAAGGGCTGGATACAGCACGCGTGAAATGAAGGCTTCTTCCGTCTGCCCTTCGCAGACCACCACCGCGCGCCGCGTCACAGGCTGGGCCTCCCGCCCAGCACGTTGCGCTTCCACAGCTCGCCCAGATTCTGGTAGTCGTCCAGCCACCCCTGCAACTGCTCGGTATCCGGGCGCTCCAGGGTGGTGGCGCCGTTGACCCTTTGCGCCACGACTACGTGCTCGGGTTCGAGCGCATTCAACAACTCGACCGACTGGGTGGACACGATGAGCTGTTTGGTCTGTGCCAGTTCCTTCATCATGTCCGCCAGTAGATTGATGGCGAAGGGGTGCAGGCCCAGTTCCGGCTCGTCGATGAGGATGGTGTCCGGCAGCAGGTGCGTGGGCTGCAATAGCAGCGTGGTCAGGCAAATGAAGCGCAGCGTGCCATCCGAAAGAGTGTGGGCGCGATACGGCGTTTCAGGGTCGGTTTGCTCGAACCATTCCAGCTCGACCGTCTCCGGCACCGGTTCGCGGGCGACGAACCCCCCGAAGAACGGGGCGGCCAGTTTGATGGTGTCGATGATGCGCTGATATGACGCAGCACGCCCCGGCAAGCTCCGCAAGTGGTAGAGGTAGGCGGCCAGGTTGTCGGCTTGTGTCTTGAGCCGCAGGTTGTCATTGCTCGCATGTGGCCGCTTCACGGCTGCGCCATCACTGGTGTCGTGAAAGTGAAATTGCTGCCAGCGCTTCATCCACTCGGCGACGTAGCGGCTCACCGGTTGGCCATCGGCGACGACCTTGGCCTCCTCATGTGCTTGGCCCTGGCTGTAGCGCTTGATGTTGCCCCCTGTCCGATTGCCAATGATCCAGGGCTCTTCGCGAAGGAACTGCATCCGGTTGTCGAGCGTGGGCGCCAGGGTAATGGCGTAGCCGTTGGCGACGTCGCCGTTGCGGGCGAACTGCAGTTCGACGCACATTTGGGGCGTGCGCTTGCGCCCGCCGTGCAGCAACGCGTCCGGGCCGCCCTGACTCTTTACGAACGTCTGCAGGTTGCCTTGCGACAGCGCAGTGAGCAGACGGAACAGCGACAGGAAGTTGCTCTTGCCCGCGCCGTTCGCGCCGATCAGGACGTTCAGGTTGCCCAATGCGAACTGATCGACTTTGGCGAAGGACTTGTAGCCTTCAATGCTGATGGTGTCGATCTTCATAAGGTGCTCTCAGGCACCATTGTCGCCCGCGTTTCAAAAAGCGACGCCAGCGAGCGGTAGCTTGCCCGGCATGTCGTTGAAAGCAATGTCTCTGTGCGCTGCGGTGTGCCGGGCGGCAGCGCCGAAACATCGTACGCACGGGCCCGTCTACTGCGAGACGAGCCCCGTTTGCGTCATTGCTTCTGCTGTTGCCGCTCCATGTGTTGCTTCATGCGCTCTTCCATGCGCTGCTGGCGCTGCTTCATGCGTTCGGCAAGCTGAGCGCGTTGCTCCGGTGTGAGCACGCGGCTCACATCCAGCATGGCCTGCAGCATGCGGCGGCTCGATGCATCGTGCTGGCTCAGCATCTCCTGCCTCACCGACTCGGCAGCAGCCGCGTCGACGTTGGGAGCGGTGAACACCTGCATGGCTCGATCGCGCAGGGCACGGCGGGTGTCGTGCTGCGCCCGCATGTCGGCCGCTGCCTGCTGCGCAATCTGCTTGATCTGCGTGCGCTGCTGCTCGGTGGCATTCAGGCCATCGAGCATGTGCTCGATCCCGTGACCACCCATGAACATGCCCGGCCCGCCCATGCCGCCGCGCCCATGCGCCCACGCGGACAAGCCCACGGTGGCCGAGACGGCCAATACCGTGCCGGCCACCAGCCAGCGCAGCCCACGCCTGCTGCCGCGCACGGTGTTGGCATTGCTCTTCACTGCTTCACTCATTGCCTGACTCCTGTTGAGCGGGGCGTCTTGCACCCACGCTAGGCATGGTCGAAGCCAGGGGTGAAGACGCAGTGGCCGGGGGGTAAAGATGTGTGAATGCCGGGCTGGGCGCGATGCCGTGAAACTCGCGCGGGCGGCGCGTGTGCATTTCACGCGCGCAGGACATTTGTCCCGCGCAGTCGCTCAAACGAGGGAGGATGAAGATCAGGTGGCAACGCGTCGCTCGTGAATTACCTTGTCCATCCCGACGAGTCCACGGGAGACCGCATGAAAAGCGCCTTCGTTACCAGCACGCTGCACCACACCATCGACAGCAGCACCCTCGTTCAGTACGCCGACGAAACCGAGCTGCGGCGCGAGGCCGTGGAAGCGCAGATCGCCGCCGCGCGGCGCCGGCCGGCGTTCGCATGGATAGGCGTGCTTGCGGTGGTCGCGCCCTGGGGCGTGGCGGCGCTCGTGTGGGTGGCGATGCGCGCCGGCTGAGCATCGGTCCAGCGGCGCGGGCAGCCTGGGGCAAGGCATGCACGGAATATCGAATGCCCTGGCGTCAACGACCCGCATTCCTCCTCGCTTCGTACTCCGCACCTGCTTGTCCCATGGCATCGGAGGCTTCCCCCACGGCGATGCGCCGATACAGCGCTTCATGCTGCTCGACGTACTGCTTCCATGAAAAGGCCGCCGCCAGTCGCGCCGCCCGCCTGGCCATGAGGTCCGGCGGCAAGGTCGCCTCCAGCAGCTCGCGCATCGCCGCGCACAACGCAGCCGGTCGGCGCACGGGCACCGTGCGGGCGCCCGGGTCGCCTTCGCCGATCTGGCGGATGGCGCCGCTGTCGGCGCCCACCATGCGCGGCACCACGGCAGCCGCTTCGATGTAGGCGAGGCAGAAGCCTTCCTCGTGCGAGGGCTGCAGGTACACATCGGCCTCGCGTAGCGCCTGCGCCTTTTCCTCCTGAGTGACGTTGGGCGTGATGCTCACGCGGTCCTTCAGGCCCAGGCGCTCGGTCAGGTTTTCGAGAAAACGCAGGTAGCTGCGGTCGCGCACTTCGCCCACGATGCGGTAGCGCAGTCGCGGATAGTGCATGGCGAGCATCGCCACCGCCGCCAAGCCGTCGTGCTGACCCTTGGTGTGGGCAATGCCGCCCATCGTCACGATGCACGGCGACTCGCCCACGCGCTGCGCGCCATGCGGTGCCGGGCGCGGCGCAGCGTCGTAGCCGAGGGGGACGAGCGAGATGCCCGAAGCCCGAAAGCCATAGCGCGTGACCGTGTCCTTCATCACCTCGCTGTGGACCACCACCTGCGAAATGAAGCCGGCGCGCAGCAGCCACTTCCAGGCCATGGCGTTGGCGAAGAAGCGCAGCGCGCGCACGGCGTAGTGCAGGCTGTCATGGCCGTGCAGCGCCTGCAGCTTGCGTTCGTACGGTGGCAAGGAATGCAGCGTGATGACCCAGCGCCGCCGAGCGAGCACGGGGCGCAGCACCGCGAGGCCTCGCGAACCCATGGCGATGAGGTGGATTACGTCGGGCGCGAATGCGTCAATCGCCTGGCACACCTCGTGCGCCAGCGATGGCCGGGTCGGGATGTGGATCGGAAAGTGCCGCGCGGCTTCGGCGCCGGCCGGCACGATGTCGCCGGCCAGCGCCACCGCATGGCCGCGCTCGGCGAGGCCGCGAATCAGCCGCACCATCGACGCGGGAACGCCGCCTCGCATGTAGCCGGTGACATCGCTGATGATGAGGATTCGCATGTCGCTACCTCAGCGCGTCCACCATCTCGCGGGCGCGCTGGCGCTGCAACTCCCGCAGCACATCGCAGCGGGTGCGCAGCTGCCGAGAAAGATCAGCCGACTCGCTTTGCAGCCAGTCCACGCGGTCGATCAGCTGCCCGGCCGTGATGTGCTCGGTCTTCACCGCAAGGTCCTCCCTGCCGATGGATTCAAGGAAATCAAGGCACTTGGGCTGGTAGCTCAGCGAGATGTTGGGCACCGCCACCGCGCACGCGAGCACCGTGACGTGCAACCGCTGCCCCACCACGCAGTCGCATGAAGCGATGGTGCGCACCATTGCTCGGCAGTCGGGCTCGAACGCAGGCAGTTCGAAAGCCGGGTCCGCAATTTCGCGCTTGAGGCGCTCGCCCGCACGCTGGTCGATGGGATGCATGGCGAGGAATTTCGCGCGCCACCCTTGGGCCAGTAGGTGACGGATGAGCGCCACCATGGCGTCGAAGTCTGCATCGGGTGCGCCCTGCACCGGATCGTGCGTGCCGAGGTTGATGCCCACGAGCGGCGGAGCGTCGGGCCGCGACATCTCGGGTGGCAGCGGGATGGAGAGCGCCGGGTCTCCGATCACCTCGACCCGCTCGACGCCTTGCGAACGCAGCCAGTCGCGCGAACGCGGGCCGCGCACGCCGACGTAGCGGGCCTGCTCGAGCATGCGCTTCCAGCCTTCGATGTCGAACCATCTCGCCTTCGGATAGCGCCCCCAGTACTCGGGGTCGCTCGCGCCCGTGCCGAACACGAAGAAGGGCCGGCCTTCCTCGTGGGCCAGCTTGAGCGGCGCCAGGTAGCAGCCCTCGTTGATGAGCGTGCCGCCGCCCAGCACGACGGCCGTCGTTCGCCCCGGCGACGCCACCGCCGACAGCAGCGAATAGTCTTCGTAGGGCACGAGCAGGCAGTCACTGAACAGCTCTTCTCGAAAGGCGTGGAACAGCACCTCGTCACCGATGTTCCTGTGCCCCAGCCAGCCGATGTAGCGCAACTGCAGCCGCTGCCGGTCGAGCGCGTGCCGGTAGTCGCGCCCGCGCCGCAGATAGGCGTAGCGGATGTATCCCTTCACGCGCCGCTTAAGTGGCGAATCCATGCTCGGTCCCTATGTCATCGCGGGCCGTGCTCGCGGCCAGCACCTTATGGACATCGTTGCGCACCACCCGCGCGACACGCGCAAAGGAATACTCCCGCTCCACGATGCCGCGGCCGCGCGCGGCCATCGCTGCGGCATGGGATGGATCGGCGAAGAGCGCCAGGCAATTCGCGGCGA
>CBFHAS010000141.1:0-10259 GCA_965653625.1 uncultured Burkholderiaceae bacterium | reverse complement strand
TTCCTTGAGAAATCGTGTCCACGGTGAGGTAGCCGCGAATCGGAGTTGCGGCCCGCAACTCATCGGCGGGGCGCTTGGTGCCGTTGCGGCGAAGGCAGATGACGTCGACCAGCATGCCGCGCATTGTGCGGTCGCTCACCTCGCGCTTCCAACAGCCTGGCCTCCCTCGTTTGTGGGGAGGGAGAGAGTGCCGGTGCGGTTTGCGTGCAGCACTTGGCTGTGCCGAGCGGCCAGTGGCGTGCCGTTGTCAGGCGCCTTGCGCCCGAGCCGAGGGCGCGTCCTGCGGCAGCGGCATGAGGATCAACTGCTCGACGAGCGAGCAGCGCTGAGCCTTCTGTGCATCGGTGCCCTGGTTGGACAGCACCGACTCAGCCACCTCGTAGGCATACAGCGCGAAGGCGCGAGCCCGGGCCTCGGCGATGGGAAAGCCCAAGGCCGAGAAGACCTGGGCGTGGTAGGAGATGCGGCGCTCGTCGACCTCGTCCACCGCCTGACGCGCCATCGCGTCGCGCCGCGCCCAGCCGCGGATGGCGAGCTCGATGCTCGCGGCGCGTCGCGCGCTCCTGCCGCGAAAGGGCAGGGAGATCAGTTCCTTGATCAACGCGCGGGGGTCCTCGGAGTGCCGGGTGTCGAAACGCTTGATGATCTGTTCGGTGGCCGCGTCGCGCCAGGCGTTGAGCATGCTGCGCAGCAGGTCGTCGCGGTCCTTGAAGTGCCAGTAGAAGCTGCCCCGCGTAACGCCGAGCTGGCGCGCCAGCGCATCGACGCGCACGGCATCCACGCCATGGTCGATAAGCAACGCGGTGGCGGTGGCGATCCAGTGTGCCGGCGTGAGCGAGCTGCGCGACTCGTTGCTGTCGGCAGGCGGCACGGGCCGCAGGGCGCGTGAAGGCTTTCTGTTCATGGTCTGGCGGGCAGACACCAGTGTGCACTAAGTTACCCCGGTTGACCATACAACACTGTATGTTTGGTAGGTGGAATCCCGAGTAATCACCAATGGCCGCATGGCTACCATAGTCTCCATACACATACACATGTGTATGGAGTAGCAGGAGACCGAGGGGCTCTGGGATGGACGTGCAGTTCTTTGACGACCCGCGCTTGCTCGCGCCGCCGCGCACTGAGCGCATCGAGCTGGGTGGCGGCGCCTTCTTGCTTTGCTCGCCCGAGCCTCTGCAGCGCTACGCGCGCTGCATTGGCGAATGGGTGGAGCAGTGGGCGCGCGAGACGCCGCAGGCCGTTGCGCTGATGGAGCGCCAGGCCGAAGGCCATTGGTGCCAGGTGAGGTATGGCGAGCTTCGGCAGGCCGTCGGTGCCATCGGTCAAGCCTTGCTCGACATGGACATGCCGCCCGGCCGCCCGGTGGTGGTGCTGTCGGACAACTCCATCCACCACGCGCTGCTCATGCTCGCGGCCATGCACGTAGGCCGCCCGGTGTGCACAGTTTCTAGCGCGTACAGCCGGCTCACGAAGGACTACACCAAGATCGCGGGGATCCTGCGCACTCTGGAGCCGGGGCTGGTGTATGCGTCAGATGCCGCCTTGTACGGCCCGGCAGTTCAGGCCGCCGCCGTCGATGCCGTCACGGTGTTCAGCGCCCATGCCGACCATGTCGGCGGCGCGCTCGGCTTCGGCCACTTGCTTGCCGCTTCCGAGACGCCGGCTGTGCGCCGTGCCTTCGAGGCTGTCTCGCCCGATGACCATGCCAAGTACCTGCTGACCTCCGGTTCCACCGGTCACCCCAAGGTGGTGATCAATACGCACCGCATGCTGTGCGCGAACCAGCAGATGATTGCGCAGACTTGGCGCTTTCTGGAGACGGAGAAGCCGGTCCTGGCCGATTGGCTGCCCTGGAGCCACACCTTCGGCGGCAACCACAACATGAACATGGTGCTTCGCAACGGCGGCACGCTGGTCATCGATGAGGGGCGACCGGCGCCCGGGATGATCGAGAAGTCGGTGCGCAACCTGCGCGAGGTGCGGCCCACGCTGTACTTCAACGTGCCGCGTGGCTTCGACATGCTGCTGCCCTTCCTAGAGCAGGATGAGCAGTTCGCGCGCGATTTCTTCTCGCGGCTGCGGCTCGTTTTCTATGCGGGTGCCGCGCTGCCACAAGCCAGCTGGGAGCGCCTGGAGGCCGTGGCGCGAAACGTGCGCAACGAGCCGGTGTGGTTCACCACCTCGTGGGGTTCCACCGAGACCGCACCCGCAGTCACCACCGCGCACTGGAAGCTCGACCGCGCTGGCGTGATTGGCTTGCCCTTGCCCGGCACCGAACTGAAGTTCCTACCGAACGGCAACAAGCTGGAGATGCGTGTGCGCGGCGTGTCGGTGTTTCCCGGCTATCGCAATGCACCGGAGCTCACTGCCGAATCCTTCGATGAGGACGGCTTCTACAAGATCGGCGACGCCGGCTATCTGGTGGATGCGAAGCGCCCCGAGCGAGGTGTGGTGTTCAACGGAAGGGTGGCCGAAGACTTCAAGCTCACCACGGGCACTTGGGTGTCGGTGGGCACGCTGCGCGTGAAGCTGGTGTCGGCGCTAGCGCCGCTCGCGCAGGACGCAGTGATCACAGGCCACGACCGCGATGAGGTGGGCGCGCTCATCTTCCTCAGTACGCAGGCCAAGGAGCTTGGCGCCGAAGCGCTGGCAGCCCGGGTGCGCGAAGCCTTGAATGCCTTGCGCGGGGATGGCGGCGGCTCCTCGCAATGCCCGATGCGCGCCATGCTGCTGGCCGAGCCTCCCAACCCTGACGCGGGCGAGATTACCGACAAGGGCTACGTCAACCAGCGGGCCGTGCTCGCGCGCCGCGCCGCGGAGGTGCAGTCCCTGTACGCGCAGCCGGCCGATCCGCGCGTGGTTTTCGCTGAACCCCGATGACATACCACTCCAACACCGCGGCCGGCCCGGCCGACCGGCTTTCAATGGTGCAGATCGAGACCCGCGGGCCGGTGGTCCACCTGCGGCTCACCCGGCCGGCCAAGCGCAACGCCATCAGCGATGAGCTCATCGCGCAGATTCACACCGCCTTCGTCAACCTGCCGCCCGAGGCGCGCGTGGCAGTGATCAGCGGCGAGGGCGACCATTTCTGTGCCGGCCTGGACCTGTCGGATCTGAACGAGCGGAGCGTGGCCGATGGTGTGCTGCATTCGCGCGCCTGGCACGCCGCCTTCGATGCCGTGCAGTTCGGCCGCGTGCCGGTCATCGCGGTGCTGCACGGCGCGGTGGTGGGCGGCGGCCTCGAGTTCGCAAGCTCAGCCCACCTTCGCGTGGCCGAGGCCAGCACCTTCTATGCGCTGCCCGAAGGCCAGCGCGGCATCTTCGTGGGCGGCGGCGGTTCGGCGCGCATCCCGCGGCTGGTGGGCGTGTCGCGCATGACCGACATGATGCTCACCGGCCGCGTCTTCGATGCCGAGGAGGGGCAGGCCATCGGCCTGTCGAACTACCTCGTGGCCGACGGCGAGGGTCTGAACAAGGCGTTCGAGCTGGCCGAGCGCATCGCCTCGAACGCACCACTGTCGAACTTCGCTGTCACGCAGGCGCTCCCGCGCATTGCCGACACACCGCAACCCCAGGGCCTGTTCATCGAGGCGCTCATGTCGGCCATCGCGCAAGGCGACGAGGCGGCCAAGGAGCGTGTGCGGGCTTTCCTCGACAAGCGTGCAGAAAAGGTGATGAAGTCGTGATGCAGCGCGGTCTCTTCCAGTCGTTCGACGATGTCTGGTTGCTCGACGGCGTGCGCACGCCGATGGTCGACTACTGCGGCGCCTTGGCTCAGGTGTCGCCCACCGACATGGGCATCAAGGTGGCGCGCGAGATCCTCTCGCGCACGGGAATCGCGGCCACTCAGGTCGACTCGGTACTCGCAGGCAGCATGGCGCCCGGCGGGTTCGACCAGTTCTACCTGCCGCGCCACATCGGCCTGTATGCCGGCGTGCCGGTCGAGGTGCCGGCGATCATGGCGCAGCGCATCTGCGGCACAGGCTTTGAGCTTTTCCGGCAGGCTGGCGAGCAGATCGCGGCCGGCGTGGCGAGCCTCGCCCTGGTGGTGGGCACGGAGTCCATGACGCGGCACCCGGTGGCCGCGTTCGATCATCGGCAAGGCTTCAAGCTGGGTGCGCCAGTGGAGTTCAAGGATTGCCTCTGGGAGTCGCTGCACGATCCGGCGCCGGCGATCACCATGATTCACACGGCCGAGAACCTGGCGCGCCGCTACGGCATCGAGCGTGAAGACGTGGATGCCTTCGCGGCTCGCTCGTTCGAGCGCGCCGTGGAGGCGCAGCAAAGCGGCTGGCTGGCCGGCGAAATCGTGCCTGTGGTCAGCGAGACCTTCGAGCTCGACGGCTACCGCCCGCGCGGGATCCGGGTCGCGGGCAAGGCGCCTGTGGCCGATCGCGACACGCACCCTCGACCTTCGCCGGTGGACGTGCTCGCCAAGCTGGAACCCGTGTACTCGGGCGGCGTGCAGACCAGTGGCAACAGTGCGGCACTCACGGACGCGGCTGCCGCGGCGCTGGTGGCCGGCGGCGCGCTCAAACGCGACTGGGGCCGCCCGGCGCTCGGCCGCATCGTGGCCGCTGCCGCGGTCGGCGTCCCGCCGCAGATCATGGGCATCGGCCCGGTCGCCGCGATCCGTTTGCTGCTTCAACGCACGGGGCTCGCGCTCGCGGACATCGCTCGCGTGGAGATCAACGAAGCGCAGGGTGCGCAGACCCTTGCCGTGCAGCGCGAACTCGATCTCGATCCCGCCCGGCTGAACGTCCACGGCGGCGCCATCGCGCTTGGCCATCCCCTTGCGGCCACAGGGGTGCGGCTCACGATCACGCTGGCGCGCCAGCTGCGCGAGGCCGGCGCGCGCTACGGCATCGCGTCGGCCTGCGTGGGCGGCGGGCAGGGCATCGCGCTGCTGGTCGAGAACCCGGCATGATTCCACCCCGCGATGCGACACCCCTACAGCCTTCGTTCATGAGGAGACACAAACGATGACCACCCGCCGCCAGTTCGTCCAAGCCACGGTCGGCTCGGCCCTGCTCGCCACGCTCGGCGCACATCGCACGCATGCGCAAGCCCTGGAGCAGGCGAAGTTCCTCTACGGTTTCCCGGCAGGCAGCTCTGGTGACATCGTCGCGCGCCGCGTGGCCGAGCGCGTTGCGGGCTCCGGCTATTCCAAGCTCCCCGCCGTCGTGGAGAACAAGCCCGGCGCCGGCGGGCGCATCGCGTTGGACGCGCTGAAACAGTCGCACGCGGACGGCGCCACGCTGTGCCTGTCTCCCTTCTCGTGCACGGCCATCTACCCGCACGTCTACAGCAAGCTGAGCTACGACCCGGTGAACGACTTCGTGCCGGTGTCCATCGCGGCGCTCATGTTCCACGGCCTGGCGGTGGGGCCGCTCGTGCCGGCCAGCGTGAAATCCGTGAAGGACTTTCTTGCCTGGGCCAAGGCCAATCCGAAGGAAGCGAACTACGGCTCCCCCGCTGCAGGCTCCACGCCCCACTTCATCGGCGCGCTGCTCGGCCTGAACAACGGCGTGGATCTCAAGCACGTGCCCTACCGCGGCTCCGTGCCGGGTGTGACCGATGTTGTCGGCGGCCAGATCGCGGCGATGGTCACGCCCAGCGGCGACTTCATCTCCAACCACAAGGGCGGCAAGCTGCGCGTGCTGGCCACGTCGGGCGGCAAGCGCTCGCCCTTCCTGCCCGACGTGCCCACCTTCGCCGAACAGGGCTTCCCCGAGTTCACGGTCGAGGAGTGGTTTGGTTTCTATGCGCCGGCACGCACCCCCGCGGCGGTGGTGTCTGCGGCCAATGCCGCCATCAGCCAGGCGCTCAAGGACAAAGCGCTGATCGACGGGCTTGGCGTGGTGGGGCTGGTGGCGCAAGGCTCCACGCCGCAGGAAATGGCACAGAGTCAGAAGCGCGAGTTCGAGCGCTGGGGCCCGCTGGTGAAGAAGGTGGGATTCACCGCGGAGTCGTGACCGGTTCGGCACTGGCGACGAATGGCAATGGGTGGCTGCGGCAGCCCATTGCCCCTTATTGCCCAATTGCTACCGCTGCGCTTCGAAGGGAACGAAGCTGAACACCGCCGAGAAGGGCTCTTCGCCGTCGGCGCGCGTGCGGTACAGCATCAGTTCGTCGGTGCGGATCTTTCCGCCAATGCGATACGACACGCCGGCGGCATGCGTCTCGCCTCTGAAGTCGGGGCCCCGGACTTCATAGCTGCCGCTCGCCACGTTTTGGCTCCCCGGCCGAAGGAGGTAGGCAGCGCGCATCGGATTCGTGTGCTCCAGGTCAATCTGGAACAGGCTGCCATCAGGCCAGAACCTGTAGTAGCTGCGCCACCCGCGTTGCCGCGGCCCCTGGTAGACGCCGTCGAAGCGAAGGCCTTCGGGCAGGCGGTGGACACCGTTGAGTTCCGACAGGAACGTTGAGCGCTGGTCGCTGTGCTCGACGGCGCGTCCCTGCGGGGCGCGCTCCTCCGCACACGCGATGGGGTAGAGGACCATGCCTTCGCTGTCGTACAGCTTGAGCCCGTTCCTCGCGGCGGCTTGCACGAGGGCATCGAGCATGGCCTCGTCGGCCAGGTCGCTCTTGACGACCAGCTCCTTCACCTGGCCGTAGGAGGCTTCCGAGTCGAGCCCTTCCTCCCACAGGTTGCGTTCGTCATCGCCGTCGAGGTTGTCCTCGGAAAGATCCGGGTACGTCGACGAAATGTCATCGACGAAAGCCCGGAACTTCGGATTCACTGCGGGTGCGAGCGGGTGCTGCTGGTCGATGAAGTTGCGTGCCTGCTCGGCATCTTGAACGTGCTCAGCGTCGAGGAGGTGAAGGATGAAAGCCATGGGATGGAAGGGATGGAGATGATCCGGAACGCTCGCGCGCGATGAGCGGGCTCAAGCCTCGTCGAAGATCGCCACGGCCCGCGTCCACCCCGCAGATGCACCGCGGATCTTGTGCGGAAAGCAGCTGATCGTGAAGCCGTTCGGCGGCAGGGCTTCGAGGTTGTGCAACTTTTCGAGGTGGCAGTAGCCGATGTCGCGGCCGGCCTTGTGCCCTTCCCAGATGAGCGTGGCGTCGCCTGTCTGGCCGTACTTCTTTGCGGTGTGCACGAACGGTGCGTCCCAACTCCATGCGTCCGTGCCGGTGACGCGGATGCCGCGCTCGAGCAGGTACATGGTGGCCTCATAGCCCATGCCGCAGCCGGCTGCCACGTAGTCGCGCTCGCCGTAGCGCGAGCCGGCGCGGGTGTTGACCACCACGATCTCCAGCGGAGAGAGCGTGTGGCCGATGCGTTCGAGTTCGGCCTGCACGTCGGCAGCGGTGACCACATAGCCATCGGGGAAGTGCCGGAAGTCAAGCTTCACGCCCGGCTGGAAGCACCATTCCAGCGGCACTTCGTGGATGGCGATGGAGGCTCGCTTCTCGCCCAGCGCCGCATCCATGGTGCTGTGGAAGTGATAGGGGGCGTCCAAATGCGTGCCGTTGTGCGTGGACAGCTGCACCAGCTCGGCCGCCCAGCCTTCGCCATCGGGCAGATCCTCGCGGCGCAGGCCCGGGAAGAAGGGCGCGATCTGTTCGAAAGTGTGCTCGTGCGTGAAGTAGGTGATGCGCGGCTCCAGCCCGGGCGGGTCGGAGGCAATGTCGTTCTCCAGGAAGATGGACAGGTCGACGAAGCGGCGGGGCATAAGCGTCCTTGTTGTTCAGGTTGTGGCCGGCTCCTGCGAGCAATCCGGCGGCGACGCAGGTTAGCAGTGCATTCTTGCCGACACCCCCTAGAACCATCTCCGCCGCACGCCGAAAGCTAGGGGGGCGTTTTCGTTGAAGCGCATGCCGACCATCCATAGAGTCCAGCATCCCAAATCAGGATGCCTGCGACATGTCTTCTTCGATCTTCCATCTCACCCGCCGGTGCGCGATGTTCGCGGCCAGCCTCGTGCTTGCGATCGCGCCGCTCGGTGCGCACGCCCTCGACGCGGACGCCACGACCACCGACCTGTCGATCAACACGCCCACTGCCTGGTGGTACTACACCGGCGTCAGCGCCGACCAGGTGAGCAGCCATCTCAACGCCAACAGCGCAAGGCTCACCGACATCGAGGTGCAGTCCGTCAGCGCGGGGGCGCCCACCTTCACTGTGCGCATGGTGCGCAACTCCGGAGCCTACGCCTCGCCGGGCGGCTGGTGGTGGTACTACGGGCTCACCTTCGCCGATATCTCCACCAAGCTCAACGCCCACACCGCCCGGCTCATCGACCTGGAGCCTTACGACATCGGCGGCGGGCAGATCCGCTATGCCGCGGTGATGGTGTCCAACACCGGGGCCGCGCAGCGGGCATGGTGGTGGTATTCAGGCGTGACCTCGGCGCAGATTGCTGATGTGCTCCCCGGGCGTCGCCTCATCGACCTCGACAGCTTCAACACCGCCGCGGGCAAGCGCTACTCGGCCATCATGGCGGCCAACACCGGCGGCGACGCGGAGGCATGGGAATGGTGGCTGAACCAGACGCCCGCCAGCATCGGTGCCAAGGTGAACGCCTTCAACGGCCGCGTGCTCAAGCTCGATCGTCAGGCGGATGGCACCTACAACTTCATCCAGGTTCGCAACACCGCCGCTGAAAGCACCGCGTGGTGGTACTGGTTCGGCTTCACCTCGCCGACGGCGCTGCTCAACTATGCCAACCAGCTGGCCGCGCGGCCGATCGACGTGGTGACCTACCTCAACGCCGCAGGCCAGCGACGCTGGGACGCCGTGTTTATCGACAACGCCAATGCGAGCACGCGCCGCATGCGAAGCGAGTTCGGCGAGACCTTTCTCGATGCGAACGGCAACCCCACGCGCGGCATCTTCACGGCCTACCTCAAGCAGGTGGGCGGCAGCGTGAAAGTGAACCTCAACGCGACCCGGCGCGCCGAGACGGCCAGCGCGTTCAAGTCGGTGCACCTGCTGCATGCCATGCGCCAGGTGGCGGCCGGGCAGGACACGCTCCCCTCCGCCTTCACCTACTATGAATACGACCCGGCCAAGGGCAAGGATGCCTGTCCCGACCCCAGCCTGGAAACCGCCGCCAACGCGCGCACCAACTACAACTTCGAAACGGGCCTGGACCAGATGATGTCGATCTCGGACAACCGCACGACGCGCGGCACGGTGCTGCGCTACGGCGGCTTCACGCCAATCAACAGCACGGCCAGCGCCTCCGGCCTTACGGGCACGACACTGCGCCACAACATCGGATGCGCCTATCGCAACCTGTCGACTGGCAAGTACGAGCCCGCGACGCGGCGCAACGACACGACGGGTGCCGACCTGGCGCGCATCTATGAAGGCGTGTGGAACTCCACCCTGCTGACAGACACGAACTCGGCGCGCACCGAGTTCCTCGAGTCCGCCAACCCGGGCAGTGGCGTGAGCGCCGCGCTGCAGACGATCATCAACGAGGAAGCAACCAAGCTCGGCAAGTCGTCGGCAGTCGCCGCGAGCTTCGGCAGCCTCGTGCGCACGTGGGGCAAGGGCGGCAGCTACGGCACCTGCCTGCCCGATGCCAGCGGCAACTGCGGCCAGAAGGTCATCGTGCGCTCGGGCGCCGGGCTGATCCGGCTGCCGATCAAGGTGTCTGGCGAGACGCAGTACCGCACCTATTCGTTCGCGCGCTTCATCTCCGACACGCCCGTGCCCGACTGGAGCGACCCGCAGGCCACGATCTACGTCAACGCCTACGGCGCTGCGGCCAATGAGCTCTACCGCGATGAAATCCGCGCGGCACTGATGACCTGGTGAGCGCCATGGCCGCGAAGCACGACACCGCGACGAACGGAAGGCCAGCCGAGCCTGCGGCCCACCTGGCCGCGGCGCAGGCCGATGCCCAACGCTTCGTCGGCGAGGGATTGGTGGTGCTGTGGCGCCCGTCGTCGACAAGGCGGCGGGCAATCGCGGCTGTCGCCGTGGCCTTGCTGCTCGCGGCATCGGCATGGTGGTGGTGGCCCGCGGGCGCGAGTGTGGAGGCGACTGCGGCCAACCCGGCCGCGGTGTCGTCGGGGCTGCGGGGCACAGCGCCGTCATCGGTGCCTCCGGCCGACACGGCGGCCGCGGTTGCACCGGGCGAAGTCGCTGACGAGGCGGCTTCGCCCCTATGCGACCGCGCTGGGTGCGCCGGCCTCGCGACGCCGCCGACCCCGCCGGCGATGGCAGGCGAGGCCGCCGATCCGGACGCGTGGGCATTGAACCCGGAACCCGGTCCCTCAGCGAGCCCGCCGGCGTTCAC
>CBFHAS010000140.1:0-10317 GCA_965653625.1 uncultured Burkholderiaceae bacterium | reverse complement strand
GGGCCCGCCCTCATCTCTCGTGCAGCATGGCTGCCCAGGAGGATCGCTCCTCCTGTGCGCCTTCGCGGCGCACAGTCGTCGGTGTAGCCCTTCGCGTCCTCGATCCACCCGTCGCGCAGGGCGCACAGGGCGAGGCGGCGGGTTTCGCCGGCCACGACTTCGAGCCGTCCGGTTTGCTTGCCATCGTGCTCTTCGGGCACGACGACGAGGTTCTGCAGCACGCCGCCGTGCATGTGGATCGACACCGCCATGCGGTGGATGCGCTCGCGCGTGCGCTTCTTCTTGCGCGCGTTGCCGTCCTTTGCGGGGATGAGAACGCCCAGTGGCGGGGTGAGTTGGCCCACTTGGTACGAGTTCGCTTCGTTCATCGGTCGCCTCCCTTGAAGTAGCAGGAGGACTTTGAAGAACTGCTCGCCCCTGTCAAGGGCTATTGATCGCCCGCTTGCTTGCCGTGGGGTTCCGTCTGTCCAGCGCGAAGCTGGCGATGCGTACCTGACGGTCGTCGTCTCTGCGGCTGTCGCCGAATCGCTCCTGGCATGACCCAATGCCGAGGCGGGTACAGTGGACATTTCCATGCCGATCGTGACCCTCTTAGATGCCACCCGGGCCTGGGCACGGCGAATCAAGCGCGATGCGATGACGCTGTGGTTTGCGCGTTCACACCCCGCCACACCTTGGTATGCCAAGGTCATGGGCGCCTTCGTCGTGGCCTACGCGCTGAGCCCGATCGACCTCATCCCCGACTTCGTCCCGGTGCTGGGGTACCTCGATGACCTCATTCTCCTGCCCGTGCTGATCTGGTTGACCGTCCGGATGCTTCCGGCAGCCGTCCTCGCTGAGTCGCGCGAGCGGGCGCAGCAGTGGATGGCGCAGTCCAGCTCGAAGCCGCGCAGTCGGGCAGGAGCCATGGGGATCGTGCTGGTCTGGCTGGCGGTGGGCGTGATGCTGTCGCTTTGGTTGGCCACAACGCTGGGCAAATAGCTCAATGCCGGCGAAGCCTCGGACCGGCCGGAGCACCGCCTTCCGGCGCGATGCCACTCGCCGCGCGGCCACGCAGCTATACGCCCGTGCCGGACGGGCGGAGCATGGTTTGGAAACCTCAGGCCGCCTGCCCTTCCCGACGCGCGCTGAAGCGCTTGACCTCGATCACACAGTCCGCAAGCGACCACAGCTCCGGCGCCTGCGAAACGAACAGCTTCTGCTCGTACCCGCCCAGCCTCAGAACCTCGCGCTTCATCGCCACGAACATGCGCTTGCGCTGCGGATCGAGCGGCCCGTCGGCTTCATCAGAGAACAGCGTCTGATAGCGCCGCCCAGCCGACTGGGCGAGATAGACCGCGATCGCCCGAGTCAACGCCTCGTCGATCCACACCTCTCGCCGCCGCTCATCATCGCGACACTCTTCGACGCGCCGGTCTCGGCATCGAACACGATCACGTCGAGGCGTACCGTTGCACGGCACCTCCTGTGTGAGCTGAAAGCGCTCGCGCAACTGCTGCGCGCGCAGCGCCGCCGAGCCGGCTTCCCGCTCAAGTCCCTGGCGGCTCGCGGCGATCACCTGCAGCCGCTGGCGGATTCGCGCGCAACGCTCGCCGGTCTCCTCGGCGGTGCGCAGCGTCGCCCGCGCCGCCTGTTCCTGCTCGGCCAGCACCGGCAGCCGCTCGACGGCGGCGCGACTCGCGTCCTGCCGCGCCAGCAGCGCATGCGTGGCAGCGAGGTCGCGCTGCAGCCTCGCCCGGGCTGCGGCAGCCGATTCCTCCGCGGCGCGCAGCGCATGGATTGCACGCTCGCGACGCGCTTTCAGGTCGCTTGCAAGGCGAGCTTGAGCGCCGATCAGGGCGGTCTTGCGCCGCGCCAGCTCTCCGATCTGCACATGCAGCGACTGCCGCAGCGTCTCAACGCCAGCGGCCGCGACACGCTCCGCCTCGCGCGCGGCGACTTGCTGCTGCGCCGCCTGCAGGCTCGCCTGCACTGCCGCCTGCACTGCCGCCTTGCGCTCGGCCGCCGAGCGGATGCGCTCCTGCGCGTCCTCGACCATCCCGCGCAGCTGCTGCACAGACTGTTCCATCGCCCGGTGCCGTGCAACCGCCGAACGCCGTTCCTCTAGCGCCTGCTGCAGCTGCGCGGCGACGCGTGCCGCATGCTGCCCTGTAGCGCGAATCTGCTCCAACCCGAGCAGCTCGACGAGCAGGCCCTTCACCTCGCTGGGCCGATACGCCGAGAGCTGGCGCCGGTTCTGCGCGTGGAAGGCCGACGTGAAGAAGGTCTCCGGCGAGCCGAGCAGCCCTACGACGCAGCGGTCGTAGGTGTCGGTCTTGCCGTCCGAGCGCGTGCCGTCGGGCATCACGATCGGCACCCATCGGCCGTCCTTCCATTCGTGCAGGAAGGCCTCCGTGCGGCGTGCGCCGTTTATCCGGAAGACGAGCTGTGAGCGGAAGCGCCGGCCCTCGTACATCCATTCCAGGTCCTTGCAGCACTCGGGTGCGCAAAGATGGTCGTAGTACGAGAAACCGCCGACGCTGGCGCTTGTCGCGCGCGAGGGCATCAGTCGGTACGGGTCGCGTTGTCGATGATCGTGGTCTTGCCGCTGCCATTCGGCCCGACCAGCGCGACGAGTTGCGCGCCCGCGGCGAGGGACTCGAAGTCCGACCGTCAGCTCATCGCACCCGAGCCCGTCGCGGATGCCGGTGAAGCCTTTGAGGGTGAGTCGAAGTGGTTTCATGCTCGAAGTCAGATGTCGGTTTGGGGAGCAGCGACCGCGCGATAGCGTGCGGAAGCCGTATGGATCTCGCGACCGGTTTGCAGCAAGCCCAGGGCGTCGGCATCGCGCTGATGCCGGCCGAGCGCGCCCGCAGCAGCGGCACAACACGCTCTTCGAGCTTGAGCTCGGCGGCAGCGGCAAGCAGCTGCTCGATTTCGTCGCGATCCACGCAGGCCGGAAGCTCGCGCTGTGCGGCGACACGTCCCTGTCGCGACGGGGAACGCTGCGTCACGGCAGTCCGGGATGGCTTGCGCCTCGGGCACGGTGGGGTGCCGGTCGGCGATGCCATGCTCAGGTCCAGACCCGGTAGATCCAGAAGGTCTCGTCCTCATTAATGCGCTGTCGCAATTCCCCGGGCGCGAATCCGGTCACGCGGCGCGTCTCGCGGCACAGGTGGGATTGGTCGGCATACCCGACATCTGCTGCCACCTCGGCCCAGCGCACCGGTCCGTCGCCCTGTGCCAGCGCGCGAAAGAACGCCTGTTCGGCGCGGCCCAAGCCGCGCAGCTCGCGCATCGGCAGCCCGGCCCAGCCCTTGATGCGGCGCTCGGCCTGCCGCAGGCTGCGCCCCACGCCGGAGGACGCCGCGCGCATGGACAGGCCATGCGCCCAGTCGTGTACACGCAGCAGCCCCGGCGCGCCCACCGTCGGCCGCGCAGCCTGCCATCGTGGCGATAGAAACTCCTCAATCAGTGCCACGCGGGATCGATCGTCCGGTGCCGCCAGAACGGCCTCACCCAGCATCTGCCAGTCTGAATCGAGCACAGCCGGCAGCGGTTCGATGCGATTGATCCATTCGGCCGGGTTCAGGCCCGTCATCGCCTGCACTGCATCGGGCATCAGCATCACCATCACGCCGTGGCCCTCCGGGGCGTTGCGCGAGACGGTCGGGCGGGTGAAGGGTCCGCTGAAGTAGACCTGCGGCAGGCGCCGTCCCGGGCTGTCTGGCGCCGCGGGCCAACCCTCATCGATCAGCACCGAGTGCCCGGCGATGAACCAACTGATGGCGCACAGCGGCGTCGCGGGAAAGTGGTTGTATCGCCACGGCTCCGGCCAGTGGCGGCCGATGCCCAGTGTGCTGCGCGAAACGATCGCCCGCACACAATGGCTCAGCGAAGGGCGCGGCAACCACAACTGCACCGGTGCTCGATTGAGCGCCGCCAGCGCGGGCTGCGGCGTCTGTGCGAGGTAGGCCATCGCGGCAGTGTAGGCACCGCCGGCGGCGCCTGGGAGAAACACCCCGTGGTGTCGAGAACGTTCAAGACGCCACCCGGACCAGGCTCTAGGCTGGTGCCCATGAACCTATGGCTTCTGTCTTCCGCTGCACTGTCGGGCCTGATCGTCGCCGTCCATTCGATCATGGGTGAATCGCGCATCTTCCGACCCTGGGCTCGCCAGCCGCCGTCCGGCGTGAAGCGCTTCCACCAACAGATGTTGCGCGGCAGTTGGCACCTGTTCAGCCTGTTGGGTGCGGGCCAGGCGGCCACGCTGGTTTGGCTGGGCAGTGCGCAGGCTGCCGACCTGCCTGCCTTGGGCTTGCAGCAGGCCATCCTGAGTTGCCTGGCCGCAGGCGTGGCGGCCTGCGGCATCCTCGTGTTGTGGCTGACGCAGGGCCGTCATCACGGCGGGACTGCCATGCTGGCCGCTGCGGTGCTGACGCTGATCGGGCTGGCCCAGGCAGGTGCTCGGTGAACGCCACGGCAGACACGCAGCCGCCAGGCCCGCCGACGCCCTGGTGGGGACTGCCGCTGCTGCGCCGCATGTCACGCGACTATCTGGGATTCGTGGAGGAGTTGCAGCGCTGCTACGGAGATGTCGTCTTCATGCGCCTGGGGTTCGAACGGGCCTACGACGTGTTCGACCCCGCGCTGGTGCGCCAGGCGCTGGTGGACCAGGCCGAGCATCTGATACGTTGGGAGCGAGGCATCCGGATCTTCGAGCAGACCTTTGGCCAAGGCGTGCTGGTGACCGAGGGCACCCCCTGGCAGCGCCAGCGCCGCATGCTCATGCCGGGATTCACGCCGCGTCGCGTGCAAGGCTACGCCGCGCTGATGACGGCCGCCGCACGCAAGGTGCTCGACGCGGCGGTGCCACTCCAGCGGCCCGACGCCGAAGTGGACATCGGCAGCTTGATGTCGCGGCTGACGATGGATGTCATCCTGCGCACGCTGTTCAGCACACCCGATCACGGTGAATCCCGCGACGCGGCGCGCGCCACGCAGGTGCTCAGCCGCAGTGCCATGCGTGAGATGTTCTGGCCCATGACGCTGCCCGACTGGCTGCCCTTGCCCGGCAAGCGCGCCAAGCGCTGGGCCTTGCGCACCCTGCACGGCCTGGTCAGCCGCCACATTGAAAGGCGCGACCCCGGGCACGCCCCGCAAGACGATCTGCTGGCCATGCTGCTCGCCGCAACGGACGACGAGACCGGCCAGCGCCTATCCGCCACCGAGGTGCATGACCAGTGCGTGGTCATGTTCCAGGCCGGGCACGAAACCAGCGCAACCGCCCTGCTGTGGTGGGCCTGGCTGATGGCGTGCAACCCTGCAGCGCAGCGATTGGCCCATGAGGAAGTGCAGACGGTGGTCGGCACGCGCGAACCAGAAGCTGCCGACACGCCGGCCTTGGACTGGCTCAGCGCCAGCCTCAGGGAAGCGATGCGCCTGTATCCACCTGTGGGTGCCCTGATGTCGCGCCGTGTCGTCAAGCCCTTGCGCCTGGGAAAGTGGAACCTGCCCGCCGGCGCCCTGTTGCGAATCACGCCCTGGGTCATCCAGCGTGATGCGCGCTGGTTTGCCGGGCCCGAGACCTTTCGGCCCCAGCGATTCTTGTCCAGCGCAGAGCCGCCACCACGCGGTAGCTGGTTGCCCTTTGGCACCGGGCCGCGCGTGTGCATGGGCCAGCATTTCGCGATGCTGGAAATGACGATGGTGGCCGCCATGCTGCTGCAGCGATACGAGATCCAGGCCGCGCCGGGCGCGCCGGTGCCGCAGCCGGAAGTGAATGTCACCCTGCGGCCGGCGGCGCCGGTGCGCCTGCGCCTGCTGCGTCGTTCTGCGACATGAGAGCGCGCTCGTTCCCATGCGAGCCTGGAGCCCGCCCGTGTCACGCGAGCACTCAGCCCCCGCTGAGCGCCAGCACGATGGCCACAAAATCGTCTGGCTGCAGCGCATGACCGAGATCGCGCACGCCCAGGCCATTGACAAATATGCGCATATTCGGGCGCAACCGTTGCTGCTCGTCGACGACGCGGAAACGCAGGCCAGGGTAGCGTTGGTCGAGGTCAGCAAAGAGCTGGAGCAGCGTGTTGCCGGTCGCGTCCACCTCGGTCGTACCGGTGTAGGTGCGCAGCGCGCTCGGAACCAGCACTTTCACATCAGCTCCGCGACTTCGACGGCGTAGATCTCGGGAAGGTGGCGAGCGATGTTGACCCAATGCGAGCCACCGCTGTGCCCGATCCATAGCTCGCCGCTGGTCGTGCCCAGGTACAGGGCCGGGTCCGGCAGGGCGTCGGCCGTCATGGCTTGCCGCTTCACGGTCCACCAGGCCTGCTGCTGAGGAAGGCCTTCGTCAAGCCGCTGCCAAGTCCGGCCGGCATCGTGCGTGACATAAGCGGCCGGGCGGCCCGAAGGGCTGGTGCGCGGCCACACGTTGGTGCCGTCCATGGGGAACACCCAGGCGGTGTCGGCATCCCGGGGATGGACGACCAGCGGGAAACCGATGTCGCCGACGTCCGCGGGCATGTTGAGCCCGACGCGCTGCCAGACGGAGCCCGGCCGATCCAGCCGGTAGATGCCGCAGTGGTTCTGCTGGTACAGCCGATCGGGGTTGCTGGGGCAGACGCGCACGCAATGGGGATCGTGGAACGTGACGGTGCTTGCATCGAAGCCTTCCACCACCTGCATGCCCTCGATCAAGGTTGTCCAACTGCGCCCGGCGTCTCGCGACTCGTGCACCCCGCCACCGGACATGCCGAACAGCAGATGGGCAGGGTCACGTGGGCCGATGATGATGGAGTGCAGTTTTGGACCGTCGGGCGTGCCATCCTGCACCGTACCCATCCACTCGCGGAATTGCGGATCGTCGTTGACGGACGGTAGCGGCGTCCAGCTCCCTCCTCCATCCTCCGAGCGGAACAGGCCCTGCGGCGAGGTGCCGGCGTACCACGTGTCGTTCTCGCTGGCGTGGCCGGGCGTCAGCCAGAAGGTGTGATCGACCGCGCGCGCTGGCAGGTTGTTGGACGGTTTGTCGAAGGCGGGCGGCTGGCGGGCTTCCTTCCAGGTCTTGCCACGATCGGAGGAGCGGAACACCGTCGGCCCCAGGTGGCCCGTCTTCGCTGCCATCAGCAAAGTGCGGCTGTCGCGCGGATCCATCTGGAGATGGCTGACGATGTGACCGAGGAAATGTGGGCCGTCGGCGGCCCAGGCTTGGCGTTGAGGGTCCCCATGGAATAGCCACGCGCCCTTGCGCGTGGCAACGAGCAGTACCAGACGGGTCTGCGATGAAATCATGACGGTCGCTCCGGGAAAGCTGCAATAGTGCAGCGCAGTGAGGCGGAGGATGCCCCTTCATCGGCGCGACGATCGAATCCACCCGAATTCGACATGGCGCACCGCAGCGTTTCGAGCACCGGCCCCGTCACTGGCGCGGGATCGGCTGGGCCGACGACCAAAGCTGAACGATCCCCCACCCATGCGCGATGGCATCGTCGGTGCTAAGGTGGCTTTTCACAGGAGCTTCCTATCCGTACACACAACCTTCCTGCTGGTGCTTCCATGGTCGCGCCGGCTTCCCTTTCCAGCCCGTCGACCTCGCCCAGGCGAGACCAACTGCGCGCAGCGCTGCCTTCCACCGTGGACTTGCTGTACCGACGCCGCGCAGACTTGATCGGCGACGGCACGATCGGCGACTACGTTGCGCTGCACTGGCTGGAATGGAACGGTGGGGCGTTGCGCCTCACTGTCACCGGACAAAACATCTGCGATCAGATCAAGGCTGAAACGCGACAAGCGAATGTCGGCGACGCGGCCGCGTTGTGATGCCATTCGACAACCCGAGGCGCGCTGCCTCTTGCTCGGCAGAGACTCTCTCACGGCACTCCCACCCGGCCCGCAACCCCAATCAATTGACCCCCTCATGACCAGTACTACCTTTTCTCCATCCGGCAGCGCCCCTGCGTTGACCCTGCTCGGCGTTGAGCCGCTGCGCGCCGCGCTCGAATACGCGGGCATGCGCTTCATGGACAAGGCGGCGCTGCCGCCCGGCGACGGACACCCTGTCCTGATCTTCCCCGGCCTGGCCGCAGACCACCGCTCGCTCGGTCCCCTGAAGGACTTCTGCGAACAACTCGGTTATGCGACGTTCGACTGGGGCCTCGGTTTCAACACCGGGCCGCAGGGCGATGTGGATGCATGGATCAACAAGCTCGCGCAGCACGTCGACGAGCTCACCCGCCCACACCGGCAGTCGGTAAGCCTGATCGGATGGAGCCTGGGCGGCATCTACGCCCGTGAGGTCGCCAAGAAGCTCACGCGACGGGTGCGCCAGGTCATCACCATCGGAACGCCGTTCGCCGGCTCGGTCGATCAGACCAACGTCTCATGGGTCTATCGACTGGTCAACGGGAACCAGCCGATGCTCGACGAATCGCTAGTGACACGCCTGCGTAGCGCACCCGCCGTTCCCACCACGTCCATCTTCAGCCGCAGCGACGGCGTCGTGGCGTGGCAGGCGTGCATCCAGGACGGAGACGCGGACCACACGGAGAACATCGAAGTGGACGGCAGTCACTGCGGGCTGGGCTGGAACCCTGAGGTGCTTTCGGTCATCGCCGACCGGCTGCGCCAGCGGGAGGATGCTTGGCAGCGACACCCCCGGAGCATCGCCGCCCTTTGAAGCCTGAATGCTTGCACAGCATCGCTGGCCAAGGAGAATCGACATGGCCAATCCATGGCTCAAGAAGAATCCAGGTCCTCACGCAATCGCGTGGCCAAGCGTCGCGAACGGCCGCACCCTTGCGGTGTGCGGCCGACACTGACCTAACGGAACACGTGCGTGCCTCGAGTTTTCCACTTCTTTTCGAGGTATGCGGCGTCGTCGTCACTGCGAGGGGTGACCCCCATGACGATCCCGCCCTTCTTCAGTCCCTCTTCGTAGTGGGTCACCCGTTCCTCCGGGATGCCCCAACCGACCAACGCACCTACGATGCCCCCGGCGGCCGCGCCGGCGCCCGCACCGGCGAGCGCCGCGGCGACAGGGCCGGCAATCACCAAGCCAAGTCCGGGAATTGCGATTGAGGTGCCCACCGCGGCGATCGCCGCAGCAACGGCGCCCAGCGTTCCGCCGATCGCGCCGCCGATGCCAGCACCCTCAGCGGCCTTGGTGCCGAGTTCGGTGCGTTCGTCGGCGTCACCATGGAAGTGCCGCTTCCGCGTCTCCTCTGACATCATCAGGTTGATGTCGTCCCTGCTGTAGCCTCGTTCAACGGCGGCGTTATACGCGTCTTCCGCGCTCTCACGATCGTTGAACAAGCCAGTCACCATTGAACGTTGGGCCATCGGGTACTCCTTTGCGGTTGAATCGGAAAGAACGCCGCGCGAAGCTCAAGCCTTGCGCTTGGGCGCGTCCTTGATGAGTTCCTTGGCTTCGCCGAGGCCTTTCTGTGCCTTGCCTTCGCCCTGCTTGGCGAGACCCTTCACCTGCTGTTCTTCGCTGTCGATGGCCTCGCCGGCCTTCTCTTGGGCCTTGCCGGCGATGTCCTTGGCCTTGCCCTTGACTTGATCCGTGTTCATCACAAAGTCCTTAAAAGTTCCGGGTTGACCCTTGAGGCAAGCGGCCGCCTCGAAGGGGACAAAAAGAATACGAGCCGCGCTACTTGCCGAGGGTCGTCGTACAGCGTGCCTGCATGTCAGTGCGCTCCTACGCCTGCGTATGCCATGGCGCCGCAGTGGCTGGATTTCAGCTGGTGCGCTCCATTGACCGGGGGACTCCTTCCAGCGGCCCACGGCATTCGCCCCGGGGGACGATGAACCGCCCCGGATTTTGAGGAGGCTCCTTCGATTGAGAATGGAGCCCACATGAGGAAGTCCCCGAGGTTTTCCCCCGAAGTGATCGAGCGCGCGGTGCGTATGGTCTTCGATGCCAAGGACCAGTACCCGTCACAGTGGGCGGCGATCGAGTCGATTGCCGCCAAGATCGGCTGCACGGCCGAGACGCTGCGCAAGTGGGTTCGCCAAGGCGAGCGCGACAGCGGTGTGCGACCGGGCCCGACGACGGCCGAGCAGCAGCGCATCAAGGACCTGGAGCGCGAGGTCCGCGCCGGCACGAGCGTGAAAGTGCCTTGGTGCATCACAGCGACCGCGGTTCGCAGTACGTGTCTATTCGCTATAGCGAGCGGCTGTCGCAGGCCGGCATCGAGCCCTCCGTTGGCAGCACGGGCGACAGCTACGACACTCAGCTTGAGGACGCGAGCAACGAGCTGGGCACGCTGGCGCGGCTGACGCTACAGCGAGCCCAGTCCCAGTGGCGTGAACTCGACGAGCATCTGGCCTGGTGCGACG
>CBFHAS010000139.1:0-10361 GCA_965653625.1 uncultured Burkholderiaceae bacterium | reverse complement strand
AAGACCCTGATTCCAGGCAAATCAAGCACTTACGACGATTTGTGTCGAACTCGGGGGGCGGCGTCGAACGGTTCGCTCGCTCGCACTAAGGCCGCGAGACGGTGGTCATCTCGCGAGCGCTACGGCAAATGGCGGGTGGATTCGCGGCGAGCCGGCTCGCGATTCGCATTTGGCGAATCAGGGCTCGCGCAGGAAGGTGGGTGTGACTTCGGGCCGCAACAGCGGCGTCCCCGCTTCTTCAGAATTGCTCGTCAGCAGCGGAGGCCAGTTCAACTGTTCTCACCGGGAATTCGAAGCCCTGGTCATCCAACCAATCCATGTGTGCATGGATCTTCTGAGCGAGCTTTTGTAGCGGGCCGCCGTCGCCGAAGGTCTCCAAAACCTTCTTCTCGATCAATTGCAGCGCGGCGTCAAAAGTGAGGCCTTTTCGCGCTTCGACGGGGAAATGCTTCAGCAGCCGCTCTTGCTGCATCGCTGCCATCAGCAAGTCGTTGCTCTGCCCTTGGCGCCACCCATGCGTCTGCAATAGATCTTTGGTCAAGATCATGGTCACTTTGGCGTCGCTGCTGACAACGTTGCATGCGCCGTTGCCGTGGGTCGCCAGCGCTGCAATCGTGTCGAACGTCATTCGGAGGTTGTCGTAGAACGCCTTGCTGTCGGCGTAGCCCTTGACGCGGTCCCAGCCTTCCAGCAACTCCGCTGCCTTCTTTGCGGCGCGCTCGACGTAACCGTTAAGTGCGTCAAGGAACCTGATGGTCGCGTCCACCAGGTCTTGCCGGAAGATCCGTTCCCGCCGCACTTCGGCGGACACCAGCTCATTGAGGGCCTTCAGGGTCGTGTTCTCGCCCTGGGCTAGCAGCTCAACCTCGTGGCTCATGCTGGCGATTCTGGCTTGGTGATCATGGGGTCTGACCAGCAGGTTTCGCATGTCTGCGGCATCGCGCTGTACCTCGTTTGCGAAGTTGGCAGCGCTCTCCATGAACCTGTGAAGGTCTGAGCCGCTTGGGTCGACCTCGCTGAAGTCTTGCGAATTGAGCCAGCCGGCGGCGACCTTGTAAGTCGATCCGACTGCCGACTCCAGCGTGCCGATTTCGGTCAGCGTGCCGCCGTATCTCCTGCGCAGTTCATCCTGCGTCAGCTGGGAGGTGGGGTTGTCCATCTACATCAACGACGTGCTTCGCCGTCTGTCAGCGTTCCAGATGCAAGCATCGTAGCGGAGCCAATGCATCCCGTGGCCCGCTTGTCCAGAGGCCGTCCCTTGGCACTTTGTCTTCCATAGCGGATGCACGGTGGGCAGGTTGCCGAAACGCAGCTGCTGGTTCACATCGGCAAATACCCTTGGCATGCGGCCGTCCCCGGACTCACCTGGATGTTTCGGCCGCGGAGTGCGCGTGGCGGCTTAGCAGCGAACGCAGCATATCCATGTCGACAGGCTTGACCAGGTGGTGCTGGAAGCCCGCCGAAGCCGAGCGTTCGCGGTCGGCCTGTTGGCCGTAGCCGGTGAGGGCAATGAGCACCGAGTGTGCGGTCGAGGCCTGGGCCTTCAGGCGACGAGCCAGTTCCCAGCCATCCATGCCTGGCAGGCCGAGGTCCAGGATGAACGCGTCCAGCGGTTCGGATTGGGCGTTCACAAGCGTGAGCGCAGCGGGGCCGTCGTGGGCGATGAATGTGGTGTGGCCTTCGGCGGCGAGGGTTTGCGCCAGGGTGGTGGATGCATCCACGTTGTCGTCCACGACGAGGATGCGCAGGCTTTCCGGCGAGCCCGTGTCGGTTTGGCGGGCAGACTCTTCGGTGGATGGCGCCATGGGCATGCGGGGCAAACGCACGGCAAACGTGGCACCGCGGCCGGGGCCGTCGCTGGCCGCTTCAACCGTGCCGCCGTGTAGGCCCACCAGGTGCTTCACCAGCGCGAGGCCCAGGCCCAGGCCGCCTTGGCTGCGGTCGGGGGTGCGCGAGCCTTGAGTGAACAAATCGAAGATCTCGGGCATGAGATCGGGTGGGATGCCCGCGCCGTTGTCTTTGACGGTGATGATGGCCTGCGTAGTCGTCGCCTGCACAGTCACGTCAATACGGCCGCCTTCTTCGGTGTACTTGGCGGCGTTGCTCAGCAGGTTGCTCACCACCTGGACGAGCCGGGCATGGTCACCCGAGACTACGACCTCCTCGGGCGGCAGCGAAACGCCAAGGACATCGTGCCGCGACTCGATGAGCGGGCGAACCTGCTCGATTGCGGCTGACACCACCGCGGAAAGGCGCAGCGGGGCCCGCTCCAGCACGATGAGGCCGCGCGTCACCCGCGAGACGTCGAGCAGGTCGTCGACGATCTTCGTCATCTGCGCGACCTGGCGGCTGATCATCTGGCTGGTGCGTGCCACCCTCGGGTCGGCGCCGGAGATGCTGCGCAGCAGGTACGCGCCCGCACTGATGGGCGACAGTGGGTTGCGCAGTTCGTGCCCCAGCATGGCGAGGAAATCGTCCTTGCGACGGTCGGCATCTTTCAATGCCTCGGTGAGTTGGGTGAGCTTCTCGCGCTCTCGCAGCAGGGCGAGGTGCTGCTCGTTCAACCGGCCAAGCATGTCGTTGATGGAGCGGGCAAGGTTCGACACCTCGGCGCTGCCGCCGGCCGGTGCGCGTTCGGTGCTGAGGTCGCTTCCGATGAGCTTGCGCGAGAACGTCTCCAGCCGCTGCACGTCGCCGGTGAGCAGGCGGGCCAGCCGCATGCCGGCCAGCACCACCAGGCTGAACAGCGTGCCGGCGATGACCACGATGTGCAGGTACGGCAACTCCAGGTGCGATGGCACGGAGCCTGGTGGGGCCTCGGCGCGAACCCGGAAGCGCAGGTGCTCGAAAACCTTAGGCACCGGGACGCCGGCCGTGTCGGCGTCGCCGTCCGGCGAGCTGCCCCACTCAAGCCGCATGGCCGAACCCGCGTTGATGTCGCCCAGCGCCACCTTGTACAGCACTGCTCCCTCAGGCGAAGTCGTGCGCGCATAGGTCATGGGCTGGAGCGCGACCAGATCGCCGCCTTCGGCGGAGGGGAAGATGTGTGCGTCGGGCCGGCCTTCATCGATCTTGCTGCGCAGCCAGGCCCGCTCCACCTCGGTGAATCGGGCGCCGGCATTGCTGGCGATTTCCTGGCCGGAGAAGTCGGTGAAACTGACCTGCACCGGGATGCCGTTGATCTGGCGGATGCCGCTGAGAAATGGTCCGAGGTAGGTTTCGCGGCCGGCGCTGTCGACGAGGCCGGTGGCCAGGATGGTGCTGCCGGCGATCTCCGACATGCGGGCGGCCAGGGCGCTGAGGTCGCTGCCCACGGCCGCCGCCCGGAACTGCCTCTCGTGCCAGGCGAGCTTTTGGAGCGCTCTATCGTGCTGCTCGTTGATGAGCCACCACGAGGCCAGCGAGGTGAGCATGAGGGCGGCCGCTGCCAGCCCCGCGGCGGCGAGCGCGAAGCGCGTGGCCAGGCTGGCAGGAAGCCAGCGGGCTAGCTTCATGAGGATGTCATCTCCCTACCGGAACGATAACCCCGTCGTCGCGGTAGCGGGCCATGAGCAGCTCGGCAGGCCCGAGCGCCTCATGGCGCGCGGGGGTGAAGGGCGACGCATAGTGCTTGATCAGGCCGTCGTGCGCGGGCACTTTCTCCAGCGCGTCGCGCACTGCGGCACGGTCGGCTCGGCCGGCGAGAGCAATGGCCTTGGCGAGGATGTGCGTCATGTCGTATGCATGGGCCACGCCCACCGGGCTTTCGATGTCCTCGATGCGCCGGATTCCGAACTTCCGGGCGGTGGACATGAAGCGCTCGAGCGGCGCCTTGCTGGCGTTGAAGAAGCTGAAGGTCTGGACCACGCTGAAGTCGATCTCCTTCAGCGCGGGGCCGGCCTGCTTGAACAGCCGGCCGCCGGTGACGCCCCAGTGGCTGAACACCGGCACCCGCATGTCGGCGGGCAGCGCGACCATCTCGCTTAGAAGCGTGGCGGCCTCGTCGTCGTTGGCCACGAGCAGCACGGCCTTCGCGCCGGCCTCGTGCAGCTTGAGATACTTGTCGACGAGGCTCTGTTCCTGCCAGTTGTACCAGGCGGTGCCCACGACGCGGGGCGACTTGTGCGCGCGGGTGTACTTCTCCACTGCGGTGCGGTTGCTGCGGCCCCAGGCTGTGTTCGTAAGCAGCAAGCCCACCTGCTCGATGCCGCGCTTCTTCGCCTCGGCAAGCATGAATGGCATGGCGAGGCTGTCTCGCAGCGAAAGGCGAAATGCATAGTTCGGCCGGCTGCCGTTGTCGACGATCACGTCGGCCGCAGACCACACCGCGAGGAAAGGGACCTTCGATTGCTTGAGAACGGGGAGCTGCTCGATCACCACCGGGCTGAAGCGTCCGCCAAACACCGCGATCAGGTCGCGCATGGCGGCGAACTCCTCGATGTTGCGGATGCCTCGCGCCGGGATGGAGCGATGGTCCTTGATGACCACCTCCAGCGGCCGACCACCCAGCACACCGCCTGCCGCGTTGATTTGATCCACCGCGACACGCACGCCGAGCTCGATGGCCTGCGCCGATGTGCTGTCGCGAAGCCCGAACTCGCCGTCGATGCCCAGCAGCAAGGGCTTGCCGCTGGCCGCGTTGGCGGCGAGGGGAGGGGCCGCCAGCGCCAACAAGGTGGCCTGGAAGTGCCGGCGCGTGATGGCGCAAGGGGAATGCCGCGTGTGGGTCATGCGAGGCTGCCCAGTCAAACGAGGGCGCTCAATGTAGCGTGCCCGTGATGGCGCGCACGCCATCACGCGCACGGTCGTCCGGTCAGAGGTGCGGCGAAGGCAGGCGAACGGTGTCCCAGAAATCGCAGTGCGCTCCGCCGTCGCCTGCGGCGGGCTGCCCTGCGGGCGTGATGCGCAGGTGGATGTCGCCCGGCACTGCAAGAGGCCAAGCGGTGCCTGGCCGGCCCGTGCGCGCCATTTCGACCCAGAGGCGCGACGTCAGGCGCTGGACCGCGAGGTCTCCTTTCCCAGGCCGGTACGTGGGCCGCCACGGGAAGAAGAACGTGTGCTCGACGGTGTGCGTGGCGCCCAGCGCTTTCAAATTCGGCTCGCCTTCCAGCGCATGGTCGAAGAGATAGCGGTACACCGACTGCTCGTTGGTGCGCGCCAGGCTGCGAGCGACGCGGCGGCTCTGGCACGTGAAGAACGCATCGGTGCTGAGCTGCACCATGGCGTGCCGCGGCGAGCGATAAGCCGACAGCGGGTAGGCATCCATGATGCGTGCCACGTCGGCCTTGTCGAACAACGTGCCGATGGCCGCCTCGTAGCTGGCCGCATCGGGGAGCGCGCCGACGGAGTCGACGAACTGCGCCGTCTCCCGCGACGTGTTGCCGATGATGATCGGCATGCGTGCATGCGCGCCGCGCTTGATGGCTGCGAGTGGCTGCTCGGGGAACACGTTTGCATCGACGTTCGGTCCGTACAGCCTCGGCATGAGGCCCAGGGTGCCGCGCAATGCGTGCACCACTTCGTCTACCGGTTTGCTTCGCATGCAGGCGGCCGCCGTCTCTCCCGGGGCGCAGCCGAGCGTCTCGGCCACGCGATGGCCGAGGCTTTGCGCGTCGGCGAGCGTAGACAGCTCGCAGCCGGTGGGCACGCTGGAGTGCATGGCCGCCGCGTGGAACAGGCCGCGCGCCTGGGGCGCGGCCATCAGGGCGCAGATGTTGCCGCCGCCGGCCGAGGTGCCGAAGAGCATGATGCGCTGCGGGTCGCCGCCAAAGGCTGCGATGTTGCGCTTGAGCCAGCGAAGCATCTCGATCTGGTCGAGGCTGCCGTAGTTGCCGGAGCCGATATCGGGATGGGCGAGAAAGCCCAGTGCGCCGAGCCGGTAGTTGAAGGTGACGAACACGACGCCTTCGGGCGCCAGGAGCTCGCCGTTGTAAGCCACGCCGCCGAACACGGGCGCCCCCTGGCCGGAGAAGGCATGGTTGCCGCCTCCGGTGAAGAACACCATGACCGGCAGCGGTTCGGCCGATGTCTTCTGCGGGCGCCACACGTTGACGGTGAGGCAGTCCTCGTCGCCGATCATGGCGTCACCCGATAGCTGCGGGCACACCGCGCCGAACTGGGTGCCGTCGCGCAGGTCTTGCCAGGGCTGCGGAGCCTGGGGCTTGTGCCAGCGCAGCGGGCCCACCGGAGGCTCGGCGTAGGGAATGCCCTTGAACGCGAGGGTGCCGTTCTCCACGACCCCTTGCACTGATCCCTGCGCCGTACAGACGATCTGCGCGCCCGGTTCGACACACGAGGAAGGCGGGGGGGTGGCGCAGCCCGTGAGTACGAGCAGCCAGAGGGCAGTGGCGAAGCCGGCGAGCACGCGCGCGGACGTGGCGGCCGGCGAGCGGCCACGATTCAGTGACATGGGATGCCTCCTATCTATGTTCGGATCGCGCCTCGCCGCGTGGCTGGCGGAGGTTCGCAACGCGTAGTGTGCCCCGAGCCCGGGGCCGGGTCGATGTGGTTTCCACCCCGTTCCCGCTCGCGCCGACGCGGGCATTGCTCGCCGCGTTGCACGGGGCCGCCGACGGTGTCAATCTCGTTCCCCACCGACTGGACAGGAGACGGCAATGGCCCAGCAGATCGATAGGAACGCGGTCGTGGACGTGCTCAACCGCTTGCTCGAAGCTGAGCTCGCAGGGGTGGTGCGCTACACCCACTATTCATTCCTCGTCTTTGGCTTCACGCGCATTCCGATCGTGTCGTGGCTGCGCGAACAGGCCGCCGAATCGCTTCAGCACGCCCAGCAGGTGGGCGAGTGGATCACCACGCTGGGCGCCTATCCTTCGCTGGCCATCGGCCCCCTGCTTGATTCGCGCCGGCATGACATCGCGGCCATCCTGAAGGAGTCGCTCGACACGGAAGCCGTCGCGCTGGGGCTGTATCGGCAGCTTCTGGTTCTCGCGGAAGGCCGTTCGATCGCGCTGGAGGAGTTTGCCCGCCAGATGATCCAGGCCGAGGAGCTGCACGCCGCCGAAGTTGACAAGATGCTGCGCCGGCCGGGCGAGGTGCAAGGCTATGGCGAGCGTCGCGCCGCGGGCGATGCAGGGGCGTGACCCTTGGCCTGGAACCCCGAGCAGTACCTGCGCTTCGCCGACGCCCGCCTTCGGCCGGCCATTGATTTGCTGGTCCGGGTGCCGCTGCGCCAGCCCACGCAGGTGTTCGACCTGGGCTGCGGCGCCGGCAATGCCACCCGGCTGCTGGCCGAGCGCTGGCCCGGTGCCCGGATCACCGGTGTTGACGGTTCCGAGCCCATGCTGGCGAAGGCGCGCAAGACCTGGCCTGAGGCGCAGTGGGTTCACGCCGACATTGCGAGCTGGGTGGCCCCTGCGCCCGCCGAAGTGATCTTCTCGAACGCCGCGCTGCACTGGCTGCCTGACCACGCACAGCTCCTGCCGCGCCTCGCGCGGATGCTGGCGCCAGGCGGCGTGCTGGCCATCCAGATGCCGCGCAACTTTGCCGCTCCGTCGCACACCGCCATCGTCGAGACAGTGCAGGCCGGCCCGTGGAAACCCCGTCTGCAGCACCTGCTGGGCTGGGCGCCGGTGGCCGAGCCCGCGGCCTGTTTCGACATGCTCGAGCCTCACGTGGCCGAGCTGGACATCTGGGAGTCGGAGTACCTGCATGTGCTCGAAGGCGCCGATCCGGTGAAGGAGTGGACCAAAGGCACCTGGCTCAAGCGTTTCCTCGATGCGCTGGAGGATCCGGTCGAGGCGGCACGCTTCGAGGCCGACTACGCCTGCCGAGTGCGCCAAGCCTATCCGCCGCGTGCCGATGGGCGCACGCTGTTCCCCTTTCGCCGGCTGTTCATCGTGGCGCGTGCGAGGTGAATCCGGGTCATCCCTATGTTTAATGATGCACAGCTTCCCAACTCGCCACTAGGATGCGGGCCGCGGCATGGTGGTTGGGGAGGATAAAAAATGCGCCGGCATGGTGCCCGCGCTTGCCCCCGTCGCCCGCCGGGCAGGGGGACTTATGCAAACGACCGCGCATTCCGACATCACGATCGACTGCTTTGCGCCAGCACCGCGCTGGCCGCACAAGCTGCTGCTCGTGGACGACCACGAGCTTGTGCGCTACGGGGTCAAGACGATGTACAGCGAGCTCCAGGGCGTGGCGCTCGAGTGGCTGGAGGCGTCGTCGCTGCAGGAGGCTTTGCAGATCTACGAACGCGAAGGCGACATCGCGGCTGTGCTCCTCGACCTGAACCTCGCCGATTGCAAGGGCCTGCAGGGGCTGCGCCACTTCGTGCAGCGGCATCCCTCGGCGCGCATCGCTGTCTTCAGCGCCACGCAGGATGAGTTCGTCGTGCGCCAAGCGCGCGCGCTCGGAGCGGTGGGGTATGTGCCCAAGGGCGCTGTCAACGCGGAGATGCGCGAGACGCTGGCTGCGCTGTTGTGGCCGCAGGGTGGCCCGCAAACTCGCGGCTTCGCGCCGACCCATGCGCTTTTCCCGCGCTTCCCGTCGTCGGCCATGTACGACCGCGTGGCCGAGCTGGGGCCGCGCCACCTGGAAATCCTGGAACTCGTGCTCTCGGGTTGCACCAACCAGGAGATCAGCAACTCCATGCAGCTGTCTCTTGGCACGGTGAAGAACTACGTGTCTTCGCTGTTGCTGGCGCTGGATGTGAAGTCGCGTTCCCACATGGTGAGCTTGTTCCGCTGACATGCGGGCGTCTTCACGCGCCGGCGCTTGGCTCCGTGGTGCTGCGGGCTTCGTGTTCTGAACCCCATGGCTGCAGTTGCTGAGGCCGCCAACCCCGCGCGGCCGGCCAGCGCGCGCCCCGGCCCTCGCACTGTTCTCGTGGCGGTGTCAGACCCGCCGGCCAGTGGCGCGGAAGGCGATGCCGCCCCGCACCTCTTGGAGCGCCGCGGCATGGATGGGCGGCTTCGAGAAGAGGCGCGCCGGGCGGCTCTGTCCGTGGCGCCGCTTCTCTTGGGTGGCGTGGTGGTGGGGGCGTTCGCCGGGGTGCTGGTCACGGGCGGCATCGCACGGTGGCCGGTGTCGCTGGCCGCCGCGGCAGCGCTGGTTGCTTTACTCGGGCTCGCCGTGAGGCGCCACTGCCTGCGTGCGGCGCGCGCCGCGCTGCAGCGCGACGACCGTATCCGAGAGCTCGAGTCCGAGCGCGATGCCGCTCAGCGAGCCGACCAGGAAAAGAGCCGCTTCATCGCGATTGCGAGCCACGACCTTCGCCAGCCCGTGCATGCGCTGGGGCTGTTTGCTGCCACCCTGGAAAAGCGGCTCGCGGGCTCGAGCGATGAACCACTGGTGCGCAACATGGTGCGCTCCATCGACGGGCTGGACCGCTCCTTCAACGCCATGCTCGATGTCTCGCGCCTGGATGCGGGCACGGTGGAGCCCAACTTTCAGCATTTCCCGCTGCGCGATCTCTTCCGCCGGCTGCATATGCATTTCGCTGGCCTCGCGGAGCAAGCCGGGCTGAACCTGCGCTTCTCGCCGGGTGGAAAGTCGGTGACCAGCGACCCGCAGCTGCTGGAGCGCATCGTCGGCAACCTGATCCAGAACGCCATCAAGTACACCGAACACGGCGGCATCGTGGTGGTGGTGCGCACCACGGCTACTCACTTCAACGTGGAGGTGTGGGACACCGGCGTCGGCATTCGCGGTGCCGACCTGCCGCGCATCTTCGATGAGTTCTATCAGGTGGGCCGTGGCCAGCGCACGCGCGGGCAAGGACTGGGCATGGGGCTGGCGATCGTCAAGCGCCTGGCGCGGCTCCTGGGACACAGCCTCACGGTGGTGTCGCAGCCAGGGCGGGGCACGATGTTCCGTGTGGGCATCGCGCAAGGCGGGCTGCCCGTCATCCAGGATGTGACTGCCGCGGCCGACACGCTGCCCATGCCGGTGCTGCACCCACGCACGGTGCTTATCGTCGATGACGAAGAGTCCATCCGCGAAGGTCTGGGCCTGTTGCTGGAGGAGTGGGGCTATCAGGCGCTGGCCGCGGCCGACGTAGAGCAGGCGGACCGGGTGGTTGCCATGCTGGAAGCGCCGCCCGACCTGATCCTGTCTGATCTGCACCTGGGCGACGGCCCCGATGGCATCCAGGCGATCCAGGTGGTGAGGCATCGCTGCGGCTGCGAAATCCCGGCCATTCTCATCACTGGCGACACCACCCACGAGGAGATGCGCCGCGCCACGGACAGCGGGCATCCGGTGTTGTTCAAGCCGGTGCAACCGAGGAAGCTGCTGAATGCTTTGAGGGGATTGGTGTCGTGACGTGTGGGTGGGGTGGCTAAGGCTTCGACAAGCTCAGCCCAGCCCTTCGACAAGCTCAGAAGGTGTGAAGCAATTGCATCCGAACCCAGTCGGAACGA